>CAMPIP010000126.1 GCA_946886425.1 uncultured Actinomycetes bacterium
ACGGTGGCGATGGGGGGCACGGCGGGGACGTGGTGCTGGTTTGCGATCTGTCGCGCAGGGACCTCGGTGCGCAGAGGGGGAGCAAGCACTTTCGGGCGCAGCGGGGGCGCAATGGGGAAGGGTCGAACCGGCATGGGGCTCGGGGCGAGGACCTGGAGATCCTGGTGCCGCCGGGGACGCAGGCGGAAGCGGTGGACGGGAGCGCGATCGATCTGGTCACGCCGGGGCAGACGGCGGTCGTTGCTCATGGCGGTCGTGGCGGACACGGGAACAAGCGGTTTGCCCACTCGACCCGGCAGGCGCCGCGGTTCGCCGAGAAGGGGACGAAGGGCGAGGAGGGGTGGATCGAGCTGCGGCTGAAGCTGCTCGCCGACGTCGGGCTCGTGGGACTGCCCAACGCCGGGAAGTCCTCGATGCTGGGGCGG
Source organism: uncultured Actinomycetes bacterium (assembly GCA_946886425.1). The sequence continues at coordinate 426 of CAMPIP010000126.1, forward strand.
CTGACGAGGGCGGCGCCGAAGGTGGGGGACTACCCGTTCACGACGCTGTCGCCGGTGTTGGGGACGATCGAAGGCGAGGATCGGCAGGCGGTCGTGGCGGACATCCCGGGACTGATCGAAGGGGCCGCGGACGGAGCCGGGCTGGGGCACGAGTTCTTGGCGCACGTCGAGCGCTGCTCGATGCTCGTGCATCTGGTCGACCTGGCTCCGGAAGAAGGGACCCCCGAAGAGAACTACGCGACGGTGCGGGCGGAGCTGGCGGCGCACGGGGCCGGGCTGGAGCAGCTGCCGGAGCTGGTCATGTTGAGCAAGCGGGACCTGCTTCCGCCCGAGGACGTCGAGGCGGCCCTCGTGGAGTGGCGGGAGCGCCTCGGTGCCGGCCAGGTTGGCGATCCCGCCGAGGGGGCGCAGTCGGATCGGGGCGTAGACGACGGCGTCCTTGGCGTGCTCGCCGCCTCTGCCGCGACCCGCGAGGGCCTCGACGAGCTGCGGCAGCGGATCCTCGCCGAGCTCGACGCCGTCGCTCCAGCCGGCGCCGTGCCGGTCGGCGCGGCCGCGCCGGAGGCCGAGTTCGAGGCCGAGCACCGGGTCTACCGGCCGGTCGGCGAGGGCGGCTACTGGGTCGAGCAGGAGGACGACGGCGGCTTCCGCATCCTTGGCCGCGGTGTCGAGCTGCTCTTCGAGCGCCACGACCTGAAGAACGAGGAGGCGCTCGCCTACCTCGAGCAGCGGCTCGGCGAGATGGGCGTGATCGCCGCCCTCACCAAGGCCGGCTTCGAGCCCGGCAACGACGTCCGCGTCGGCGAGCACGAGTTCGAGCTGCACATCTAGCCGCCCTCCCGACATCGCTCCGCCGCTCAGAGTACTATCGGTCCCAATGAAACTTTTTGTCGGCAGAAACGCCCATGCCGTGGCGTGGGATCGAGCGGGTTCTTCCGCGCGTAGCGGCGCTCGGCGCTTGCGTGGGGGGCGAGTTCGGCGCTCTCGCAGCCTCGGCGACTGGATGCTGCCCGTCGTCGGAACCATTTTCGTTCTCGACCTTCTCTTCCCCTTCGTGCCCCCGCTACTGCAGTACCTCGCGTTCGGGGCGCTCCTCGGGGTAACGGGCGCCAAGGGGCTGGTGGTCCAGCGTGAGCGACGCAGCGGCGAAATGGCTCCTGATCGAGTTAGGCGTTTCGAGGTCGTCGGGACCCTCGTTGGAGTCGCCGTGATGTTTCTCGCCGCCGCCCTGCAGGTAGCGCTAGCGCACCTCTAGCTAATTCGAGTCTCCTAAGACACGCTCGACAGCCCCGCCGCCAGCGCGAAGCCCAGCACCGTGACGAGCCCTGCCGGGCGGCCGGCGTCGTGGCGGGCCTCGGGGATCATCGAGTCGATCAGCATCACCAGCAGGGCGCCGGCGGCGAAGCCGTCGATCGCGGCGCGAAGCCCGGTGCCGGTGGCGTCCGCGAGCAGGTAGCCGACCACGGTCGCGAGGGTGCAGCAGGCGGCGAGGAAGAGCCAGATGCGCAAGATCGTTTGGCGCCTTTCCCCAGTCCGGCGCATCTCGCCGGCCGAGCCGATCGCCTCGGGCAGGTTGGAGACGAAGATCGCCAGCAGCAGCGAGACGCTGACCGAGCCGCCGGCGGCGAGGTTGATCCCGAGCACGAGCTGCTCGGGAATGCCGTCGAGGAAGGCGCCGAGGGCGAGGGCGGTGCCGCCGTCGCTTCCTTTGGCGCGGCCGCGGCTCCCGCGGCCGCTCGCGTGGCGGCGGGCGATCAGGCCGTCGAGGGCGTAGTAGGTGAGTGCGCCTGCGCCGAGGCCGGCGGCGGTGGTGCCGGTGCCGCCCAGCTCGAATCCCTCCGAGGCCAGCTCGAAGCTGACGGCGCTGATCAGCGCCCCGGCGCCGAAGGCGAGCACGAACCCGACCCGGCGCGGCGAGAACTCGCGGCCGAAGGCCAGCAGCGCACCGATGACGAGGGAGCTTGCGGCGAGTGCCCCCCAGCCGAGCGCTGCAGCCATCTCGGCTACTTTGCTCGCCATGACCCTGGTCGTCAAGCTCGGATCCTCGATCGTCGCCGCCGACGACGGCGAGCTGCGCACCGACGTGCTCGACTCCGTCTGCGCCCAGGTCAGCGAGCTCGAGCGCGGCGACGAGCGGGTGGTGATGGTCACCTCGGGGGCGATCGCGCGGGGGATGCGGCTGCTGGAGCTGCCGGTGCGGCCGCGGGCGATGGACGAGCTGCAGGCCGCCTCGGCGGTCGGCCAGGGCGACCTCTTCCGCGCCTACGAGAGCCGCCTCGCCAAGGGCGGGACGAAGGCCGCCCAGGTGCTGCTGACCGCGGCCGACATCGCCGCCCGCACCAACTACCTGAACGCGCGCCAGACGCTGCGGCGGCTGGTCGCCTGGGGGGTGGTGCCGGTGATCAACGAGAACGACACCACCGCCACCGATGAGATCAGCTTCGGCGACAACGACTTCCTCGCCGCCCAGGTGGCGATCCTGCTCGACGCCCGGCTGCTGGTCCTGCTCACCAACGTCGACGGGGTGATGAGCGCCGATCCCCAGCTCGACCCGGCCGCCGAGGCGATCGCCGAGGTCGAGGACTTCGCGGAGCTGGCGGCGCTGCGGATCGGCGACCGCACCTCGCCTTTCGGCTCGGGGGGGATGCGCAGCAAGGTCGCCGCCGCGGAGATGGCGAGCGAGTCCGGCATCCGGGCGACGATCTGCAACGGCACCGTCGCCGGCACCCTGCTCGGCGCCGCGGCCGGCGAGCCGGTCGGCACCCGCTTCCGCTCGCAGCCGACCCGGGCGCCCAGCTTCAAGCTCTGGCTCAAATACGCGAAGCCGGCGAAGGGCACGGTCCGGGTCGACGCCGGCGCCGCCCAGGTCCTCCGCGAGCGTGGCTCCAGCCTGCTGCCGGTCGGGATCGTCGCCGTCGAGGGAGAGTTCGAGGCCGGCGACGCCGTCGACGTTGCCGTCGACGGCGATCCGATCGGCAAGGGCATCTGCGACTACTCGGCCCGCGAGCTGGCCCGCGTCAAGGGAATGAAGAGCGAGCAGGTGCGCGAGCTGCTGCCCCACGCCGCCGACGAGGTCATCCACCGGGACCGCTTCGTCCTTCTCTGAGGTGCGGTTGTGCCTGGTCCGGGATGTCAGGACCAGGGACAACCGCGCCCTCCCAGCTACCCTTGTCCGCATGGCAGTGACGACGACCAGCGTCGCCGAGACCTGCGCTGCGGCCAAGCGAGCGGCGCGGGTGCTGGCGAGCGCGCCCACCGAGACCAAGGACGCCGCCCTGGAGGCGACCGCGCGCCTGCTCGGCGAGCGGTTCGCCGAGATCCTCGAGGCCAACGCCGCCGACCTCGCCGACGAGAAGGCCTCCGGCCTGACCGAGGCGCTGCGCGACCGGCTGGCTCTCAGCGAGGAGCGGGTCGCGGCGATGGCTGAAGGCGTCCGCGCCGTCGCCGCCCTCGACGACCCGGTCGGCGAGGAGATCGAGCGGCGGACGCTGGACAGCGGCATCGACCTGCGCAAGGTGCGGGTGCCGCTGGGCGTGGTCGCGGTCGTCTACGAGGCGCGGCCGAACGTGACGATCGACTGCGCGGCGCTGACGATCAAGAGCGGCAACGCGATCGTCCTCCGCGGCTCCAGCTACGCCGAGCGCTCCAACGGGGTGCTCGCCGCGATCGTCCGCGAGGCGCTCGCCGAGGCCGGCCTCCCCGCCGACGCGGTCCTCACCGTGGGCGGGGGTGGACGCGAGGAGCTCGCCGAGCTGGCGACCCGGGAGGGCCTCGTCGACCTGCTGATCCCGCGCGGCGGCGAGGGCCTCAAGGAAGCGCTGAAGAGCGTCGCCACGGTGCCGGTGATGTACGCGGCGGCCGGCAACTGCCACGTCTATGTCCACGCCGAAGCCGATCTGGAGATGGCGCGGCGGATCGCCGTCAACGCCAAGGTCCAGCGGCCCGGCGTCTGCAACGCCGCCGAGACGCTGCTGGTCGACGCCGCGATCGCCGCCCGGTTCCTGCCGGCGGTACTCGGCGACCTGCGCGACAACGGCGTCGAGCTGGTCGGCGACGAGCGCGTCCGCGCGTGGGCCGGCGAGGTCGAGGTCGGGCCCGCCGAGGAGGAGGACTGGAGCCGCGAGTACCTGAAACTGAAGATGGCCGTCGGCGTCGTCGATTCGGTCGCCGACGCGGTCGAGCACATCAACTCCCACGGCACCGGCCACTCCGAGGCGATCGTCACCGCCTCCGAGGAGGCGGCCGAGGAGTTCGTCGCCGACGTCGACGCGGCCGCCGCCTACGTCAACGCCTCGACCCGGTTCACCGACGGTTTCGAGTACGGGATGGGCGCCGAGATCGGCAACTCGACCCAGAAGCTGCACGCCCGGGGCCCGATCGGGCTGCGCGAGCTGACGACCTTCAAGTACGTCGCGCGCGGCAACGGCCAGGTGCGTGAGTAGCGCGGGGGAGGGCGGCATCGGGGTGCTGGGGTCGGCGTTCAACCCGCCGCACCTCGGTCACCTGGCGCTTGCCCAGGAGGCGCTCTGGCAGCTCGGCCTGCGCGAAGTCGTCCTCGTCCCGACCGGCGAGGCGCCGCACAAGCGGATCGCCGACGACCCCGGCCGCGAGCTGCGGATGACGATGACCCGGCTCGCCGCCGCCGACGACTCGCGCTTCTCGGTCTCCGGCCTGGAGGTCGAGCGCGAGGGGCCGTCCTACACGTATGAGACCTTGGAAATGCTTGCTGAGGAAAAGGGCGACACGGAGCTGGTATTCGTGATGGGCGCGGATGCCGCCGTGGGCCTGGAGAGCTGGCGCAACCCCGAACGGGTGGTCGAGCTGGCTCGGATCGCCGTCGCCAGCCGTGCCGGCGTCTCCGAGGCGGACGTCGCCGCGGCGATGCGCAGCCTCGGCGCCGAAGGACGGGCGACGATGTTGGAGATGCCGCAGTTCGGGGTTTCCTCTTCCGCGGTCCGCGAGCGCGCAGCCAGCGGCAGGCCGCTGCGTTACCTGACCCCTGAGCCGGTCGCGCGTTTCATCGAGGAAAAGGGGCTTTACAGGTGAGCGCCCATTCCTCCGAGAGCCTCGCCCGCCGCCTGGCGGAGCTCGCCGACGACAAAAAGGCCGAGGGCATCGTCGCCCTCGACATGCGCGGGCTGGTCTCCTATACGGACTTCCTGGTCATCTGCGGCGCCCGCAACGAGCGCCAGGCGCGGGCGATCGTCGACGAGGTGCGGGTCAGGGTGAAGCGCGACACAGGCATGCTGCCGGGCGGCGTCGACGGCGCCGGAGCCGATGGCTGGGTCGTCCTCGACTACCTCGACTGCGTGCTCCACGTCTTCACCCCGGAGGCGCGCGAGCGCTTCCAGCTCGAGGACCTCTGGCGCGACGCGCCGCGGCTCGACCTCGACCTCGACGCCCCCGAAGCGCCCTCCGTCGCGAGCGCCTGAGGGGCCGCGCCGAAATGCCGTCCGAGGGTGGCCCTACGGTGCCGCTCCATGGGAAGCTTCAAATGGGCTCTGCTCGGTTACAACCGGCGTGAGGTCGACCGTTCGATAGCGGAGCGCGAGGCCCGCGCCTGGGCGTTTCAGCGCGAAGCCGTCGAGGCCCGGCGCGGCGAGTCCGAGGCGGCCGCCTCGGCTGCCGAAGCCGAGGGAGAGGCAGCATCGCTGTCGGGGATGGTGCTCGACCGCGAGCGCGAGATCCGCGCGCTGACCGCGCGCCTGCGTGAGGCCGACGAGCGCCACGACCGCAACATCGCTTCACTGGAGGCGGTCTCGGCCCGGCTCGAGGAGATCCAGTCCCAGGCCCGCGGCCAGGCAACCCGAATCCGGATGAAGGCGCTTCGCGAGGCGGTCGAGGTGAGCCGCCGGGTTCAGGCTCTGACCGACGCCCAGGAGGGCGCTGGGCAGGAGGCCGGCGAGGACGCGACGGACGCGAGAGATTTCGCCGTCGAAGCCGATGCCGCGGCCAACGGTCACGCGCCGGCCGCTCCGACCAACGGCTACTTCGAGGGCGAGGTGAAGCTGGAGATTGGCCCGCTCGGCGACTTCTCGCAGCTGGTCGGGTTCGAGGACGCGATCGGCCAGCTCGGCGCCGCCGACATCTCGGTCGAGCGCTTCTCCGAGGGCCGCGCCACCCTCTCGATGCGGCTCGACCAGCCGACCGAGCTGCTGCGCGAGCTCGAGGAGCTCTCCGCCCTCGACTTCCGGGTCCGCCACACCGCGCCCGACAACCTGATCCTCGACGTCGACGAGGACCAGGGCCCCGAGCAGCGCGCCGCGTAGCGTTCGCGTCACCGGCGCCGGTCGCGATAAACTCGGGAGCCCACCAAGGGGCTGTAGCTCAGCTGGAAGAGCGTCGCGCTGGCAGCGCGAAGGTCAGGGGTTCGAGCCCCCTCAGCTCCACTCCCTCGCCGACACCCGCGTCGG
>CAMPIP010000127.1 GCA_946886425.1 uncultured Actinomycetes bacterium
GCCCAGGCAGCATCACCACCGCCGGCCCCGGCCCACCGGTATCCCCGTACTCGACGACCCCCGCCGCCAGCTCGACCTCCGCCATCTCGCAACCTCCCTCTCGCTCTCGACTAGATAGATCGCTCTAGTGAAACCCCAAGCTATCATCGATTTCCGGAGGGGTGTCTGAGGAAACGCGTCAAATACGACCCCTCAGCTCAGACACGCCCCCGGGGAGACGGATGGCTGGCGAGACGAAAGAGCGGATTCTTGATGCCAGCGGCGAGCTGTTTCGCCGCCAGGGGTACATGGGGACGGGGGTGAAGGAGATCCTCGCGGAGGCCGGGGCGCCGTTCGGGTCGCTCTACCACCACTTCCCAGGCGGGAAAGCGGAGCTGGGGGCGGAGACGGTGCGGCGCTCGGGGGCGCTGTACGGGCTGCTGCTGGGGGAGTTCGCCGGGCCGGAGGTGGAGCTCGCCGAGGGCATCCGGGCGTTCTTCGAGGGGGCCGCCGAGACCCTGGTCGAAACCGACTACGCCGACGCCTGCCCGATCGCCACCGTGGCCCTGGAGACCGCCAGCACCGACGAGGAGCTGCGGCAGGCCTGCGCCGAGGTCTTCGACGCCTGGATCGAGGGCGGCACCGCCCGCTTCGAGATGGAGGGCATCCCCCGCGACCGGGCCCGGGCGCTGGTGATCCAGATGCTGGCCGGGCTGGAGGGCGCCTTCGTGTTGAGCCGGGCGCTGCGCAGCACCGAGCCGGTCGAAGAGGCCGGCGAGGCCTCGGTGGCGGCGATCGTGGCGGCGATCAGCCGATCGACTGCTGGTACAGGGTGAAGCCGATCCCCGAGCAGACCGCGGCGACGATCCAGAAGCGCAGCATGATCTTCGTCTCCGACCAGGCCATCATCTCGAAGTGATGGTGGAGCGGGGCCATCAGGAAGACCCGGCGCCGGAAAGCCTTGAAGGAGAAGACCTGGATCGCCACCGAGGCGGCCTCGATCACGAAGATGCCGCCGATGATCAACAGCAGCACCTCGGTCTGGGTCATCACCGCCAGGGCCCCGATCGCCCCGCCTAACCCGAGCGAGCCGGTGTCGCCCATGAAGATCGAGGCCGGGAAGGCATTGAACCAGAGGAAGCCGATGCAGGCGCCGACCAGGCAGGCGGAGAGCAGCGCCAGGTCCTGCTGGCCGTTGGCGACGAAGGAGATCGCCGTGTAGGCGAGCAGGACGATCGCGCAGCAGCCGGCGGCGAGGCCGTCGAGGCCGTCGGTGAGATTGACCCCATTGGAGAAGCCGGAGAGGACCAGGAAGACCAGCACGAAGTAGAGGACCGGGCCGAGGTCGATGCTGCCGTCGCCGATCCGGAAGTAGAGGATCGGCTCCAGACCGACCTCGTGACGTGCCACCCACCAGAGGGCCAGGGCGAGGAAGACCTGGAAGAGGATCTTCCAGCGCGCCGCGAGCCCCAGCGAGCGGCGTTTGACGATCTTGATGAAGTCGTCGGCAAAGCCCAGCCCGGCGCAGCCGAGGGCGACCCCGAAGACGGTGAGGCTCTGGGCGTCGCGCTCGGAGAGGACCAGGTAGGGGACGCAGATCGAGACGAAGATGATCAGGCCGCCCATCGTCGGCGTCCCGGCCTTCGCGTGGTGCTCCTGAGGGCCGTCCTCGCGGATGTGCTGGCCGAACTCGCGCACCCGCAGGTATTCGATGAATTTCGGCCCCAGGAAGATGCAGATCAGCATCGCCGCCATGCCGGCGATCAGGACTTCGCCCATCAGAGCATCTCCTCGAGGGCCTCGGCGACGGCCTCGAGGCCGGCCGAGCGGGAGCCCTTGACCAGCACCGCGTCGCCGCTTTCCAGCCGCTCCGCCAGCAGCTCCGCCGCTTCCTCGGGGGTGCCGACCAGCTCGTCGGGCCCGTAGGCGCGGGCCGGCTCGCCGACCCCGACCACGAAGTCGATCCCGTGGGCACGGGCGTGCTCGCCGACTTCGCCGTGGTAGCCGGGGGCGCCGGGACCGAGCTCGGCCATCTCACCCAGCACCGCGACGGTCCGCTCGGCCCCGAGCGCGGCGAGGTGATCGAGCGCGGCGCGCATCGAGACCGGGTTGGCGTTGTAGCAGTCGTTCACGAGGAGAATCCCGTCACCGAGCTGGAGGCGCTCGCCGCGGAAGCGCGAGAATCCTATGCTCGCAGCGCGGTCGGCCATCTCGGCCGGGTCGGCGCCTAACGCCACCCCGGCGGCGATCGCGGCGAGGGCATTGGTGAGGTTGTGGGCCTCGCTGAAGGGCAGGTGGAAGGTCGTCTCACCGCCGGGCGTGGCGATCCGCGCCTCGGTCACCCCCTCCTCGACCCGGTGCTCCAGGGCCGCGACGTCGCCGCCCGGCCCGAAGCGGAGCAGCCGCGGCGCTCGGGCCAGGTGCGGCTCCAGCACGCCGGCCTCGTCCGGGGCGACCAGGGTGCCATCGTCCGGGAGGAAATCGATCACCTCGGCCTTGGCGGCGGCGATCGCCTCGACCGAGCCGAGCAGCTCGACGTGGACGGGACCGACGTTGGTGATCACCGCCACTTCCGGCTCGGCGATCGCCCCCAGCTCGGCGATCTGGCCGGGGCCGCGCATCGCCATCTCCAGGACCAGCGTCTCGGTGTCGCCGGGCGCTTCGAGGATCGTCAGCGGCAGCCCGATCTCGGTGTTGAGGTTCTCGCGGTTGGCGTGGACCCGGCCCGGCAGCAGCGCCCGGGCGATGTCCTTGACCGAGGTCTTGCCGACCGAGCCGGTCACCCCGACCACCCTCGTCCCGAGCGCCCGCCGCTCCGCCCGTGCCAGCGCCTGCAGGGCGGCCAGCGGGTCGTCGACGACGAAGACCCAGGCGCCGTCCCCGGGGGTGCGGTTGTCCTTTGTCTGGCTATCCCGGACCAGGGACAACCGCAGTCCGGGACCGACGACCACGCCCCACGCCCCGGACTCGATCGCCGCCGGGGCGAACTCGCCGCCGTCGCGGTTGGCGCCGCGGAGGCCGAAGAAGAGGTCGCCGGGGCCGGCCTCGGCGGAGGCGATGACCGCCCGGCGCGGCGGCTCCGGGGGGCCTTCGGCGAGAACGGCGGCGCCGAGCGCGGAGACGATCTCGGCCGGGGTCAGCTTCATGCCGCGCTGCCCAGCGTGCGCAGCTCCTCGCGGGCGACGAGGCGGTCGTCGAAGGGGACCTTGCGGCCCTCGGCGAACTCCTGGCCCTGCTCGTGGCCCTTGCCGGCGATCACGACGGTGTCGCCGGGACGAGCGCGGCCCAGCGCCAGCGCGATCGCGGCGCGGCGGTCGACCTCGCTCTCGAGCTCGGCGCCTCCCTCCTCCGCCCCGGCCAGCACTTCGGCGACGATCGCCGCCGGCTCCTCGGAGCGGGGGTTGTCGGAGGTGACGATCGCCAGGTCGGAGAGCTCCGCCCCGGCCCGGCCCATCTTCGGCCGCTTGTCGCGATCGCGGTCGCCGCCGGCCCCGAAGACCGAGATCAGCCGCCCCTCGGTCAGCCGCCGCGCCGCCCGCAGCACGTTCTCCAGCGAGTCGGGCGTGTGCGCGTAGTCGACCAGGACCGTGAACCCCTGCCCCTCGTCGATCGGCTCGAAGCGGCCCGGCGGCGGCTCCGCGCCGGCGAGGCCCCGGGCGGCGGCGTCGGGCCCAACGCCCATCGAGACCGCGGCGACGAACGCCGCCAACGCGTTGGAGACGTTGAAGTGGCCCGGGAGACGCGTGCGCACGGCCGTCTCGCCGTTGACCGTGAAGGAGGCGCCGCCGGCGTCGAAGCCGACCCCCTCGGCCCGGTAGTCCGCCCCGTTCCCTTCCACGGAAAACGTCACGCACTCGAATTCCCGCGCCAGGCGCCGCCCGTACTCGTCGTCGACGTTGACGATCGCGACCCGCGGCCCGGCGGCGAACAGCAGCCGCTTGGCCGCGAAGTAGTCCTCCATGTCGGCGTGGAAGTCGAGGTGGTCCTGGGTGAGGTTGGTGAAGACGGCGACGTCGAAGTGGATCGCGTCGGCGCGGTGCAGGGCCATCGCGTGGGAGGAAACCTCGATCGCGCAGGCCGAGTCGCCGGCCCCAAGCATGCGGCGGAAGGTCGCCTGCAGCTCGATCGCCTCCGGCGTCGTCCGCTCGACCTCCTCCTCGGCGCCGCCGACCACCTGCTTCACGGTCCCCATCAGCCCGCACTGGATCCCCGCCGACTCGAGAATCTCGCGGATTAAAAAGGCGGTGGTCGTCTTGCCATTGGTGCCGGTCACCCCGACCACCCGCAGCTCCGCGGTCGGGTCGCCGTGGAACCGGGCCGCCAGCGGCGCCATTGCCGCCCGGGCGTCGCCGACCAGGACCTGCGGCACCGCGACCGCCAGCTCTTCCTCGACGACCAGCGCGACCGCCCCGTCCGCGACCGCCCGCGGGCCGAACCGGTGCCCGTCGGCGCGTTCGCCGCGCACGCAGAAGAACAGCGTCCCGGGGCCGACCCGGCGGCTGTCGTAGGCGAGCGCGGTCACCTCCGCGCCGGGGTCGCCGCCGACGATCCGCGCGCCCTGGAGTTCCGAGACAAGCTCGTCGAGCCTCATCGGCCGCGATTCTAGGAAGCCGGCCGGGTGGCCTATTCGGGCGCCACGCCCATATAGGGCAGGGCGAAGCTGGCGATCTGTCCGAAGGCGGGGGCAGCCACCGAGCCGCCGTAGATGTCGCCCTGCGGCTGGTCGACGATCACCGCGGCCAGCAGCCTCGGGTTGTCGGCCGGCGCGAAGCCGATGAAGGAGGCGACGTACTTGGTCTCCGAGTAGGTGCCGTTTTCGGCGACCTCGGCGGTGCCGGTCTTGCCGGCCAGGGTGTAGCCGGGGACGCTGACCTCGGACGCGGTGCCGCCGGCGGCGAGCACGCCCTCCAGCATTTCCCGCACCTCGGCGGCGACGACGGGGCTGATCACGCGCTTGCCGCGCGGCTCATGGACCGGTTCCTCGCCGATCCGTTTGATCAGCCGCGGCGGCCGCAGCCTCCCGTCCGTGGCGATCGCGTTGTAGCCGGCGATCATCTGCATCGGCGTCACCGCCAGGCCCTGGCCGATCGGCAGGTTGCCCATCGTCGAGCCGGAGTATTCGTCGAGCGAGGGGACGATGCCGATTTCCTCAGCCGGGAACTGGACGCCGGTCTGGCGCCCGAACCCGAAACGCTGGATCCATTTGCTGAAGCTGGTCGCGCCCAGCTCCAGCCCGATCGTCACCGCGCCGACGTTCGAGGAATGGGCGAGGATTTCGCCGACGCTGAGGGTTTCGGTGCCGCGCGGGTGCGACTCCTCGATCGTCCGGTCGGCGACCTGGATCGTCGGCGGCAGCGTGAAGGCCGAGGTCGGCGTGACCTGCTTGTCCTCGAGCGCCGCCGCGACCGTGAACGCCTTGAAGGTCGAGCCGGGCTCGTAGTTGAAGCCGGTCGCGCGGTTCATCAGGTCTTCGTTGCTGGCCCCCGAGAGGTCGTTGGGGTCGACTGGCGGCCAGTTGGCCAGGGCCAGGATTTCAGCGCTCTGCGGTTCGACGACGATCGCCGTCGCCCCCTTCGGCACGAAGGTTTCGCCGACCTCGGCCAGCGCCCGTTCGGTCTTCTCCTGGATCACCGGGTCGAGGGTGAGCTGGATGTCTTCGCCGTCGCTCGCTTCCTTGACGGTTTCCAGGCGGATCGGGTCGCCGAGTGCATCGCGGACGATGCTGCGCTCGCCGTCTTCGCCCTTGAGGACGTCTTCCTCGCCGGCCTCGAGCCCGGTCAGGCCCTGGTTTTCGGAGCCGACCGAGCCGATCACCTGGCCGGCCATTTCCCCCTGCGGGTAGGTGCGGCGGCTGTCGGGGAGCTGGCCGATCCCTTCCAGGTCAAGCGCTTCGACCTTGGCGGCGGCGCCGAGCCCGACTTTCTGGGCGATGTAGGAGAAGCCCGATTCGGCGGTCAGCGCTTCCAGCACGTCCTGCTCGTCCAGCCCCAGGATTGGCGCGATCTCCTCGGCCGCCTTGGGCGGGTTCTTGACCTGGTACGGGGTCGCGTAGATCGTCGCCGCGTCCTCGGAGGCGGCGAGCTCGTGGCCGCGCCGGTCGAGCAGGCTGCCGCGCAGGCCGGGAACGGTGACGAGGTCGGTCTGCTGGGTGACGGCTTCGGAGGCCAGCCGCGAGCCCTGCACGCCCTGCAGCCAGAAGGCGCGGCCGACGATGACGAGGAAGCAGAGCAGGAAAGCGGCGAACAGCAGGCCGATGCGGCGCTCGATCAAGCGCATCCGCGGCCCGCCCTACGGCCCCGCGGCGGCCAGCCGGGCCGCGGCCGTGGCGACGTCCCGGGGACCAGCTTCGGTGACGTGGATTTCCTCGGTGTTCGGCATCGTCAGGCCAAGCGGGACGGCGGCGTTGCGGACGGCGCCGATGCCGGAGAGGCGGGCGTCGCGCCCGCGCAGGATCGAGTTCTCCTGGTCGAGGGCGGTGATCGCCTCGTCGGTCTTGCCCGAGGAGGCGGCGAAGCTGAGGGTGACGACGTTGAGGGCGACGATGCCGACGAGCAGGACGCCGAGCACGGCGATCCAGGCGCGGCCGCGGGTGAGGCGGACGACCAGGCCCGAGTCCGGCAGCTGGCTGACCGCGACGGCGGTGCGGCCGACCGCGATCGGGATCAGCTGGCCGCCGGCGACGGCGCGCTGGGCGGTGCTGCGAGTCCGCTTGGGAGCGGGAGCGCGGCGGGCCGGGGCCTTACGGGGAGAAGC
>CAMPIP010000128.1 GCA_946886425.1 uncultured Actinomycetes bacterium
CTGCGGGCCGAGCCGCGCACCGCGGTGCTGGTCACCCACGACGTCGAGGAGGCGATCTACCTCTCCGACCGCGTCGCCGTGCTCTCGGCCCGCCCGGCCCGGATCGTCGCCGAGCTCCCCTCCCCCGCCCCCCGCGCCCTCGACCGCGACGCGGCGGTGACCGCGCCGGAGTTCGTGGCCGCGCGCGAGCAGGCGATGGCGGCCCTGAAAGCGGGTGCCGGGTGAGGCGCTGGGCGCTGCCGGCGCTGCTGCTCGCAGCGCTTGTCGCGGCGTGGCAGATCGCCGCCTCGACGGGGTTCCTGGCCGACGTGCTGGGGCTCGAAGACTTCCTGGTGCCCTCGCCGGCGGAAATCGCCAGCTCGCTCTGGGAGAACCGCTCGCTGCTGGCCGAAAACGCCTGGGTGACGCTGCGGGAGATCGTGCTCGGGCTGGGATGCGCGCTGGCGGTCGGGGTCGGGTTCGCGGTGGCGATGCACCTCTCGGGGGTGCTGCGGGACGCCGCCTATCCGCTGATCGTCGCCTCGCAGACCGTTCCGGTGGTCGTCGTCGCGCCGATCCTGCTGGTCTGGCTCGGCTACGGGATATGGCCGAAGGTCGTCGTCGTCGCCCTGATCTGCTTCTTCCCGGTAACGATCAACGTCCTCGACGGCCTGCGCTCGGCCGACCCCGAGGCGGTGAAGCTGATGCGCACCCTCGATGGCTCGCGCTGGCAGGTCTTCCGCCGCGTCGAGGCGCCGGGGGCGCTGCCGAGCTTCTTCACCGGCGCCAAGATCGCCGTGGTCGTCGCCCCGATCGGCGCGGTGTTCGGCGAGTGGGTCGGGTCCAGCTCCGGGCTCGGCCACCTGATCCTCACCGACAACGCCCAGCTCGAGGTCGCCCGCGAGTTCGCCGCGGTGATCGTGCTCTCGGCGATGGCCCTGGTCCTGATCGGTTTGGTGACCCTCGTAGAGCGACGCGTCGTCGCTTGGCGGTAGAAACCAAGGCATGAAGCCACCCCGTCTCACGGCCCTCGCCGCCGTCCTCGCCCTGCTCGCCCTCGCGCTCGGCCTCGCCGCCTGCGGCGAGAAGTCCGAGGACGCGACCGTCGAGGCCGAGCCGTTCTCGCTGACGCTCGACTTCTACGCCAATCCCGACCACGCCGGGATCTACATGGCCGAGAAGCTCGGCTACTTCGAGGAAGCCGGGCTCGACGTGAAGATCGAGACCCCGGCCGACCCGGCGGCGCCGATGAAGCAGGTCGCCGCGGGCGCCACCGACCTGGCGATCTCCTACGAGCCCGAGGTGGCGATCGCCCACGACACCGGGCTCGGGGTGCTGGCGATCGGGGCGCTGGTCAACCAGCCGCTGACCTCGATGATCTGGCTCGGCAAGTCCGGCATCAAAGGGGTCGGCGACCTCGAGGGCAAGACCGTCGCCTACGCCGGCATTCCCTACCAGGAGGCGTTCCTGAAGACGATCCTCGGCCGCGTCGACCTCTCGCTCGACGACGTCAAGGCCGTCAACGTCGGCTTCGGCCTGCTGCCGGCGCTGCTGGGCGGCAGCGCTGAGGCGATGCTGGGCGGCTTCCTCAACGTCGAGGGCGTCGACCTGCGCCAGCGCGGCAAAGACCCGGTGGTGACGCCGGTCGACCAGCTCGGCGTGCCGACCTACGACGAGCTCGTCCTGGTCGCCAATCGCGAGGCCCTGGAAGCCGAACCGGAGAAGTACGAACTGTTCATCGCCGCCCTGGAGCGCGGCACCGACGCCGCCGTCGAACGGCCGGGGGCGGCGACCAAGGCGATCCTCCAGGCCAATCCCGGCCTCGATCCCAAACTGACCGAAGCGGAGATCAAAGCGACGCTGCCGCTGCTGGGGGCGCGCACCGAGGGGCAGCCCTACGGCTACATGGACGCCGAGGAGTGGCGGACCTTCACCGGCTGGATGCGGGACAACGGGCTGATCGGCTCGCTGCCGGAGCCGGGCGAGCTGCTCAGCAACGACTACCTGCGGCGCGGCGTCCCGGAATAGTCGAGGGTGCCTTCGGCGAGCAGGCGGCTGACCTCGCCGGCCGGCATCGCCGCGTGGAAGAGGTGGCCCTGCGCGTAGTCGCAGCCGAGCCGGCGTAGCTCCGCCAGCTGCACCTCGTTCTCGACTCCCTCGGCGATCACCTCCAGCGAGAGCGCCCGCGCCATCCCGATGATCGCCTCGACGATCGCGGTGCGCTCCTGTTCGATGCCGAGCCCGTCGACGAAGGAGCGGTCGATCTTGAGGGCGTGGAAGGGGAAGCGGTTGAGGTAGGCGAGCGAGGAGTAGCCGGTGCCGAAGTCGTCGAGGACGAGGCGGACGCCGATCTCGTTGAGCGCTTCCAGGGAGGCGATCGCCGAGGCCGACTCCTCGACGAGGACGCTCTCGGTGATCTCCAGGCGCAGGTGGCAGGGGTCGAGGCCGGTGCGGGCGACGACCTCGGCGATCGTCGCCGGCAGGTCGCGGTGGGCGACCTGGCGGGCGGAGAGGTTGACGGCGACGTCGAAGGGGCGGGCGTCCGGCCGCTGCTCGTGCCACTCGATCACCTGGCGGCAGGCGCGCTCCTGGACCCAGCGGCCGATCGGCTCGATCAGGCCGCTGTCCTCCGCGATCGAGACGAACTCGGCCGGGTCGAGCAGGCCGCGCTCGGGATGGCGCCAGCGGACCAGCGCCTCGAGGCCGCTGATCTCGCCGCTGCGCAGGCCGACCACCGGCTGATAGTGGAGGGCCAGCTGGTTCTGGTCGAGGGCGTGGCGCAGCTCGCGTTCGGTCTCGAGGCGGCGTTTCGCGGTGGCCCGCATCTCGGCGTCGAAGAGGACGCAGCGGGAGCGGCCCTTTTCCTTGGCCCGGTACATCGCCGCGTCGGCGTCGCGGATCAGCAGCTCGGCGTTCGCGGCGCCGGGGTCGACGGGGCGGGCGACGGCGATGCCGATGCTGGCGGTGACGAAGTGCTCGACGCCGTCGAGCGAGAAGGGCTGGGCGAAGGCGGCGGCGACGCGGTCGGCGATCGCGACGGCCTCGCCTTCGTCGGCGAGCCGGTCGATCAGGATCCCGAACTCGTCGCCACCGAATCGGGAGACGACGTCGCCGGGGCGCAGGTGATCGCGCAATCGCGGCGCCACCGCCCGCAGCAGGGCGTCGCCGGCGTGGTGGCCGAGACTGTCGTTGATCAGCTTGAAGTGGTCGAGGTCGAGGAAGAGGATCCCGACCGGAGAGCCGGAGACGACCGCCCGGCGCAGGGCGTCGTTGAGGGCGTCGATGAAGCTGAGGCGGTTGGGCAGGCCGGTGAGGGCGTCGTGGAGTACCCGCTGCCGCAGCGCCTGGTCGGCGGCGTGCCGCTCGATCGCGTCGGCGAGCACGTTGGCGGCCGCCTGTACGAAGGGAATGTCCTTGGTGCCGAGCCGGCCGGGCTGGGTCGAGTGGACGTCGAGCACGCCGAAGGGATGGTCCTTGCCGTCGATCGTCACCGCCAGGCTGCTGGCCGCCTCGAAGACGCGCAGGACCGGCGGCATCGTGAAGCGCTCCTCGATGGACCAGTCGGAGACGACGGTGGGGACGCCGCCGTCGAGGGCGGCGCCGACGTGGGAGTCGCGGGCGGCGGAGACGCGGCGGCCGGCGCCGATCACCTGGTCCTCCAGCCCCGCCCGCAGGTTGAGGCGGCGGCCGTCGCGGCCGAGCACCCAGATGCAGGCGCTGTGGACGCCTTCGACTTCGCCGATCAGCGAGGTGGCGGTCCGCATCAGGTCGTTGGGGTCGCCGTCCTGGAGGGCGCGCTCGCCGAGCTTGGCGACGACGGCCTGCTGGGAGACGGAGCGCTGCAGCTCGCGCTCGGCCCGCTTGCGCTCGGTGATGTCGTAGAGGACGCCGTGCCAAACCGGGACACCGTCTTCGTCGGCCTCGAGCACGGCCTCGTCGAGCATCCAGCGGACGTCGCCGTTGCGGGTGATCATCCGGTACTCGACCGGGGTGGTGTTGCGGCTGCCGAGGTAGTCCTTGGTTTCGTTGGCGATCGCCGCCGCGCGGTCGTCGGGGTGCAGCAGCCGGGCCCAGAGGCCGCGATCGGCTTTGAACTCCTCGGCGGTGTAGCCGAGGATGTCGTCGACCTGGGGGCTGACGTAGCGCCAAGCGCCGCGCTCGCCCATCTCGGCGGCGTAGACGATGACGGGGAGGCGCTCGACCAGGCGCCGGTAGTCCTGGCCGCCCGCCGAGATCTGGTCGAGGAATTCGTTGACCTCGTGTTGAGGCCAGTTCTTTCCCTCTTTCTTCGTCATCCGCGTCCTTATCGGCGGCAAAGACGATCTCCTAAATGCCGGCCGGTCGCGGCCGATTACCGGGGCGCAAACCCCCCGATGAGCGTCCTCGACACCACCCAGCTCGCCCTCACCCGCGCCATCTCCGGCGCGACGCTGCGCAACGCGGTCCTGGCCAACAACATCGCCAACGCCGGCACCCCCGGCTACCAGCCCAGCGACGTCGACTTCCACAGCGCCCTGGCCGGGGCGCTGGCGGCGGCGCTGGCGGCGGTGGCGGCGGTCGGCTTCGAGCCCGAACAGGGGCCGCCGCTGGCGCTGCGCGCCGACGGCAACGGCGTCGACCCCGAGGCGGAGTCGGCGAAGCTGGCCGAGAACGGACTCGAACTGAGCGCCCTGGTCCAGGTCGCCGGCGCCCGCGCCCAGATCCTCCGCACCGCGATGGGGGTCTCCTGATGGGCCTCTTCGACGCGATCGACATCGCCGCCAGCGGGCTGACCGCGCAGCGGCTGCGGATGGACGTGACGGCCGAGAACCTCGCCAACGCGCAGACGACCCGCAGCCCCGACGGCGGTCCGTACCGGCGCAAGAACGTGGTCCTGCAGGAGGTCGGCGGCGGCTTCGCCGGCCAGCTGGCGTCCTTCGGCGGCGGCGCCAACCCGCCGGCCGGGGTCGAAGCGGCGGCGATCGTCCCGGACACGACGCCGCTGCGGCGCGTCTACGACCCGGGCCACCCGGACGCCGACCCGGACGGCTACGTGACGATGCCCAACGTCAACCCGGTCACGGAGATGGTCGACCTGATCGATGCCTCGCGCGCTTACGAGGCCAACGTGACCGCTCTGCAGACCACGAAGTCCGCCTTCGCGAAGACGATCGAGCTGCTGCGGTGACGGTTCCGGTCGGAGCGGTTGGTGCACCCGGGATGGGCGAGTGGGCGCTGCCGAAGGTGGGCGGCGCCGAGTGGTCGGTCGGCGGCGCCGACCCGGCCAAGAAAGCGAGCGAGCCGGACCCGGCGGGCGGCTTCGGGGCGATGCTGGGCGACGCGGTCGGCCAGCTGCGGCAGACCCAGGACGTCGCCGCCGCGCAGTCGCAGGCGCTCGCCACCGGGCAGACCCAGGACGTCACCTCGGTGGTCACCGCGGTCCAGGAGGCGAGCCTCTCGATGCAGCTCGCCTCGCAGGTCCGCAACAAGGCCGTCGAAGCGTATTCCGAGATCTTCCGCACCCAGGTCTGATCCGTGGCCACCGTCCGCTCAGTCCTCGCCAGGCTCTCGCCGCGCGGCCGCATCGCCCTCGGCGGCGCCGCGGTGGCGATCGTGGTCCTGCTCTTCGTGATGTTCCAGATGGCGACCAAGCAGAGCTACTCGACGCTCGCCTCCGGGGTCGACCCAGCCGAAACCGGGGAGATCACCGGCGTTCTCGAAGGCAAGGGGATCGCCTACGAGGTGAAGAACGACGGCACCGCGGTGGCGGTCGCCGAGGCCGACGTCTCCAAGGCGCGGATCGCGCTGGCCGAAAGCGACGTGGTCGGCGGCAGCAAACCGGGCTTCGAGCTGTTCGACAAGCAGCAGTTCGGGGCCAGCGACTTCCAGCAGAAGGTCACCTACCAGCGGGCCCTGGAGGGCGAACTGGAACGGACCATCTCCCAGGTCGAAGGGGTCAGTGACGTGACCGTGCAGCTGACCCTGCCCGAAGACCAGCTGTTCGCGGCGGAATCGGTGCAGCCAACCGCCGCGGTCTTGATCGGGACCGCTTCCGGGCGGCTCGGGGCGGGCTCGGTGCGCGGAGTCGCCAACCTGGTTGCCTCCAGCGTCGAAGGGCTCGACGCCAAGGACGTGACGATCACCGACTCCAGCGGCACGACCCTGTGGCCGGCCGGGGCCGGCGGAGCGGGCGGCGGGGTCTCCAAGCAGGCTGTCGAGGCCCGCTACGAGCAGGGCCTGGAAGCGCGGCTGGACGCGCTGCTGGTGCGGACGATCGGCCCCGACAAGGGGCGGGTCCAGGTCCAGGCCGACATCGACGCCGACCGCACCACCCAGAGCAAACTCGAGTACGCCGACAAAGGCACGCCGCTCGACCGCAACACGGAAGACGAGTCGTTGCAGGGCGCCGGGGCCGGGGTCGCCGGCGGCGCCGCGGGCGCGGCCGGCAACATCCCCAGCTACGGGGCCGGGGCGGGGGCGGGGGGCGGCGACTCCAAATACCAGCGCAGCAGCGAGGAGGCGACCTACGGCGTCGACAAGACCGTCACCCGCACCCAGGTGGCGCCGGGCAGCGTCAAACGCCAGGACGTCGCGCTGGTCGTCGACAAATCGGTGCCGCCGGCGGAACTGAAAGAGCTGGAGACGGCGGTCGCCGCGGCGCG
>CAMPIP010000129.1 GCA_946886425.1 uncultured Actinomycetes bacterium
TAACGGCCCCTGGGTTGGGGCCGCTTGCCGGGGGGGGCTGCACATCGCGTGGGGCGCGACCCCGGGGCCCCCCCGGGCCTCCCCGCCCCACCCCGTGGCCCTTTTCCTCCGCCGCTTTGTAGGCGATCTGGAGGAAGTCGGAGATCGTCAGCGCCGAGAAGACGGCGGCCAGGAAGCGGGTCAGGCGGGGCGCGAAGACGAGGCCGAGCGAGAACGCGGAGACGACCCAGAGGCCCAGGCAGTAAGGGCAGACCAGCAGTTCGCCGACGGCCTTCCGGGCGCCGTCCCCGCGGGCGCTCTCCTCGAACTCGGAGGGGCCGCCGCTTTCCTCGAACTCGGTGAAGGGAGCGCGCAGCGGGCTGGTCACCTTGTCCTTGGAGATCAACCGGCTCAACTTGTGCGAGGCGACCCCGATCGTGATCAGGTCGGCGGCGCCGACGCGCTCCGGCAGCTCTCGCCCCCGCCGGCGGGCGAGCAGCAGGGCCGCGGCGAAGAGGGCGTTGAAGACGGTCCCGATCACCGCGTAGCCGCCGAGCGGCGGTCGTCTCGCGGCTGGCGCGTAGCCCTCCATGACGGTGCGGCTACCCCGGTCGCAGCGCCTCAACCAGCTGGGGGTCGAGCGGCTGGGTGGCGACGACCCGTTCCGGCAGCAGCAGCAGGGCGCCGGTGTCGGCGTCGAGGTCGCGCTCCTCGCTAAGTCGGCCCCGCAGCTCGACCACCATCTTCCCCTCGGCCTCCGCCCCTTTCTCGGCCAGGTACCGGTAGAGGCCCTCGCGGGTGGGAAAGACCGCGATGCCGTGGCGGCGGGTGCGATCGATCTCCCCGCTGCCCTCGCAGGTCGGGCAGGTCGCCTCGAAGCGGACCCGGCCCTGGCAGGCGGGGCAGTCGGGGCGGGCGCCGGTCTGCAGGCAGGAGCGGCATTCGTAGCGAGCGACGCCGCGCCCCCCGCACTTGTCGCAAGGGCCGTGGTCGTGGGAGCCCCAGGGCTCGGTGAACTGCTTGGCGGGATCGAGCAGCTGCTCGGGATCGGCGTCGGCGGCGCAGGAGTGGAAATAGGACCGGTTGGGGGAGGGCTCGGGCACGCTCAGGCCCTCACCACGATGCGGCGCTCGTCGATCTCGGCAACCGCGTCCCACGGGATCCCGTGGGCGTCCGGGCCCGGGCCGCGGAGGCGCTGCCAGAGTGCCCGCCGGCCGACCAGCAGCTCCTCGATGACGACGCCGCCGTCGCGGTCGCGGCGGGCGCGCGCCTCGAAGACCCGTCCCAGCGAGCGGCCGCTCTGGTCGACCACCGGACATCCGACCAGCGAGCTGAAGGCACCGCGTCCGTCGCTCAGTTCCACGGCAGGCTCCTGACCAGCCAGCGGTCCGGGTCGTCGCCGTGGCCGAGGCCCAGGTCCTCGGCCTTGCCGCGCAGATGGATCGCGGCGCCGATCTCGGCGACCTCCTCCCAGGGCACGCGCAGCGCGTTCTGGCCCCAGGTCTCCGGTCCCGCCAGGCGCCGCGCCAGCCGCCGCAGCCGGCGGCCGGGAAGGCGCCGCGGGTAGAGGGCCTCGCCGACCAGGAGCGCGCTCACCCGCGGTGGGCTGCCGCGCAGCTCGAGGTCGTCGACGCGCCCGCAGCGGCGCCCATCGCAGTCGAGGATCTGCTCGTCGAGCAGGCGGTGGGCGACGAAGAGCGGCTCGCCGGGATTCATCCGCCGCCCCCGTTGGTCATCATCAGCAGCGGGATCGCGGCGATCGCGAGGAGGACGATCACGCCGAAGTAGACCCAGCCCAGGGTCGCCGAGATCCGCCCGTTGGCGTGCTCTCCCATGAACGAGCGGTCGCCGGCGATCAGCAGGATCGGCAGGTAGGTGAGCGGCAGCGCCACCACCGAGAAGACGACGCTGTACTCGGTGATCTCGACCGGGTTGATCCCGCTCAACACGATCAGCATCGCCAGGAACAGGAAGACCAGCCAGGAGAAGGTGAAGCGCGGCGCTTTCTTGGGACCGCGGTAGCGGCCCCACTCCCAGCCGAGGAACTGGGCGAGGTTGTAGGAGGCCGAGAAGCTGGAGTCGATCGCGGCCCCGCCGACGCAGAAGAGGATCCCGGCCAGGGCGAGCAGCAGCCCGGTCTCGCCGAAGGCCCCCTGGACCGGCAGCGCCACGGTGCCGAGGTCGTTCGGCTGCACCCCGACCGGGTGGAAGAGGAAGCCGGAGACGACGACCAGGGCGCAGGCGAGGATGCCGCCGAGCCCGTAGCCGATCACGGCGTTGAGCCGGTTCTCTTTGAGGCTCTTCTCGGTCCAGCCCTCCTCGATCGCCCCCGACGAGTAGAAGTGAACCTCGTAGGGCATCAGCGCCGCCGCGAAGACGCCGACCACGAAGTAGAGGTAGAGCGTCGAGTCGGCGAAGGAGGGGACGAAGCCCTGGGCGACCTCGCCCCAGTCGGGGCTCTGGTCGATCGCGGTGGCGACGAAGACCAGCATCAGCAGGCCGCCGTAGCCGAACAGCCGCTCGATGCCGCCGAACGGCAGCAGCGCCA
Organism: uncultured Actinomycetes bacterium; assembly: GCA_946886425.1. The sequence continues at coordinate 2,528 of CAMPIP010000129.1, forward strand.
CGATCACGACCAGGGAGAGCAGGGCGATGACGACGAAGAGGCTGAAGGGCGCGTCGAAGAGCAGCTGCAGGATGATCGCCAAGCCGCCCAGCTCGGCGGCCACGGTCAGCAGGTTGACGAAGGTGCTGGCGATCAGCGCGACCAGCCCGAGCCCGAAGCCCATCCGCATCCGGATCGCGTCGAAGACGGGCCGGTTGCTGACCGCCGCCACCCGTCCCGACATCTCCGCGTAGACGGCGATGCCGATCGTCCCCAGCACCACCGCCCAGAGCAGGTCGTAGCGGTAGAGCGCCCCGGCCTGGGTGTTGAAGACCAGGTCGCCGATGTCGAGGAATCCCCCGATCGCGGCGATGATCCCGAGGGCGATTTTGAAGATCGTCCTCACGGCGCTTCCCCGGTGAGCCGGGCGACCACCGCGTCGGCCTGTTCTTTGACTTCGCCCATGTGCTTCTCGACGAGGGCGCCGTGGTGCTCGTCGCCGGGAAAGGTCCGCAGCTGCGAGAACAGCTCGCCGAGCTCGCCGGCGATCCGCACGGCGGCGTCGCGCTCCTCGCGGACCTCCGCCGAGGGCTCGGCGTCGGCGAGCTTTTCGGCCTCGTGCTCGGCCTGGCCGCCGAGCGTCTCCGCCATCACCCGCACGTAGGTCGACTTGGTCGCGTCGCGGGCGACGCCGCTGGCGACGAGTTCGCCCTGCGCGGCCAAGGCGCCGAGGGATTCGACGCCGCGGTTCAGCTCATCGCGGCTGAGGTCGCCGCAGCCGCTCGCGGCGAGGAGGAGGGCGGCGAGAGCCGCGATCGCGGCCCGCCGCCCGAGGCGCCCACTGCGCATCGCTCCGTCCCATCGGCCCCGGGGGTCCGGCTAGGACTCCTCGTAGGGGTCTTTCTCCCCGGCCAGCCGCAGCGACCCGTCCTTGGCCTCGCTGAAGTGCCGTTCCTGGATCGGCAGCGCCCACTCGACCAGCTCGGAGATCTGTTCCTCGCCGGCCTGCTCGTTGAGCTTGCCCAGCACCGCCCAGTGCCCGACCTCGCCGGCCTCCGCCATGGTCAGGAACTCGAAGCCGTCGAGGCCGTCGGAGTCGCCCCCCAGGTAGGTCGACATCATCTCCGTCGCCTCGCTTTTCGTTTCCTGCGCTTTTTCGAGGATCGCCGTCTTCTTGCCGTCGCGGCTGTCGGCCAACTCGGTGCAGCGGCGCTCGGTCTCCTCGGCCTCCTCGCGCATCTGCCGCAGCGTCGCGACGATGCTTTCGTCTTCGACGAGGCCCTCGACTTTCTCCGTCGCTCCCTGTGCCGCCTGGGCCAGGCCCAGCACCTCGGCCAGCTTCTCCTCCAACGTCGTCAGCTCGGCCATCTGCCTTCCCCCTTCTCGTCGTTTGCGATGGGCGTCGGTTTCGTACCCGCCGGACCGTTCGCGAAACGGGGCGCGGTCGTTTCGCGGTCCGCCGGGCGGGGTACGGCCAACCCGACGTGGAGACGTGCAGAACGAGCGAGGGGAGGCAGGATGGCGGACTTGAACGAGCGCGACGCGAAGCTGATCCAGTACCTGAGTGAGGCCTACGGCAAGGAGAAGGAACTCGAGGTCTCGCTGGAGGCGCATATCGCGATGACCACCAGGCCGCCGTACAAGAAACGGCTGAAAGCCCACCTCAAAGAGACCAAGGCGCACGGCAAGACCCTGGAGCGGCGGATCAAGAAGCTTGGCGGCGGCGGGCAGCTGACCCAGAACTTCGCCGGCAAGGTGAAAGCGGCGGCGAAGGGCCCGCTGCACATGGTCCGCGGCAGCGGCGAGCAGGAGAAGATGCTGAAGAACGCCAAGACCGAGTACTGGAACGAGCATGAGGAGATAGCCACCTACCTGGCGATCGAGTCCCTCGCCGAAAAGGTCGGCGATACCGAGACGGCGAAGCTGGCGCGGGGGATCCGCCGCGAGGAGGAGCGGATGGCGAAATTCCTCGCCGGCCAGATCAAGACCCTGAGCGGTGCGGTGGCGAGCGAAGAGGTCCCGGCGGCGCAGCGGCGGCCGCCGAAAGCTAAAGCCAGACGTGCTCGAAAACCAGCTTCCCGCTCGCGTAGTTGAGCAGCCCCATCGAGGCCCGCGGCGCCCGCCGCCGCTCGGTCGGGCTGCCGGGATTGAAGATCTGAAAGCCGCCCTCCTCTTCGCGGAGCGGGAGGTGGCTGTGGCCGAAGACGACCGCGTCGGCGCCCGGGAAGCGGAGGCGCAGCCGGGTCAGGCGGCCCTTGGCGGGGCCGGCGTCGTGGACGAGAGCGAGGGTGCGGTTGCCGAGCCGGATCTCGAGCTCTTCGGGCAGCGCGTCCTGGAGCGCCGGCTCGTCGACGTTGCCGTGCACGGCGTGGACCGCGGGGCAGAGCTCGCGCAGCTCGTCGAGGACCGAGGCGGCGGAGAAGTCGCCGGCGTGGATCGTCGCCTCGGCGGCGCCGATCAGCTCGACGCAGCGCCCGGGGAGGCGACGCGTGCCCTTCGGCATGTGGGTGTCGGCGAGCACGGCGATCACACTGTGTGTGGATTCTGATGGCGGCGCGGTCGAAGAAGCGGCAGCAAAGCGGCGAGCGCGAGGAGCTCGGCGAGTACGAGCGCAAGCGCGACTTCAAGGCGACTCCGGAGCCGGCCCCGAGACGGCGGCGCGGCAAGGGCGGGGCGCCGCGCTTCGTGGTCCAGGAGCACAGCGCCCGCCGCCTGCACTGGGACCTGCGGCTGGAGCACGACGGGGTCGCCGCCTCCTGGGCGGTCCCGAACGGCATCCCCGAGGACCCGAGCGAGAACCGCAAGGCGGTCCACACCGAGGACCACCCGCTGGAGTACCTCGAGTTCGAGGGCGAGATTCCGAAGGGCGAGTACGGGGCGGGGACGATGAAGGTCTGGGACAGCGGCACCTACGAGCTGGAGAAGTGGGAGCCGCGGAAAGTGATGGTCCGCTTCGAGGGCGAGCGGCTGCGGGGCCGCTACGCGCTGTTCCGCGCCGGCAAGGACGAGAAGGACTGGATGATCCACCGGATCGACCCACCGGAGCGGCAGCGCGACCCGTTCCCCGAGCAGGTGGTGCCGATGCTGGCCAAGCTGGCACCGCTGCCGGCCAGGGACGAGGGCTGGGCGGCCGAGGTGAAGTGGGACGGGGTGCGGGCGATCGCCTACTGTCAGCCGGGGCGGCTGGAGCTGCAGACCCGCAACCTCAACGTCGTCACCTCCCAGTACCCGGAGGTGCGGCGGCTGGGCCGACAGCTCGGCTCCCGCGACGCCGTCCTCGACGGCGAGCTGGTCGCCTTCGACGCGGAGGGGCGGCCGAGCTTCGAGCGGTTGCAGCAGCGAATCCACCAAACCGACGCGAGCGTCGTGCGGCGGCGGATGAAATCCCATCCCGTCACCTACGTCCTCTTCGATCTCCTCTACCTCGACGGCGAGAACCTGATGGAGCAGCCCTACGCGCGCCGCCGCGAGCTGCTCGAGGGGCTCGGCCTGGAGGGGGAGAGCTGGCAGACGCCGAGCTACTCGGTCGGGCACGCGAAGGAGCTGCTGGCGGCGAGCGCCGAGCGGCGGCTGGAGGGGATCGTCCTCAAGCGCCTCGACAGCCGCTACGCGCCCGGCAAACGCGGCGGCGCCTGGCTGAAGGTGAAGACCGTCGGCCGCCAGGAGTTCGCGATCGGGGGCTGGGTCCCGGGGGAAGGCCGCCGCCGCGACCGCGTCGGCGCGCTCCTGCTCGGCGCCTTCGACGAGGAGTGCGGGCTGCGGTACGCCGGCAAAGTCTGCACCGGCTTCTCGGAGCGCGACCTCGACGAGCTGCTGGAGCGGCTGCGGCCGCTGGCCCGCAAGTCGAACCCCTTCGCCGGCCGCCGCGGTCCCCGCAACGCCAACTTCGTCGAGCCGGAGCTGGTCGCCGAGGTCGAGTTCCGGGAGATGACCGCCGAGGGCATGGTCCGCCACGGCTCCTTCAAGGGGCTGCGCGAGGACAAGCCGGCAGGCGAGGTGCGGTTGGAGCGGCCTGACCCGGCCGCGACTACCGAAGCGCCGGCGACCGAGCCCGCGCTTGCCGAGGCCGTGGCCGCCGGG
>CAMPIP010000130.1 GCA_946886425.1 uncultured Actinomycetes bacterium
GGGCGAGGAGGCGGAGCATCTCGACCGAGCCGCCGAACTCGTCGCCGAAGATCGTCACGCAGAGCACCGGCGCCAGCACGATCAGCGCGATCGCGAAGACCGTGGTCAGCGCGAGGGTGACGCGGAAGGCCATCAGCGCCCGCGGGCCGGCGCCGGCGTGGCTGTCGCGGGCGAGGTCGGGTCGTTGCACGGTCGCCACCGCGGTCGGGAGGAAGAAGAGGGCCTCCGACCAGGCGACGGCGACGCTGTAGAGGCCGACCTGGCTGGGCCCGGAGATGATCCCGAGGATCCATTGGTCGACGCGGTAGTTGCCGACCAGCATCACCCGGCCGAGGTGCGCCTTGGCCCCGAAGGAGAGCACCTCGCGGGCGACGCCGCGCCGAGGGCGCGCGAAGCCGCCATGCGAGCGCGAGATCTCCCAGGCGAGCAGGACCGTGTTGAGGAACTGGCCGAAGATCCAGGAGGCGAGCGCCAGGCCGACGGTCAGGGTCCCGGTCAGCGCCAGGACACCGTTGACGACGACGTTGGTGAGGGGAGTCAGCAGCCAGCCGAGGTTGGAGATCAGAAAGCCGTACTGGGCGACGACGAGGGACTGCAGGTAGACCTGCAGGATCAGCATCGGAACCGCGGCCAGCGCCAGCGCGAAGAGGAGCGCCGTGGTGCCGCCGAGCAAAGCCGGGAAGGCGAGGGCGGCGAGGCCGATCGCCGCGGTGGTGAGCAGGCCGGCGACCAGGGCGATCGCGAGCGAGGTCCCGGCCAGCGAGGGCACCCGGTGCGGGTGCCGCGCGGCCAGATTGGCGTTGGCCTGCTGGACGCCGAAGCTGGCCAGCTGCGCGCCTAGAAAGGCGATCGTCGTCAGCAGCGCCACCTCGCCGCGCCCGGCGACGCCGAGGGCGCGGGCGGTGATCAGGACGCTGACGAAGGAGAGGGCGGCGACGCCGACGTTGGTGCCGAAGGTCCAGAAGGCGGAATGGGCCATGGCCGGGCGCCTGGTCGCTGCCTGCTCCTCGGTCGGGATCTCGGGCGTGGCCACGGGCGGGAATCTAGTCCGCGGGAGACGCCCGGGCTCAGACTAGGATGCCGCTGCATGAAGGTGGCCGTCTACAGCGACCTCGAGTACAGGCGGGACGCCGACGGCACCTCCTCGAACGAGTCCTTCCTGCTTTTCATGGTCCACCTGAGGCGCTACGTCGAGGGGCTGACGCTGGTCGGCCGGCTCGACCCCCAGCCGGGCCGCCTGCCCTACGCCGTCCCCGAGGAGGTCGGCTTCACCCCCCTCGCCCACTACGAGTCGCTGACGCAGCCGCTGGCGGCGAGCGCGGCGATGGCCCGGTCGCTGCGCCGCTGCTGGGCCCTGCTGGGGGACGTCGATGCGGTCTGGCTGCTCGGCCCCCACCCGCTCGCGATCGCCTTCGCGCTGCTGGGCGCCCTGCGCGGACGGCGGGTGGTCCTCGGCACCCGCCAGGACATGCCGGCCCATATGCGCAGCCGCCACCCGGGCCGGCGCGGGATCAAGCTCGCCACGGCCGCCCTGGAGGCCGCCTGGCGACTGCTGGGCAGGCGCTTCCCGACCGTCGTCGTCGGCCCCGAGCTGGCCCGCAAGTACAGCGGCGGCGAGCTGGTCGAGATCGTCATTCCCCTGGTCGACGAGGAGCAGGTGGTGAGCCCTGAGGAGGCGCGGCGGCGCTCTTACGAGGGCGAGCTGACCGTGCTCAGCGTCGGCCGCGTCGAGCCCGAGAAGAACCCGCTGCTGCTGGTCGACGTGATCGAGCGCCTGCGCGAGCTCGACCCGCGCTGGCGGCTCGTCGTCTGCGGCGAGGGATCGATGTCGGCGGCGCTGGCGGCCCGGGTGGCCGAGCGTGGCCTCGAGGACCAGGTCGAGCTGCGCGGCTTCCTCGCCCTCGACGCCGGTCTCCGCGAGCTGTACCGAAGCAGCCACGCGTTCCTCCACCTCTCCTTCACCGAGGGTGTCCCCCAGGTTCTCTTCGAGTCCTACGCGGCCTGCCTGCCGGTGGTCGCCACGGCGGTCGGTGGCGTCCCCGAGATCGCCGCCGACGCCGCCCTGCTGATCCCTCCCGCCGACCGCGACGCCGCGGTCGACGCGCTCGTCCGGATCAGATCTTCCGCCGAGCTGCGCGAGCGCCTCGTGGCCGCCGGCCTGCAGCGCCTCGACGTCTACTCGCTCGACGAGGAGGCAGGCAAGGTGGCGGCCCTGCTGACGCGGACATGAAGGCCGCCGCGCCGGGCGTCGACAGCCCCCTTCACCGCCATGCCTGGATACTCGACTCGCTGCCGACCCGCACCGAGGCCGTGATCGGGCGCGGCGACCCGACCCTGGACGTCTACCTGGAAGCGTGCGGGCTGGCTGCCGCGGACGACGCCCGGGCCGACGCGGTCGTCGCCGAAGTCCCCGCGGGAGCTGGTCCTGAGCGGTTGCTGGCCGCCGTCGAGCCGGCCGGGGCCGATCTGGTCGCGGTGGCGATCGGCGGCGGCCCGCCCGGGCCTCCGCCGACCGGGGTGCCCCGACCGCTGCGGGCGCTGCAACTGCTGGGTTCGCCGGCGGTGGCCGCCCGCGCCGCGATCACCGCTCGCCGCGCCGCCGCGCTGCTCCGGGAGCGCGGCTTCGAGGTTGCCTGGAGCGCCACCGGCGATCGCTCTCGCCGCTACGGGATCGGCCGCCGCGGCTGGGCGCCGCCAAGCCGCCCACCGCTCGGCTGGGCCCTCACCGCCAGCCGCGGCGAATCGGCGCCGAGCATCGTCGCCGATGCCCTCGCCGCCGCCGGGCGCCAGGCCGGCACCGAGCTGCGGCGCCGGCGCGCCGCGGTCCTCGAGAGCGGCAAGGTCCTCGTCGAGGCGAGGAGCGCCGGCGGCGAGGACCTGATCCTCAGGCTCGCCGCCGACCCGACCGCCCAGCCGCTGGCCGATTCGGCCGACTGCCTGCTGGCGATCGCCGCCGCCAGCGACGACCGTCGCCTCCTCGACCGCTTCGCGCTGCCCCGTGCCCGCGGCCGCAGCGGCCCCACCGAGTTCTCGCTGGAGCCGGCCCTGCCCGGCGGTCCGCCGCGGCAGCTGACCCACGGGTTCGAAGAGCAGGTGCTCGGCTTCCTGGTGGCCCTGCGCGGCGTCGCGACGCCGGCGGCGCCGGCCCTCACGGGGCCCTCGCCGGAGCTTCAGGTCGAGCGCATGCTCGGTGTCCTCGACGACGGCGGCGAGCGCGCCGCGGTCCGCCGGGTCGCCGCCGAGGTCGAGTCCCGCGTCGGTGCCCTTCGCGGGGGTATCGGTCACGGCGACTTCTGGCACGAGAACCTGCTCGAGCGGAACGGCGACCTGGTCGGGGTCGTCGACTGGGAGTGGTGCTCGCGCGAGGCGCTGCCGATGATCGACCTCTTCGACTTCCTCGCCCTCTCGCAAGGACGGGTCACGCAACCGACCCCCGGGGTCCGCTTCACCGCGCTGCTCTGGCCGCTCGCCCAGGCCGGGGGCGCCGAGGCGCTGGTCCAGGACTACTGCCGGCAGACCGGCGTGCCGGGCGACCAGGCCACCCTGGAGGGGTTCGCCGCCGCCTACTGGCTAGACCGCGCCAGCCGCGAGCTGCTGCCGCTCTGGGGACGGCGCGATCGGCCGGACTGGATCGCGGCCAACGTCCGCCAGCCGCTCGCGCTGCTGCGCGAGGCCGGTTGGTGATCAGCCGGCCAGCCGTGCCAGGAGGCGGCGGCCGCGGTCGCTGCCGACGGCCCGCTCGGCCAGCGCCGCGGTCACCCCGCCCAGGGGGCCGCGGCTGGCGACGACCGTCTCGACCGCCGTCCCCGCGTCCGTGAAGCGCGACTTGTAGGTCTCACCGCCGCGCAGGAAGCGATATTCCTCGAGGCCGTCCTCGAAGGCCGCCCGGATCGTCTGGGCGAGCAGCACGAAGCCGACCTTGCTGCGCTCCCAGGCCGGGTCGCGACCCGCCTGGTAGAAGCTTTCGGCGCCGCCGAAACGCAGGCCGTACCAGGCGGCCACGTCGCGACCGTCGGCACTGGCGACCCAGAGGCGCAGCCAGCCCTTGGCCAGGGCCACCGCCGCGAACTCGCGGTGGAAGGCCTCCACGGGTCCGTCGAAGGAGTCCGAGTCGTCCGCCCAGCGAGCGCGGTGCAGGCGCAGCAGGGTCTCGAAGTCAGCCTCGAAGGTCGCCGCGTCGGCGAGCCGGTAGGAGAGCCCGTGCTCGCGAATCAGCTTGCGCTCGGCGCGTCGCACCTGGGACCTGAAGTTGGAGCTGCGATCGGCCAGGTAGCCCTCCCAATCGCGGCCGCGCAGGTCGAGGGTCGGGCTCGGCTCGCTCTGCAGCAGACGGCCGCCCAGGGACGATCCCCAACCCTCTCCCCGCTCCAGCCGCTCGGCCAGGAAGACTGGCGCCAGCTCCGTCGCGGCGGCGGCGAACACGGCCGCGACCTCGGCCCGGTCGGCGGGCGCGCAGACCGGGCCGAGCTGGTCGGCGGGGCCGTGGCCGGCGATCCGGGCGACCCGCAGCGGCCCCTTCCTGGCCACCGAGAGCGGCAGGATCGCGACCAGCTCGCCGTCATCCCGGCTCACGGCGAGCGGCGCGAAGTCCTCCTCGCCGCCCAGGTGGTCGAGCCAAGCGCGAGTCCACTCCCAGGTCGAGAAGACGTTGCCTCCGGCCAGTGCCAGCCGCGTCCACTGCTCGCCCGCGGCGGGGGCATCCGGCAGCCGGTCGGCCGCGAGTGAGCTTGGTCCGCGACCCGGCACGCGGGTAGGATAGCCGCCCCGACGGGAGCGTCAGCGCGCCCTCGGGCGCCAAGATGCCCGGTCCCGACGTACTCGTCCTCTGTTACCACGCGATAAGCGAGAGCTGGCGGAGCAGCCTCGCCGTCACGCCCGATCGCCTCGACCAGGACGTCGCCCGGATCGTTTCCCGCGGCTACGTCGGCGCCACCCTCAGCGAGGCGATCACCGCCCCACCAGCCGCCAGGACGGTGGTCGTCAGCTTCGACGACGCCTACCGGTCAACGCGCCTGGCGGCGCCGATCCTGGCCCGCCACGGCGTTCCCGGCACGGTCTTCGCCCCCACCTCCTTCGTCGGCACCGATGCGCCGATGCGCTGGCCCGGGATCGAGGAGTGGAGCGACGGCCCGGATCGCGAGGAGCTTCTCTGCATGGACTGGGACGACCTCTCCGAGCTCGCCGGGGCCGGCTGGGAGGTTGGCTCGCACACGGTCAGCCACCCGCGCCTCCCCGAGCTCGACGACGCCGCCCTGCGCGAGGAGCTGACCGCCTCGCGCGACGAGCTCGAGGTGCGGCTGGCGCGACCCTGCACGGCGATCGCCTACCCGTACGGCCTCTGGGACCAGCGCGTCGCCGACGCCGCCGCCGCGGCCGGCTACCGCGCCGGGGGCACCCTCTCCCGCTGGCCGCACCGGCCCCAGCCGCTGGCCTGGCCGCGGGTCGGCTGCTATGAAGGCGACCGCCTCTTCCCGCTCAAGACCGCGGCGCCGCTGCGGCGCGCGGTCACCTTCCTGCGCCGCCATCGCGACTAGAACCAGCGAGACGCTCTAGGAGCTATTTGGCCGGCCGAGGACGCCGAACCGCGCCGCGTCCGCCGCCGCCGGACGCGTGCGGGGGTTTCGCCAATCCCTCCTAGCAGCTGTTGCGGGCGACGCAGGGATCGACCACCCGCAGGCGGGACTTCCAGTCGACCCCGCTGGCGATGTCGAAGTAGTACCTGCCGTCCGAGGAGGCGCGGACCCCCAGCGCCTTGGCGGCGCGAACGAGCTGGTCCTCGGCGCCGAAGCTGGTGTAGGTGGAGCCGGACGCGAACTGGAGGTTCCAGGGGGTGCTGCCGCTGGTGTCTCCCACGTACATGCCGTATTCGGACATCGCCCGCAGGATCGTCTTCTTCCAGACGGGGACCGCCAGCCGTTCGATCTCGCTGACGGACATGTCGAGCTGGAACCGGGTTCCCTCCGAGGGGGCGTTGGAGCCGTCGCCCGCGCAGGCCGCCCCGAGCCCAGCGGCGGGCCAGACAGCCTTGCCGGAGTCGCAGCGGACGACCATGAAGAGGGCGTGGTCGATGCGGCCGCGCAGCAACTCCTCGGGCCGGATCACGCCGGCCGCCAGGCCGAACAGGGCAGCGGTGGCATCCGAGCCGAGGCCGTCGCCATCCAGCGCGGTTTTTCCTCCCCAGCGGATGTTGACCTGCCCGCCGCCGCCGGGCAGGGTGCGAAGGCTGGAGCTGGAGCAGCCCTCGTAGCAGTACTTGTAGAGGTCGTACTCCCAGCCGGTGGACTGGTCGATCACGGTCATGTGCGCATCGCCGCCGCCCGCCGCTCGCGCGGCCTGGGGGATGCGGATCCTCTCGCCCTCGATCTCGCACCTGCCCCAGCTCTCGGTGCAGTGCACCGTGAAGACCGGGTCGCTGGGCTGGGAGAAGTAGATCGGGTGGTCCCAGTCGGAGGAGCTGTCTGCGGTGCCGGCCCGCAGGTCAGCGGGCTGGCCCCAGCTGGTCATGGTCTCGACGATCGCGCTGGAATTCGGGACCAGGCGGGGGTTCGGCGGGATCACCTGGTTGAACGGCGAGGCGTC
>CAMPIP010000131.1 GCA_946886425.1 uncultured Actinomycetes bacterium
GCGCCGTCGGCTTCTTCGGCTACGACCGGGTCCGCACCGTCGAGCCGCTCGGCGAGCCGAACCCGGACCCGCTGGGCCTTCCCGACCTGGCCCTGATGGTCACCGACGCCCTGGTCGTCTTCGACCACCAGCGCCATGAGCTGACCCTGCTGGCCTGCGCCTTCGCCGATGACGAGGGCGGCATCGACGCCGCCTACGAGCGGGCGGCGGCGACAATCGCGACGATGCGCGAGCGGCTGCGCGGCCCGGTCCCGGCCGCCGAGGGCGCCGGCGTCGTCGAGGCGCCGCACTTCGTCTCCAACATGGAGCGCGAGGAGTTCGAAGCGGCGGTGGCGCGGATCGTCGAGTACGTCCACGCCGGCGACGCCTTCCAGGTCGTCCCCTCGCAGCGCTTCTCGGCCCCGGCCCCGGTCGAGGCTTTCTCCGTCTACCGCGGCCTGCGCAGCGTCAACCCCTCGCCCTACATGTACTTCCTCGAGTTCGGCGACTTCCAGATCGCCGGCGCCTCGCCGGAGCCGCTCGTCAAGGTCAGCGGGCGGCGCGTCGAGGCGCGGCCGATCGCCGGCACCTACCCGCGCGGCGGCAGCGAGGACGAGGACCGCCGCCTCGCCGAGAAGCTGGTCCGCGATCCCAAGGAGCGGGCCGAGCACGTGATGCTGGTCGACCTCGGCCGCAACGACCTCGGCCGCGTCTGCGAGTACGGCAGCGTCAACGTCGACGAGCTGATGGTGGTCGAGACCTACTCGCACGTGCTCCACATCGTCAGCCAGGTCTCCGGCACCCTCCGCGACGACGTCACCGCGATGGACGTGCTGCGCTCGGCGCTCCCGGCCGGGACGCTCTCGGGGGCCCCGAAGGTGCGGGCGATGCAGATCATCGACGAGCTCGAGAAGGTCAAGCGCTGCTCCTACGGCGGCGCCGTCGGCTACCTGGCCTGGGACGGCGACCTCGACACCGCGATCCACATCCGCACCGTCGTCTGCAAGGACGGGCAGCTGCACGTCCAGGCCGGCGGCGGCACCGTCGCCGACGCCAAGCCGAGCTACGAGTACGTCGAGTCGGTCAACAAGGCCCGCGCCGTCTTCCGCGCCGTCGAGGTCGCCTGCGCGCAGCCGGACTGGGCCTGAGGGGGTCGCGATGCGGGTGCTGGTGATCGACAACTACGACTCATTCACCTACAACCTCGTCCAGTACCTGGGCGAGCTCGGTGCCGAGGTCGAGGTGGTCCGCAACGACAAGGCCGAGGTGGGGGAGCTGCTCGAGCGCGGCCCCGACCGGCTGGTCGTCTCGCCGGGCCCCTGCACGCCGGCCGAGGCCGGCATCTCCGGCGCCGCGATCCGCGCCTTCGCCGAGGCGGGGACGCCGGTGCTGGGCGTCTGCCTCGGCCATCAGGCGATGGTCGAGGCCTTCGGCGGCAGGGTCGTCCAGGGCGAGCCGATCCACGGCAAGGACGCCGAGATCGAGCACGACGGCAGGACGATCTTCGCCGGCCTGCCGACACCGATGGTGGCCGGCCGCTACCACTCGCTGGTCGCCGACCCGGCTCTGCCCGAGGAGCTGGAGCTGAGCGCCTCCCTCGGCGACGTGGTGATGGCGGCTCGCCACCGCGAGCTGCCGGCCGAGGGCGTCCAGTTCCATCCCGAGTCGGTGCTGACCCCGCAGGGCAAGCACCTGCTCGCCAACTTCCTGGGAGGGGAGGGCTAGTGCCGAACGACATCGTCAGCCGCGCGATCGACGCCGTCTGCGCCGGCGACCACCTGACCGCCGACCACGCCGCCGCGGTCCTCGCCGAGATCATGGAGGGGCGCGCCGACCCGGTCCAGACCGGCGCCTTCCTGATCTCCCTGCGGGCCAAGGGCGAGACGGTCCCGGAGCTGGTCGGGCTGGCGCGGACGATGCGCTCGCTGGCGACCCCGGTCTCGACCAGCCGCACCGACCTGGTCGACACCGCCGGCACCGGCGGTGGTCCCTCGACCTTCAACGTCTCGACCACCGCGGCCCTGGTCGCCGCCGGCGCCGGCTGCGCGATCGCCAAGCACGGCAACCGCTCGAACAGCAGCAAGTGCGGCTCCGCCGAGCTGCTGGAAGCGCTCGGGGTCAACATCGAGCTCGACGCCGACCAGGTCGGCCGCTGCATCGACGAGGTCGGCTTCGGGTTCATGTTCGCGCCCCGCCACCACGCGGCGATGGCCCACGTCATCCCGGTTCGCAAGGCGCTCGGGGTGCGGACGATCTTCAACTTCCTCGGCCCGCTGACCAACCCGGCCGGCGCCAACCGGCAGCTGCTCGGGGTCGCAGACCGCCACTACCAGGAGACGATCGCCGAGGCGCTGGTCGGCCTCGGCGCCGTGCGGGCCCTGGTCGTCGCCGCCGAGGACGGCGTCGACGAGCTGGCGATCTCCTCGCGGACGCGGGTGATCGAGGTCGCCGACGGCGGCACCTCCGAGTGGTTCGTCGAGCCCGCCCAGTTCGGCTTCGCCGCCGCCGAGCTCGAGGCGGTCGCCGGCGGCACGCCGGAGGACAACGCCGCCGTCTCGCTGGCGGTGCTGGAGGGCCAGCAGGGGCCGCGCCGCGAGCTCGTCCTGCTCAACGCCGCCGCGGCGATCTACGTCGGCGGGCTTGCCGCCGACCTATCGGAGGGTCTCGAGAAGGCCGCGCGGGCGGTCGACTCGGGTGCCGCCCGCGACGTCCTCGAGCGGTTGATCGCCGCCACCGCCGCCCTTGGCGGCTGAACTGGGCCGCGACCATTAGGCTTCTGGAGGTTCAAGTGGGAATCATCGAGCAGCTGATCGACGGTGCCAGGCGTGGGGTGGAGGAACGCCGTGGCGCCCTGCCCCAGGAGGCCCTGGAGGCACGCCTCGGCGAGCGCGGCGAGGGTCGCCCCTTCAACGAGGCGCTGACCCGGCCCGGCCTCTCGCTGATCGCCGAGTTCAAGCGGCGCTCGCCCAGCCTCGGCGACATCGCCGCCGACGCGGTGGTCGCCGACCAGGTCCGCGCCTACGAGCGCGGCGGCGCCGCGGCGCTCTCCGTCCTCACCGACGAGCGCCACTTCGGCGGCTCGCTGGCCGACCTGCGCGAGGCCCGCGCCGCCTGCGACCTGCCGGTGATCCGCAAGGACTTCATCGTCGACCCCTACCAGCTCTACGAGGCAGCCCTGAACGGCGCCGACGCGGTGCTGCTGATCGTCCGCGCCCTCGGCGACCGGGACCTGCGTGACCTGCACGAGCGCGCCCGGGCACTCGACCTCGACTGCCTGGTCGAGGTCCATGACGCCCGCGAGCTGGAGCGGGCCCTGGAGGCGGGCGCCGAGGTGATCGGGATCAACAACCGCGACCTCGACCAGCAGCAGATCACTCTCGCCACCACCTTCGAGCTGATGCCCGACGTGCCGGCCGGCAAGACCGTCGTCGCCGAGAGCGGCATCTCCGGCCGCGAGCAGCTCGAAGAGCTGGAGCGGGTCGGCGTCGACGCGGTCCTGATCGGCGGCGCCCTGATGAACGCCACCGATCCCGAGGCGAAGACCCGGGAGCTGACCGGGGCCGACGAAGGCACCCGCGAGCACCTCTTCTAGGGGCCGGGGCGCCGGGCGCGCCTCTTTAGACAATCTTTCAAGAGCATTTATGGCTCGATCAACGCCTTGGTCGATCATCGACCCATGACCAAGACCCGAGGCTTCTTCCGCTCATCCTTTGGCGCCGCCCTGCTCGGTGGGGCCGTCGTCGCCGTGTTCGGCTGGATTGCCATCTCCGCCGGCTGGATCGAGTCCAGCGGCGACTCCACCACCACGGTCGCGGCGCCGGCGGCGGCGCCGATCGTCAGCGACTCCAGCGATGAAGGCTCGAACGTCGTCAACCAGATCTACAAGCGCGACGGCGGCGGCGTCGCCTTCATCGCCTCCGAGATGCCGCAGCAGGCACCTTCCGGGTTCTCGCCCTTCGGCGAACCGGAAGCGGAAGGCGGCGGTGAGGCAACCGGCTCGGGCTTCGTGATCGACGGTGAAGGACACATCCTCACCAACAACCACGTCGTCGAAGGGGCCGAAAAGATCTCGGTGAAACTGGGCGCCTCGGAGAGGTCCTACGACGCCGAAGTGGTCGGCGCCGATCCCGCCACGGACATCGCCCTGCTCAAGGTCGACGCCCCGAGCGCCCGGCTGCATCCGCTTCAGCTCGGCCGCTCCTCGGAGATGGAAGTGGGCGACCCGGTGGTCGCGATTGGCAACCCGTTCGGGCTCGACCGCACCGTCACCAGCGGCATCGTCTCCGCCCTGCAGCGGCAGATCCAGGCCCCCAACGGCTTCTCGATCGACAACGTGATCCAGACCGACGCGGCGATCAACCCCGGGAACTCCGGCGGCCCGCTGCTCAACGCCCGCGGCGAAGTGATCGGGATCAACTCCCAGATCGCCACCGGGGGGTCGGGCGGCGGCAACGTCGGGATCGGCTTCGCGATCCCGATCGACACGATCCGCGCCGAGATCCACCAGCTCGAAACCAAGGGCGAAGTCGAACACGCCTACCTCGGCATCGAAGGCGGCACGATCACCCCCGAGCTGGCCCGGGCCCTCAACCTCCCGGTCGAGAAAGGCGTGATCGTCCAGTCGGTCACCAAGGACGGCCCCGCCGAGAAGGCCGGCCTCGAAGGCGGCAACACCTCGGCGACGATCGACGGCGTCGAAGTCAGCCTCG
Source organism: uncultured Actinomycetes bacterium (assembly GCA_946886425.1). The sequence continues at coordinate 4,689 of CAMPIP010000131.1, forward strand.
GCGGCGACATCATCACCGAGGTCGACGGCAAGAAGGTCGCCGGCATGGACGAGGTGATCGCGGTCGTCAACGAAGCCGAGCCGGGCGACAAGATGGAGCTGAAGGTCGTCCGCGGCGACGAAGAGAAGACCGTCACCGTCACTCTCGGCGACCGTCCGGACTCCCTCGAAGGAACTTCTCCCGGCGAATAGGCTGGCGCGCTGCCTCCCGTAGTCTGGGGGCATGCGCGTCAAGTTCTGCGGGATCACCAACCTCGACGACGCCGCCGAGGCGGTGCGGCTGGGGGCCTGGGCGATCGGGCTGATCTACTTCGACGGCAGCCCTCGTCACGTCGAGCCCGGCGTCGCGGCGCGGATCTGCGCCGCCTACCGGCGCAAGTGCGAGATCGTCGGCGTCTTCGTCAACCCGACCCTGGACGAAGTCGACCGGGCGGTCGAGGACAGCGGCCTAACGATGGTGCAGCTGAACGGCGCCGAGGGCGCCTCCTTCTGCACCGAGGTCGCGCGGCGAACCGGCGCCAAGGTGATCAAGGCGGTCCACGTCGCCAGCGCCGCCGACATCCACGCCGCCGAGGCCTACCGGACCGACTTCCACCTCTTCGACCGCCGCGGTCGCGGCCTCTGGGGCGGCACCGGGGAAAGCTTCGACTGGGAGCTGCTGCGCGGGCACCGCTCCGAAGTGCCGGCCCTGCTGGCCGGCGGCCTGCGGCCCGACAACGTCGCCGCCGCGATCGCCGTTACCCATCCCTACGCCGTCGACGTCGCCAGCGGCGTCGAGAGCGCGCCCGGCCGCAAGGACCACGCGGCGATGACCGCCTTCTTCGAGGCCGCCCAGGCGGCAGCCCCGACCCCGGCCGGATGAGCGCGATCGAGGAGCGGTTTGGCCCCTATGGGGGCCGTTATGTACCGGAGACGCTGATTCCGGCGCTCGACGAGCTCGACGCGGCCTGGGCCGAGGCCCGCCAGGACGAAGCGTTCATCGCCCGGCTCACCCTGCTGCGCCGCGACTTCATCGGACGGCCGACGCCGCTCTACCTGGCCGAACGGCTCTCCGAGCGGGTCGGCTCGACCGTCTACCTGAAGCGCGAGGACCTCTGCCACACCGGCGCCCACAAGATCAACAACGCGCTTGGCCAGGCGCTGCTGGCGCAGCGGATGGGCAAGCCGCGGGTGATCGCGGAGACCGGCGCCGGCCAGCACGGGGTCGCCACCGCCGTCGCCTGCGCCCTGCTCGGGCTCGAGTGCGTCGTCTACATGGGCAGCGAGGACATGCGCCGCCAGGCGCCCAACGTCGAGCGGATGAGGCTGCTCGGCGCCGAGGTGGCGCCAGTCGAAGCGGGCGCTCGCACTCTCAAGGAGGCGGTCAGCGCCGCGATCCGCGACTGGGTCGCCAACGTCGCCGACACCCACTACGTGATCGGCTCGGCGGTCGGCCCAGCGCCCTATCCCGCCCTGGTCCGCGACCTGCAGCGCGTGATCGGCGAGGAGGCGCGCGCCCAGGCGCTCGAGGCCGAGGGCGCCCTGCCCAACCGGGTGATCGCCTGCGTCGGCGGCGGCTCCAACTCGATCGGGATCTTCGCGCCCTTCGTCGAGGACGCCGGGGTGGCGCTGATCGGCGTCGAGGGCGCCGGCGAGGGCGTCGAGAGCGGCCGCCACGGCGCCTCGCTGGGAGCGGGGGTGACCGGCGTCTTGCACGGCTCGCTCTCCTCGGTACTGGCCGACGAGGAGGGGCAGATCCTCGAGGCCCACTCGGTCTCGGCCGGGCTCGACTACCCGGGGTCGGGGCCGGAGCACGCTTATCTGCGGGACAGTGGGCGGGCGAGCTATGTGGCGATCGACGACGGGCGGGCGCTGGC
>CAMPIP010000132.1 GCA_946886425.1 uncultured Actinomycetes bacterium
GGCGAGGGATTCGCCCCCGTCGCCGAGCGCGGCCAAGGCGATCAGCCCGCCGGTGAACGCAACGAACAATCCCAGCACGGAGCCGATCAGCAGCGCGTGGTACTCGCCCGAGCCCGCTTCCTCGGCGGCCGGCTCGCGCAGCGAGAGCAGCACCGCGAAGGCGGCGGTGAGTATCGCGATCAGCGAGATCGAGATCGCCAGGTCGTCGAGCCGCAGCGCGTTCGCGACCAGTTCCTTGCTCTCGCCCCACTGCCAGATCAGCAGGCCGGCGGTGGCCGCCAGCGTCAGCAGGGTGAGGGCGGGCGGCGTGCGCCGCAGCGACCTGAAGGTGCCGCCGAGCAGGACCACGCAGAGCCCGACCGTGAGGGCGATGATCGGCGAGATACCGGCGTAGTCGATATGGGGAGCCTCGAAGTTCATCGCTCCTCCTCCCCGGTCCGGGCCAGCTGGGCCTCCGGCGCGGGCCCGCCGGTCACCGTCGACACGGTCCGCTTGACGCTGGCGTCGGTGCGGTGCAGGATCAGCTGCGGGTAGAGCGCCAGGCCGACGATGCAGAGGACCAGCGGCGCCAGGACGAGGCCGTCGCGGAGGCCGATCTCGCGCGAGGCGATCCCGTCCGGCTCACGGTTGTGCATCGACGTCTGGTAGAGGCGCAGCGCGTAGTAGGCCGCCATCGCCACGCCGCTCATCGCGATCACGGCGAAGACGACCTTCTCCTGGAAGAGGCCGTTGAGGATGTAGAACTCGCCGATGAAGTTGGCCGACCCGGGCATCGCCAGGGTCGCCAGGGCGACGATCAGGAACAGCGCCGCCAGGACCGGCGCCCGCATCGCCAGCCCGCCCATCTCGCGGATGTCCTCGCTGCCCGTCCGCTCGACCAGCAGCGCCACGATCACGAAGATCGGGGCGACGACGAGGCCGTGGTTGACCATCTGCAGGATCGCCCCGTCGGCCCCGTCGGCCCGCAGGGCGAAGATCCCGGCGGTGATGAAGCCGAGCTGGGCGACCGAGGAGTAACCGGCGATCAGCCGCACGTTGGTCTGAGTGAAGGCCATCACCGAGCCGTAGAGGATCGAGGCCAGGGCGATGACCAGGATCACCTCCTGGAATTCGACCGTGGCCTCCGGGAAGAGCGGCAGCACCACCCGCAGGAACCCGTAGGCACCGACCTTGGCGAGGACGCCGGAGAAGACGACCAGGGCCGGCAGCGGCGCCGCCCGGTAGGCATCGGGCATCCAGCCGTGCAGCAGGAAGGCCGGCATCTTGACCAGGAAGGCGGCGGCGAAGAACCAGAAGATCCAGCGTTCGCTGCCCAGGCCCAGGCCCTGCTCCTGCAGCGCCTGGATCGAGAAGGTGAGGTGGCCGCCGTCGGCGGAGATGATCGCCGTGGCGATCGCCGCGACCAGCATCAGCAGCGAGCCGATCAGGGTGTAGACGATCATCTTCAGCGTCGCCGAGGGCGCGGTCAGGCCGCCTTCGCCGCTGCGGTCGTGCCCCCAGGCGCCGAACAGGAAGTAGAACGGCACCAGCATCAGGTCGAAGAAGAGGACGAAGAGCAGCAGGTCCTGGGCCAGGAAGGCGCCCAGGGTCGCCGTCTCCGCGACCAGCATCAGAAAGAAGAAGAGCTGCGGCCGCTCCTGCTCGCGAATCGCCGCGAAGGCGATGCCGCCGACCCAGAGCACCGTCGTCAGCAGGACCAGGAAGAGGTTGAGGCCGTCGATGCCGAGGCTGTAGTCGACGCCGAGCCCGGAGATCCAGGCGATGTCGACGGTGTGCTGGAGGCCGGCGCTGTCGGCGTCGAAGCTGACGACCATCCCGATCGCGACGGCGAGGGTGGCGATGGCGCCGAGCGTCGCCCACCACCCGGTCGCCCGCTTGGGCAGGAAGAGGCCGACGATGCCGACGGCGAGCGGGAGCCAGAGGAGGACGTTGATCATGAGGACTGGAGGAGGAAGTAGAGGGCGAGGCCGGCGAAGCCGACGAGCAGCAGCAGCGCGTAGCTGCGGACGAAGCCGCTCTGGACGGCGCGGACGAAGCCGGAGCCGCCGCGGATCGTCCCCTGGGTGCCGGTGACGATGCCGTCGACGACGAAGCGCTCGAAGACGCGGTTGGCGAAGCGGCCGATCGCCAGCGCCGGGCGGACGACCAGGAAGTCGATCGCCTCGTCGAAGTACCACTTGTTGACCAGCAGGGTGTGGACGGGACGCAGGCGCGCTTCGAGCTTGCCGGGCAGCTCCGGGCGGACCCGGTAGGCGTACCAGGCGATCGCGATCCCGGCCAGGGAGATGAGGCCGCCGATCGCCAGCCCGAACCAGGAGTCGGAGACGGACGGGTGGATCGCCGCCAGCGGCGAGTCCTCGAAGACCGGGTCGAGGAAGTGGGTGACGACCTCGTCGACTCCCGGGATCTGGATCACGCCGCCGAAGATGGCGAGGAACGCGAGCACGCCCATCGCGATCTTCATCGTCGGGGTCCCCTCGGCGATGTGGTGCTCGGGGCCCGGGAAGCCGACCGCGGTGTCCTCCCTTTCGCCGGTCGCCGGGTTGAAGGGCTCGGCGTGGTGGACGTGGCCGGTGTCGATCAGCTCCTGCGCCTCGGGACAGGGCTTGCCGGGCAGCACCCGGAAGATCAGCCGGAAGGTGTAGACGGCGGTCAGCAGCGCGCCGACGTAGCCGAGGATCGTGAAGATCTCGTACATCCCGCCGCGGGCGCTGGCGTAGTCGAGGATCTCGTCCTTGGAGAAGAAGCCGGAGCTGCCCGGGAAGGCGGCGAGGGCGAGACCGCCGCAGAGCATCGTGATCGAGGTGAACCGCATCGCCTTGCCGAAGCCGGACATCTTGTCGATGTTCTGCTCGTTCGCCATCGCGGCGATGATCGAGCCGGCCGCCATGAAGAGGAGCGCCTTGAAGAAGGCGTGGGTCATCAGGTGGAACATCCCGGCGCTGTAGGCGCCGATCGAGACGCCGACGACCATGTAGCCGATCTGGCTCATCGTCGAGTAGGCGATCGCCCGCTTCAGGTCGGTCATCACCAGGGCGATCGTGCCGGCGATCAGGAGCGTCGCGAGGCCGGTGAAGGCGGCGATGTCGGCGGCGGTCGGGGCGAGGACGAAGAGCTCGTGGGTGCGGGCGATCAGGTAGACGCCGGCGGTGACCATGGTCGCGGCGTGGATCAGCGAGGAGACCGGGGTCGGTCCCTCCATCGCGTCCGGCAGCCAGGTGTGGAAGGGCAGCTGCGCCGACTTCGCGAAGGCGCCGACGAGCAGCAGCAGGCAGATCGCCACGATCGTCCACTCGTTGGTCTGGAACTTCTGGCCTGCCTCCGCGAAGACCTCGCCGTATTCGAAGGTCCCCAGTTCCTTGAAGATCAGGAAGGCGGCGAGGGTGAGCCCGATGTCGCCGACGACGTTGATCACGAAGGCCTTCATCCCGGCGCGGGTCGCCGTGCGGCGCCGGTACCAGAAGCTGATCAGCGCGTAGGAGGCGAAGCCGACGAAGGCCCAGCCGACGATCAGCAGCACGAAGTTGCCGGCGAGAACCAGCAGCAGCATCGAGAAGACGAAGAAGTTGAGGTAGCTGAAGAAGCGCCGGTAGCCCTCGTCCGACTGCATGTAGCCGTAGGAATAGAGGTGGATCAGGGTCGAGACGCCGGTGACGACGAGGACCATGAAGGTCGAGAGCGGGTCGACGTAGATGCCGAGCTTGATGTCGAGGCCGCCGGCGCTGGCGTAGTCCCAGAGCGAGGAGGCGTGGTGGCGGGACTCCGGGTCTTCGCCGAGCAGGGTGAGCAGGACGCCGATCCCGCAGACGAAGGCGAGCCCGATCGCCAGGGTGCCGACGATGCCGGCGACGCGCGCCGGCAGGGCTTTGAAGCCGAGCCCGATCGCGATCGAGCCGAGCAGCGGGAAGAGCAGGACCAGCCAGGCCCAGGCGGTGGCGCTCATCCGCGCAGAGTCCTCAGGTCATCGACGTCGAGGGGCAGCTTGCGGCGGAAGATGGCGACGATCAGGCCGAGCCCGACGACCACCTCGCAGGCGGCGACGACCATCACCACGAGGGCGAAGACCTGCCCCTCCTGGTTGCCGACCATGCGGCTGAAGGCGACCAGCGCCAGGTTGCCCGCGTTCAGCATCAGCTCCAGACAGAGCAGGATCACCATCGGGCTGCGCCTGATGAGGATGCCGAGGGCTCCAGTCGCGAACAGGAGACTGGAAAGGACGATGTACCAGCTGGTGTTCACGCCGTCTCGCCCTCGCGCTTACGGCCTGCCAGGACCACCGCTCCTACGGCGGCGAGTAGGAGCAGGATCGAGGCGGCCTCGAAGGGGACAAGGAACTTCTCCAGGAGGAGCGTGCCGATCGCGCCCGGGTCGCCGAAGCCGGGGCCGACGTCGGGGCCCTTGGTGTCGAGGGCGAGGAGGGCCGAGGCGAGGACGGCGATCGAGAGCTCGACGAAGAGGGCGACGCCGAGCAGGGGGGCGAGGATGCGCTGGCCGGGGATCGGCTCCCAGGCCGACTCGCCGCCGCCGCCCACGTAGGCGACCACGAAGACGTAGAGGACCATCACCGCGCCGGCGTAGACGACCACCTGGGCGGCGGCGATGAAGGCCGCGGTCAGCAGCAGGAACAGCGAGGCCAGCGAGAACAGGTGGACGATCAGCGCCAGGACGCTGTAGAAGGGGTTGCGCATCGCGATCACGCCGATCGCGCCGCCGAGGGCGCCGATCGCCGAGACGAAGAAGAGCACCGCTTCCACTACTCGCCCCCCGTTTTCAGCGGCGTCCGCTCGATCGGCTCGGCGAGCAGCATCTCCTTGGTGAAGATCAGGTCGTCGCGGTCGTAGTCGGCCATCTCGTAGTCGTGGCCCATCGTGATCGCGTCGAACGGGCAGGCGATCTCGCAGTAGCCGCAGAAGATGCAGCGCGAGAGGTTGATCTCGTAGACGGCGGCGAAACGCTCGCCGGCCGAGACCCGCTCGCCGGGAATGTTCTCTGCCGCGACGACGCGGATGCAGTCGGCCGGGCAGGCGGCGGCGCAGAGCGAGCAGCCGACGCATTTCTCGAGGCCGGTGTCCTCGAACTTGTGGAGTTTGTGGCGGCCGCGGAAGCGCGGGTAGACCGGCGTCTTCTCCTCCGGGTACTGGATCGTCAGCGGTCCCTCGATCAGCCGGGACATCGTCGTCTTCAGGCCGCGCAGGGTCTCGCCGAAGGCGCGGTAGGCGCCGCGGGCGCCGCCCGGCTCGGGGCCGCGCTGGACCTGGACGACGTCGATCGAGTCCAGGTAGGAGGCCGACTTCGGGTCGAAGGCGCCGTTGCCGTCGGTGCTCACAGGACCACCACCAGGACCGCGGTGACGAGCAGGTTGAGGGTCGCGAGGGGCAGCAGGACCTTCCAGCCGAGGGACATCAGCTGGTCATATCGCAGCCGCGGCAGCGTCGCCCTCACCCAGATGAAGACCAGGACCAGCCCGATCATCTTCGCCAGCATCCAGATCGGGTCGAGCCAGCCCGGGCCGGGTCCCATCCAGCCGCCCAGGAACATCGCCGCGGCGATCCCGGAGACGACCAGGATCTCCATGTATTCGACCAGCAGGAAGGAGCCGAAGCGCATGCCGCCGTACTCGGTCATGAAGCCCTGGACCAGCTCGGCGTCGGCCTCGGGCATGTCGAAGGGGGTGCGGTTGGTCTCCGCGAAGCCGGCCAGCATGAAGATCAGGAAGCCGACGAACTGGGGGACGATGAACCAGACGTCCCCCTGGGCGTTGACCGCGTCGACGAGCGAGAGCGAGCCGGTCATCATGATCACGCCGAGCAGCGCCAGGCCCATCGAGACCTCGTAGGAGATCAGCTGCGCGGCCGAGCGCATCGCTCCCAGGAGGCTGTATTTCGAGCCCGAGGACCAGCCGCCCAGGACCAGCCCGTAGAAGGCGATCGAGCCGACCGCGAAGAAGTAGAGAACCCCGATCGGGACATCGATCCCGTAGAAGCCGACGCCGTCCTTGACATTGCCCCAGGGAATGATCGCCAGGGCGAGGACGCCGGAGACGACCGGCAGCAGCGGCCCGAGGATGAACAGCGCCGGGATCGCCGCCCCCGGCCGGAACCCCTCCTTGGAGATCAGCTTGCCGACGTCGGCAAGCGGCTGCAGAAGGCCGAAGGGGCCGACCCGGTTGGGGCCGTAGCGGTGCTGGAAGCGGCCGATCAGCTTCCGCTCGACGACGGTCAGCACCGGCAGGATCCCGAAGATGACCGCGAAGATCACGATCGACTTGACGATCATGATCCAGGTCGCTTCGACGACCATCGTGTCGGCGATCGGCAGCATCTAGCGCTCGACCTTGGCGATCTCGACGCGGACCGGGCCGCCGTTGAGCAGGGCGTTGGCGTTGCCGCCGGCGACGCCCTCGGCGAGGAAGCAGGTGCCCTCGGCGACCCGCTCCTTGACCTGGACGGTGGCCTCGATGCTGGAGCCGTTTTGGCTGACAGCGACGGGGTCGCCGGACACTCAGCGCGGAGCGCCTACCGGCACCACGGATCCCGGCGACG
>CAMPIP010000133.1 GCA_946886425.1 uncultured Actinomycetes bacterium
GAGGTAGAGCGCCTCCTCGACGTCGTGGGTGACCAGCACCGCGGTGCGCGGCTCGGCCCGCAGCGCCGCCGCCAGCCAGCCCTGCATCTCCGCCCGGGTGATCGCGTCGAGCGCGGCGAACGGCTCGTCCAGCGCCAGCACCGGCTTGCCGGCGACGAGGGTGCGCAGGAAGGCGACCCGCTGGCGCATCCCGCCCGAGAGCGCGCCCGGCCGCGCTCCCTCGAACCCGGCCAGCCCGAACCGCTCGAACAGCTCGCCCGCCTCCTCGCGCGCCTCGCCCTTGCCCTGGCCGCGGTTGCGCAGCGCCAGCGCCGCGTTGTCGAGCGCCGAGTACCAGGGCAGCAGCAGGTCGCGCTGCGGCATGAAGGCGCACTGGCCGAGGCGCTCGGCCGCGCCCGCCGCGCCACCGACCTCGACCGCACCGGCGCTCGGCTCGAGCAGCCCGCAGATCAACTCCAGCAGCGTCGACTTGCCGCAGCCGGAAGGACCGACGAGCCCGACCACGGTCCGGTCCGGCACCTCGAGGTCGAGCCGGTCGATCGTTTGCAGCTCGGCGTAGGCGTGGCCGAGGCCCCGGATCGATACGGACATCGCTGGTATCCTGCCGCAGACCGCGCTCCTGATCTAGGCAGTCAGGAAAGTCGATAAGCACCCCGCGCGGCTCAAACCACCATGGACCCGGCAATCGTCCTCTTCGGATTGGGCATCGGCGTACTCGTCGGTATGACCGGCATGGGCGGAGGCTCGCTGATGACTCCGCTGCTGATCCTGGTCTTCCACATCTCGCCGACCACGGCGATCGGCACCGACATCTTCTACGCGGCGGTCACCAAGACCGTCGGCGGCTGGCGGCACCTGCGCCTGAAGACGGTGAACATGGAGCTGGTCAAGTGGATGGCGATGGGCAGCGTCCCGGCTGCCGTCGGCGGGGTCGCGGTTATCGCCGTCGTCCAGGACCAGGTCGGCGAAGACCGCCTCAACGAACTCGTCTACGCGGTCCTCGGCGGCACCCTGCTGATGGTCGGGATCGTCCAGCTGGCCCGCTCGCTGATCCTCCGCAAGCTGATCGACGAGCGCGACCGCTTCGAGGTCGAGCGCCGCCACAAGATCGCCGCGGTCGTGATCGGCGCCACCACCGGGTTCGTGATCGGCGTCACCTCGGCCGGCTCCGGGACCGTGATCGCGATCCTGCTGATCGCGATCTACCGGCTGGCCCCGAAGATGGTGGTCGGGACCGACGTCTTCCACGCCGCGATCCTGCTCTGGGCGGCCGGCATCGCCCACTGGGTCGGCGGCAACGTCGACTTCGCCCTCGCCGGCGAAATCCTGCTCGGCTCGATCCCGGGAGTGGTGATCGGCGCCGCCCTCTCCGACAAGGCCCCGCAGGCGTTCCTGCGCACCTCGCTCGGCGTCGTCATGGTCGGCTCCGGCATCGTCACCGTCCAGAAGGGCGACCCGACCGTCTGGCCGATCGCCGCCGGCGTCGCCGCGCTCGGTCTCGGCCTGATGCTCTACATCCCGCACCGCGTCAACAGGCGCCGCGAGCTCGAGCGCGAGCAAGAGGAAGCCCAGCGGGCCGCCCTCGCCCAGGCGGCCCCGGCCGACTGATTTACTGACCCTATGCGCGTTTCGGCGAAAGCTGACTACGCCGTCCGTGCCGCCGTCGAGCTGGCCGCGGCCGGCGAGGGCCCGACCAAGGGCGAGCGCCTGGCCGACGCCCAGGACATTCCCCTGCAGTTCCTCGAGCACATCCTCCTCGAGCTCAAGCACAGCGGCATCGTCCGCGCCCGCCGCGGCGCCAAGGGCGGATACTGGCTGGCCCGGCCCGCCGACGAGGTCAGCGTCGCCGACGTCGTCCGCGCCGTCGAGGGCCCGATCGCCAACGTCCAGTCGATGCCCCCCGAGTCGATCGAGTACCGCGGCAGCGCCCAGCGCCTCCAGGAGGTCTGGATCGCCGTCCGCGCCAGCCTCCGCTCCGTCCTCGAGGAGGTCACCCTCGCCGACCTCGTCTCCGGCGAGCTCCCCGCCATCGTCGGCGAGCTGACCGCCGCCCCCGAGGCCTGGCAGGCCAGCACCTCGACCAGGGAAATGGCGAAGCCGAGCTAGCGCTACGGGGTCAGGTGGTGGCGCTGTGCTCTCAGCGTCCTCACGTCCACTTGGTCCTGGTCGCGACCCGCGGCCGTCTTCATCTTCAGCAGGTCCTCGTAGCTGCAGAAGAGGCACTCGTGCCCGAGGAAGCTCCGCTTGACGGCGTGCGGCCGCAGCTCGGCCCAGCCCCCGGAACCCTCCTCGCCGAGACCCTCGAGGTCCTGCATGACGTCGAGGCGCCCATGCTCGGTCATCAGCGTCCAGTTGCCGCCGAGCTTGAGCCCCTTCAGGTCCGGCTCGAGCTCGAACTCCCCCGCGAACTCCTCGAGCCCGATCGGCTTGCCATCGAGCTTTGCCAGGGCGGCGGCGAGGCGCCTCAGGTTTCCCTCGGAGGGCTGGGGGCAGATGTCGATGTCCTTGGTGGCGCGCGGGAAGCCATGCGCCGCGACGGCGTAGCCGCCGACGACGATGTACTCGACTCCCTCCTCGGCGAGCACGTCGAGGAGGGCGACCGGTTCGAGTCGCCGCATCGGCGCCGGCCCGCCCTCGGTTCCCTCGCGGGCCATCAGGTTTCCGCTCCGGCGGCGAGCTCGGTCGCGATTTCGCTGAGCTCGGCCGCCTGCGCCAACCGCTCCTCGGGGGTCAGCTCGCGGTGATCGGCGAGCACCTCTCCGAGCGTCTGGTTGCTCCCACCTGGCACCGGATCGCTGAGGCGCATCGTCGAGAGCATGATCGTCTCGCCCATCGCTTCGATCAACCGGTTGAGCGTCTCGAGGCTGGGGGAGACGACGTCGCGCTCGATACGGCTGACGGCCGGCTGATCCATTCCGGCCCTGCTCGCCAGCTCGGCTTGGCCCAGGTCGTGGCGGAGGCGGGCGCCGCGCAGGAACTCGCCGCAGGTAACTCTTCGGGCCACGCTCATGACCAAATTATAGAACAAATAAGATATATATCTATTACCCCGGTGCCACCGGCACCAGGTCGAAGTCCGTCCCCAGTCGCAGGTCGCAGTAGCGCTTCGTCCAGTCGTCGTTGACGCGGTCGGATTGGCGCTTCATGCGCGGCTCGAAGGCGAAGCCGTCGGGAGGGGAGAGGCCGAGGCGATCGAGCAGGTTGAGGGTGCTGGCCTCATACGCGGCGGCGAAGTTCTCGTAGAGGACGAGGACCGGCTCGATGCAGGAGTGTTCGAAGAAGGCGTCCCAGCTCGCCTCCTCGGCGAGGACCTGGCCGAGCAGGTGGTCGATCGCCCGGTAGTGGAAGCGCAGTTGCGGCCGGTGTTCCTCGATGAAGCCGCGGTAGGGCGGGGCGCCCTCGTCCTCGACCGAGGCTGCCTTGGCGCTTGCCTGGTCCTCCCGCCAGGTCGCCGTCTGCACCGCCTTCCAGAGCGAGACCGCCTGCCGCACCTTGTTGGCGCGGACCACGCGCACGAAGGTCAGCTCCGGGAAGACCTCCGGCAGTAGCTCCGCCAGCGGCGTGTCGCGGTGGGCGGGGATGTTGCGCAGGAGGCTGACGAAGTCCCCGAAGTAGCCCCACATCAGCTTCGCGCCGAAGATGCCGTTTCCGGTGGTGCCGGCCTCGAAGGCCCAATCCAGGTAGCGGTCGTAGGCGGCCCGGCTCCACAGGGGCGAGCGCGGGGGAGGGTCGCTGCCGATCCCGCGCTCGCCGAGGTGGTCGCGGATCGACTGGTCCTCGACGCCGAGGAAGTACTCCTCCGGCCGGCGCGGCCGGCCGCTGTGGCGGAGCGCCTCGAAGTACTCCTCGGGGCACCCGGCGACGCCGGTTTCGGTCAGCGCATGGCAGACCAGGGTGCTGCCGCTGCGAGGGGTGGCACAGACGAGGTAGGAGCGCTCGGGACGCATGGCTACCCTGCTTTTGTACCCCCAGCGAGAGGAGCGACGCATCTTGGGCCGCCCGCCGAACATCCTCTACATCCACTCGCACGACACCGGCCGCTTCGTGGAGCCCTACGGCTTCCAGGTCCCGACCCCGAACATCCAGCTGCTGGCCGACCAGGGGGTGCTGTTCCGCGAGGCCTTTTGCGCCGCCCCGACCTGCTCGGGCAGCCGCGCCAGCCTGCTGACCGGGCAGTACTGCCACAACAACGGCATGCTCGGGCTCGCCCACCGCGGCTGGCGCCTCGACGACTACGGTCACCACTGGGTGCATACCCTGCGCGGCGCCGGCTACCGCTCGATCCTGATCGGCGAGCAGCACATCTCCGTCGACCCCGGCGTGATCGGTTACGACGAGGTCCTCCCGGTCGACTCCAACCACGCCCAGAACATCGCCCCGCTGACGATCGCCGCTCTCCGCGACGCGCCCAGCGACCCCTGGTTCATGTCGGTCGGGTTCTTCGAGACCCACCGCGACTTCACCGCCCCCACCTCGGTCCGTGACACGCTCTACTCGCTGCCGCCCACCAACCTCCCCGACGTGGTCGCGACCCGCAAGGACATCGCTTCCTTCAAGGCCAGTGCCCGCTCGCTCGACCAGGGCGTTGGCGCCGTCCTCCACGCCCTCCATGACCTCGACCTCGTCGACGACACGCTGGTGATTTGCACCACCGACCACGGGGTCGCCTTCCCCGGCGCCAAGGCGACCCTCTTCGATCGCGGCATCGGGGTGATGATGATCCTGCGCGGGCCCGGCTTCGGCGGGGGCAAGGTGATCGACGCCCAGGTCAGCCACCTCGACGTCTTCCCGACCCTCTGCGAGCTGGCCGGCGTCGAAGCGCCCGATTGGCTGCGGGGCGCCTCGCTGATGCCGCTGGTGCGGGGCGAGGTCGAGGCCCTCCACGAGCAGATCTACGCCGAGGTCACCTACCACGCCGCCTACGAGCCCCAGCGGGCGATCCGCACCGACCGCTGGAAGTACATCCGCCGCTTCGACGACTACCGCTACCCGGTGCTCGCCAACTGCGACGACAGCGCCAGCAAGGAGCTGCTGGTCGCCGCCGGCTGGGGCGAGCGCCCGGTCGCCCGCGAGCAGCTCTACGACCTGGTGCTCGATCCGGGGGAGGGCAGCAACCTGGCCGGCGACCCGGCCTGCCAGGAGGAACTGCTCGACCTGCGCGCCCGGCTCGAGGCCTGGATGCGCGTGACCGACGACCCGCTCATCGAGGGCCCGGTGCCGCCGCCGCCCGGGGCCCTGGTCAACGAGCAGTGGCAGCTTTCCCCGGACGACCAGCCCCGCGCCCTCATGGGGGATCCCACGGCCGCGCCATCCAGGTGAGGCAGGTCCAGCCCGGGATCGGCGTGCCGCCCGGGTAGCGGCTCTCGCCGCGGGCGAAGGTAGTGAGGCCGCAGTTGTGCGAGCCCAGCTGCCAGATCCGCTCCAGCGCCTTTGCCGCCAACGGCCCGTCGAGGGCGTCCGCCAGCTCCTCGCCGAGGACGACGTCGAGCAGGAAGACGCGGGCGAAGATGCCGTGTCCGACGATCAGGGGCAGAGCGTCGTCCCCCTCCGCCTCCAGCTCCACCCGCAGCCGCCGCACCCGCGCCAGCAGCGCCGGGAGGTCTTCGCCGAGCCGCCACTCGCCCGCGTAGCCGAGCGTCTCCACCGACAGGCCCAGCGTCGCCGCGACCGGCGCCGCCGTCTCCCGCGCCCGCCGCAGCGGGCTGGCGAGGATCCGCGTCACGCCTGCGCCGCGCAGCCCTGCCGCCGCCGCCTCGGCCTGCGCCACGCCCCGCTCGGTCAGCCGGTCGCCCGCCTCCTCGTCGAGCGCCTCGGCGCCGGTGTGGGCGTTGTGGGCCGACTCGCCGTGGCGGAGGAAGAGCGCCCGGGCCACCGGGCCTATTCCGCCGCCGGCACGCCGCCGGCGACGACGTTGACGAAGTTCTCCAGGTGCCGGGTCGTCCAGCACTCGAAGGCGCCGTCGCAGTGCCGCGCGTAGGCGGCCATCACCGAGTCGCCGTAGTTCCAGTAGAGCTTCGGCTCCGGGTTGAGCCAGAACAGCCGCCCGGCCCGGGCGGCGATCTGGGCGAACACCTCGGCGTGCGGCTCACGGCCGTTGGTGCGGGCGTCGCCGAGCACGATCACGGTCGAGCGCGGGTCCAGTTCGTCGGAGATCTCGGCCAGGAACTCGACCCAGACGCGGCCGTAGTCGGTGTACCCGGAGACGTCGGCGACGCCCCCCTCGCTGGAGATCTTCCGGGCGACCGCGGCGAAGTCCCGCTCCTGCTCGAAGACCTCGGTCACCTCCGAGATCCGCTCGATGAAGACGAAGCTGCGCAGCTTCCGGAACGAGTCGTGGAGCGCGTGCAGGACCGAGAGGAAGAAGACGCTGGCCGAGGTGACCGAGGTGGAGACGTCGCAGAGCACGTAGATCTCCGGCCGCCGCGGCCGCTTCGGCTTGTATTTGAGCCGCAGCGGCACGCCGCCGGTCTCCAGCGAGGCCCGCATCGTCCGC
>CAMPIP010000134.1 GCA_946886425.1 uncultured Actinomycetes bacterium
TTGCTAGGGTCGGGGGCGCATGGCTGGCGAGACGATTTCGTTTGCGCGGGGCGCTCCGAGCGCCGACATCCTGCCGCACCAGGCGGTCCGGGATGCGGCGGCGCGGGCGCTTGGGTCCGACTGGGAAAAGGCGCTCTCCTACGGGACCGGGATCGGGCATCCGGGGCTTTGCGAGTGGATCGCCGACCGGCACGGGAAGCTCGACGCCTCGCAGGTGATGGTGTCCAATGGCTCGTTGGAGGCCGGGGCGATGCTGTTCGAGCACCTGCTCTCGCCCGGCGACCGGGTCGTCGTCGAGCAGCCGACCTACGACCGCACCCTGCTGCTCCTCCGGCAGCTCGGGGTCGAGCTGGTGCCGGTCTCGCTGGAGGCCGACGGGCTCAACATCGCAGAGCTGGAGGCGGCGCTGGCCGAGGGGCCGATCAAGCTCGCTCACGTGATCCCCAACTCGCACAACCCGGCCGGCTGCACGCTCTCGGCCGAGAAGCGGGTCCGGCTGGTCGAGCTCGCCGCCCAGCACGGCTTCTGGATCTTCGAGGACGACCCCTACCGCGAGCTGCCGTTCGAGGGGGATCCGCTGGAGACGATGCTGGAGATCGACTCCGGCGATCGGGTCATCCACGCCTCCTCCTTCTCGAAGACGGTCAGCCCCGGCGTCCGGGTCGGCTACCTGGCCGGGCCGGCGGGCGAGATCGCCAAGCTCGCCAAGCGCGCCAACGAGACCTACATCTCGCCGAACATGCTGGCCGAGTCGATCGTCCTCGAGCTCTGCCTCTCCGGCGCCCTCGACGCGAACATCGCCTTCGTCAAGAGCGAGCTGAAGGCCCGCCGCGACGCGCTGGTGACGGCGCTCGGCGAGCAGATCCCCGAGGCCGAGTTCGTCGTCCCCGAAGGCGGCTACTTCCTCTGGCTCGACCTCGCCGAGGGCACCGACACGACGGTTCTGCTGGCGGAGTCGAAGGAGGAGGGTGTCTCCTTCGTCGCCGGCCCCGACTTCATGATCGAGGGCGGCGCGAACAGCCTCCGCCTTTCCTTCGCCCCCGTCCCGGCCGACCAGGCCGCCGAGGGCGTCGCGCGAATCGCCCGGGCCCTGCAGCGCGTCCGCGCCGGCTCGCCCGCCTAGCGGCCGTAGCGGTCCGAGGACAGGACCAGCTGCTCGGGGATCGCCGCGCGCGGCGGCGGGGCCGGATCGGCCCGAACCGAGACGGTCTCGGCGACGCTGCGGCTGACCTTGTGCTTGCCGGCGGCGGAGGCGATTGTGACGCCCTCCTCGTCGGAGCTCTCGAGCTTGGCCTCGAGGCCGGGGTGGAGCCCCGCGTCCTTGAGGTAGTGCAGCAGCTCCTCGGCCTCGTTCTCGAAGCGCAGGACGGTGAGGTCGGCGCCGACCTCGACGTCGGCCAGCAGCGAGCCCTGCTCGCGGACGCCCTCCACGATCGGGTGGCCGTGGGGGCAGGTGGTGGCGTCGCCGATCGCGGCGTGCATCCGCTCTTCCAGCACCGGGGACATCGCGTGCTCGATCCGCTCGGCCTCCTCGTGCACCTCGTCCCAGGGGATGCCGAGCACGTCGGTGAGGAAGCGCTCGATCATCCGGTGGCGGCGGACGATGAAGCTGGCGTGCTCGCGCCCGGACTCGGTGAAGTCGAGCGATTTGTCGAGGTTGCGCTCGACGTAGCCGTCGGCGATGAGGCGGCCGACCATCTCGTGCACGGTCGGCGGGGAGAGCTGCATCGCGCGGGCGATGTTGGCGCCGGTCATCGGCAGCCCGGCCTCCTCGATCCAGAACATGATCTCCAGGTACTCCTGCTCCGCGACGGTCGCGGTTTCCGACGACAAGGCAGCTCCTTCGCTCGAATTCAGTCCCCGGTCGATACTAGCGACGGACCAGCGTTGAGATGACCGCCTCGTAGAAGCCGTCACCCATGCTGCCCTCGGTGACCGTGGCGTTGTTCCAGGAAGCCAGCATCGAGCGCAGGCCGGGGTCGCGCTCGGGACCGTTGGCGACGACGAAGAAGCGACCGACGGCGGCGGCGACCTCGAGGTCCTCGACCGAGTCGCCGACGGCGATGCAGTCGGCCGGGTCGTAGCCGCGGGCGCGGGCGTGGGCGGCGACCGCCGCCGCCTTGCTGACCTGGCGCGGAACCAGGTGGTAGGCGTGGGTGGGGCCGTCGATCGCCGGCATCGGCCGGCCGATCGCGCCGTTGTCGAGCAGGCGGAGGTCGTCGTCGCCGTGCTCGCCGAGCAGGGCGTTGGCCTCATCGACGTCGACCTTGCCGCGGAAGAGGTGGGAGAGGACGCGGCCGTGGTGCCAGGGCGAGTGGTATTCGAGCCGGCCCGAGAAGTGCTCGAACAGCATCGCCGGGACGCCGCGGTCCTCGATCTGCTCGTAGATGTTGCCGCTCTCGTTGGGCTTCATCTCCCCGGTCATCAACGTCTTCTCGCCGTCGACCGCGAAGGCGCAGCCGGCCTCGTATATGTAGGAGGTCTGGCCCATCAGCCGGGCCGCCTCGTGGACCTGGGGCTCGCGGCGGCCGGACATGATCACGACCTCGACCCCGGCCCGCTCGCAGGCCTCCAGCGCCCGCGCCTGGGCCAGCGAGAAGCCGCCCTCGGAGTCGCGGAAGAGGGAGCTGCCACGGCCGAGCAGGGTGCCGTCGAGATCGGTGTAGACGCAACTGAGTGCCATGCGGCGAGGTCGCTACGGTAGCGGGAGTGCGCTGGCGGCTCGCCGACAGGACCCTCGACTTGGCCAAGCCGCTCGCGGCCGGGATCGTCAACGTCACCGTCGACTCGATGTTCGAGGGGGCGCGCAGCGGCACGCCCGAGCAGGCGGTGCGCGACGGCGAGGCGCTGCTGGCGGCCGGCTTCGACATGCTCGACGTCGGCGCGGTGGCGGCCAAAGCAGGGCCGCCGGTGTCGCCCGAGGACGAGGCGGCGGCGTTGGTGCCGGCTGTCGCGGGGATGGAGGGTGCGCTCGTCTCCGCCGACACCTTCTCGGTCGAGGTCGCGCGCCAGGCGCTCGGCGCCGGCGCCGCGGTCGTCAACGACATCTCCGGCGGCGACGAGGAGATGTTCTCGCTGGTTGCGGAGACGGGCTGCGGCTACGTGCTGATGCACATCGAGGGGCCGCCGCGGGTAGACCGCCCATGGCGCGAGTACGGCGACGTCGTCGATCACCTGAAGGCCTGGTTCGAGGGGAGAGTCGAGCTGGCCCGGGAGCTTGGCGTCGCCGAGGAGCAGATCGCCATCGACCCCGGACTCGACTTCGACCTCAGCCCCGCCCAGGACCTGGAGATCCTGCGGCGGCTCGGCGAGCTGCGCTCGCTGGGCCTGCCCCTCTACGTCTCGCTCTCCCGCAAGGACTTCATCGGCGCCGTTCTGGGCGGGTCCTGGGAGGACCGCCTGCCGGCCGCCGAGCGGGAGTGGGGGACCGTCGCCGCGGTGACGCTGGCGGTCCGCGAGGGCGCCGACATCCTTCGCATCCACGACCGCAGCTCGCTGCAGGCGATGCGGATCGCCGGGGAGATCCGGGCGCCGGCGCGGAGCGTCGCCTAGTGGCCCGCGGGGCCAGTCTGCTCGGCTCGTCCTGGAGCGTGGCGATCGACCCCGCCCGCCGCGACGGCCGCATCGTCGCCGAGGCCGCCGACGAGGAGCGCACCGCGAAGCCGGTGGCGCTGCCGGGCTCGCTGGCGCCGGCGCTGACCGAGGCGCTGCGGCGGGGCGGCATCGAGTCGCTCTACACGCACCAGCTGGCCGCCTATGAGGCCGCGGCGAGCTCCGACCTGGTCGTCACCAGCGGCACCGCCTCGGGCAAGAGCCTCGCCTTCAACCTTCCCGTCCTCGACGGGATCGCCGCCGAGCCGAAGCGGCGGGCGCTCTACCTCTACCCGACCAAGGCGCTGGCCCAGGACCAGGCCCGCAAGCTGGCGCTGCTGCGGCCGCCCAACCTCCGCGAGGCGATCTACGACGGCGACACCCCTCGCGAGGAGCGGCCGGCGATCCGCCGCAGGAACAACCTCGTCCTCACCAACCCGGACATGCTGCACGTCGGGATCCTGCCCCACCACAAGAGCTGGGGGGATTTCATCGCCAACCTCGGCTGGGTGGTGGTCGACGAGGCGCACACCTACCGGGGCGTCTTCGGCTCCCACGTCGCCAACGTCCTGCGGCGGCTGCGGCGGCTGGCCCGCGCCTACGGGGCCGAGCCGCGCTTCCTGCTCGCCTCGGCGACGATCGCCAACCCGGTCGAGCTGGCCGAGCGGCTGGTCGGCACCTCCTTCGAGCTGATCGACGACGACGGCGCCCCGCGGGCCGGCCGCGAGCTGGCGATGTGGAACCCACCACTGCTCGACAAGGCGACGGGTGCCCGCCGCTCGGCGCTCTCGGAGGCGGCCGACCTGCTCGCCGAGCTGGTCTCCCAGGGGGTGCGGACGATCTGCTTCCTGAAAAGCCGGCGCGGGATCGAGCTGATCCAGCGCTTCGCCCGCGAAAACCTCGAGCGGCGCGGCAAGCCGGAGCTGGCGGCCCGGATCGCTCCCTACCGGGGCGGCTACACGCCGCAGCAGCGGCGCGAGATCGAGGACCGGTTGAGCCGCGGCGAGCTGCTCGCGGTGGTGGCGACCGACGCCCTGGAGCTGGGGATCGACGTCGGCGAGCTCGACGCGGCGATCTGCGTCACCGTCCCCGGCACGGTCGCCAGCCTGCGACAGATGTGGGGCCGGGCCGGGCGCCGCCAGCGCGGCCTCGCCGTCTACGTGGCCGGCCAGGACGCCCTCGACCAGTTCTTCTGCCGCCACCCCGAGGAGTTCCTCGGCCGCCCGGTCGAGGCGGCGATCCTCGACCACGGCAACGAGCAGATCGCCTCCCGGCACCTCCTCGCCGCCGCCTACGAGCTGCCGCTGACCGACGAGGACGACGAGATCTTCGGTCCGGAGTGGCGGCCGCGGGCGGAGCGGCTGGTCGCGGCCGGGGAGCTGCGCGGGACCGGCGGCCGGCTGCTGCCGCGCCGCAGCGAGTTCGTCGCCTCGCGGATCCCCCTGCGCTCGGCCTCGGCCGACTCGGTCGCGGTGATCGAGCGCGACTCGGGCGAGATGCTCGGCCTGGTCGAGGCCGAGCGGGCATTCACGACGATCCATCCCGGCGCCGTCTACCTGCACCTCGGGCGCTCCTACGAGGTCGAGCGGCTCGACGTCGAGGAGCGGCGGGCGATCGTCTCCCGCTTCGACGGCGACTGGTACACGCGGCCGAAAAAGGAGACCGAGATCTATATAGAGAGGGAGCGGGAGCGGCGCGACGTGGCCGGGGTGCAGCTCAGCTTCGGCGAGGTCTCGGTGACCGAGCAGGTGATCGCCTTCCAACGCGTCTCGATCTCCGACCAAGAGCCGATCGACATCGTCGCCCTGGAGCTGCCCGAGCAGAGCTTCGTCACCCAGGCGCTCTGGTACGTGCTGCCGCAGCCGCTGACCGGGGTGCTGCCGCCCGACGCCCTGCTCGGCTCCCTGCACGCCACCGAGCACAGCCAGATCGCGGTGCTGCCGCTGATCGCGATGTGCGACCGCTGGGACATCGGCGGCCTCTCCACCAACGTGCACTTCCAGACCGGCCGCTCGACGATCTTCATCTACGACGGGCACCCCGGCGGGGTCGGGATCACCAAGCGCGGCTTCGAGCAGTTCGAGCGGTTGCTCGGCGACGCCGAGCGGCTGATCGCGGAGTGTCCGTGCGAGGAGGGGTGCCCTTCGTGCGTGCAGAGCCCGAAGTGCGGGAACCTCAACGAACCGCTGCACAAAGTCGGGGCGCTGGAGCTGATGCGGGCAATGCAGGCGGAGCTGTGATGGACGGGAGTGGGGCTCGCCGTCGCGAACTGCGGGGAGGCTCCGTCGAGCCCCACTCCCGTCCATCCGAGCGCGGGCGGCAGGTTGCCGTGATCGGCTCGGGGGCCGCGGAGTGTGGTGGGGAGCTGTGGGGGCTCGGCGAGGAGGTCGGGACGCTGCTCGCGGAGGGCGGGGTGACGGTGGTCTGTGGAGGGCTCGCTGGGGTGATGGAAGCGGTTGCTCGGGGTGCCGCGAATGTGGGGGGTGAGGTGATCGGGATCGTGCCCGGACACTCGACGGGGGAGGCGAATCCGTATTGCACGCATGTGGTCGCGACCGGGATCGGGCACGCGCGGAACCTGGCGGTGGTCTCTTCGGGGGAGGTGGTGATCGCGATCGGCGGGGAGTGGGGGACGCTCTCGGAGATCGGGTTCGCGCGGGCGATCGGCCGCTCGGTCGTCGCCCTGCGCAGCTGGGGCCTGCGTGGCTACGAGCGGATGGAGGGCGCTCCCGGCGTGCTGCCGGCCGAGACGGCCGAGGAGGCGGTTGCCGCCGCGCTCGCGGCACTCGGCTGAACGAACGCTCGCGTCTCACGGCCAGAGCTCGCGGATGGTGAGGATCGCGAAGGCGTGGGACCAGGCGAGCGGGGTGGTCGAGCGGGGGATGCCGGTG
>CAMPIP010000135.1 GCA_946886425.1 uncultured Actinomycetes bacterium
GGCCGGCAAGGACGATCCTGGCGCCGCGATCGACGCTCTTCAGCGCCGTGTGCGAGACCTTCACGAGCCTGCCGTACTGGGCCGGGTTGGGCCGGGCGACGAAGTACTTGAAGTTGGGCTCGTTCCAGATCTGCCAGGTGCGAATCGGGTGTGGCGAGATCGACGGGTTTTCCGCCCACAGCGTGCCGCCCGGACCGTAGCGCCCGACCGCGGCCTTGAGGAAGGCCGACCATGCGCCGGCGGCCGAACCGCTGGCCGGCAGCCGGGCCGGAGCTTTCAGGCTGGTGCCCGGGACCCTGGCCTGCGGCACCGCCCAACTGGGGGCGCCGTTGAGGAAGGGCAGGACCTCGATCCCGGCGGCGCTTGCGCGCTTCACCACCTGGTCGATCTGGCCCCAGTTGTAGGGCCCGCCGCGCTGCGGCTGCACGCCGCTCCAGTCGACCGGCAGGCGCATGCTGTCGACCCCGCCCCTGTCGAGTCGCTGGAACTGGATTTCGGTCGGTTCGGCCTGGAAGACGACGCCCCAGAAGTTGGCCGGCACGGCCTGGGCGGCACCGGCGAAGACGCCGAGCGATAGGCACGCCGCGCAGACGGCTGCGCAGGCACGGACGATTCTCGTCATGCGCTTCCTCACTTTCGACATGGGTTCAGCTCGCCTTGGGCGAGACGGCGCCGCCGCTGCCGGCCTCACGGCGCTGCCGCCGCTGCCGGGCCAGCACGACCCCGACGGAGATCGCGGCCAGGACGGCGATCGCGATCAGGATCGGGACGAGCGGCGAGGAGCCATCGGAAGACGAGGACGCGGGGCTGCCGCTCTCCGGAGAGACTTCGTTCTGCTGGGCGACGGTCGCGCCCTTGCCGAGGTTACCCTGGCCGGAGTCGCCGCCCCTGCCCGTGCTTGGATTCTGACCAGACGATGAGCCGTTCGACGGAGAACCTCCCTGCGATCCCGATCCCCCGGAGCCGCTCCCGGTGCCACCGGGCGCCGTCGAGTTGCCTGCTTCCGCTTCGGTCGAGCCGTTGCCGGGTTCAGACTTGTGCGACTTCTTCGCCTTGTCGGGCGTGTTGATCGTGGGCGGCGCATCGTGGTACTGGATGCCGGCCGAGTCTTCTTCGGCCTGAGCAAGCACTGGAAATGAAGCAAATGCCAGCAGAGCAAGCACTGACAGAAGCGAGAAAACGGATAGGGCCGAGCTATGGCCCGGGTGGCGACGGGTCTCAGACATGGCGCGCAAGGTTAGAGGAAGGGGCGGCGTTGATCGCTCCACCCCTCCTGATCGTCGGGCTGGCGCTGGGCGGAGGTGGCTTCGACCTGAGCTCGCGCCATATCGCCGGGTTGGCCGCATGGCTGCTGGTCGTCGCCCTGCTGGTGCTCGGTGTGGCCTCGCGAGCGACGGTTGGACGGGCGTTCTACTGGGGAGCCGGTCTGCTCGGCGGTCTCGCATCGTGGTCTGCCCTTTCGTCTCTCTGGTCGGGGTCGATTGAGCTCAGCGTCACCGAGGCAGACCGCGTTCTGGTCTACCTCGCGTTCTTCCTTGCCGCGTTCCTGATCGCCCAAACCGACCAAAGGCGCCAACGTTTCGGCGAAGGGATCGCGATCGCCATCGCCCTGGTCGCCTTCCTGTCGCTGGGAAGCCGGCTGCTACCTCACCTTCTCGAGGTCGAAAACTCGCTCGGCAGCGGCCCGCGGACCCGCTACCCGCTCGGCTACTGGAACGCCAACGGGGTCGCCTTCGGGATCGGCGCGGCGATGCTGCTGTGGATGAGCAGGCGCTCGCTGTTCGCGGCCCTGCGCTGGCTCTCGGTCGCGGCTCTTCCGCTGGTGCTGCTGGCGCTCTACCTGACCTACTCGCGCGGCGGCCTGCTCTCGCTGCTGGTCGCCTGCGGCTGCCTGCTGGTGCTCTCGCACGACCGCCTCTGGCTGCTGGGGACGCTGGCGATCGGCGCCGTGGCGACGCTGCCGGCGGTGCTCTCGGTCCAGGCCCACCGCAGTCTCGCCGAGAACTTCGACACGTCCGACGTCACCGGCCAGGGCGTGATGGTGCTGCTGATCCTGCTCGCGGGGGCCGCCCTGGCGCTGCTCCTCTTCGCCGGCCTGCGCCGCCTCGAGAGCCGCGGCGGCGGCCTCGCCGGGCGGGCGGTCGAGCTCTCCCGCAACCCGTTGGTGCTGAGGCGGCTCGCCCTGGCCGCGGCGCTGATCGGGATCGCCGCCGCGATCGCCGTCGCCGGCCGCGCCTGGAATCAGTTCAACAGCTCCGACGTGCAGTTCCCTCAGGACCCCAAACACCACTTCACGCAGCTCTCCGGCGCCGGCCGCGACGAATTCTGGCGCGTCTCCCTCGACTCCTTCGCGGAAGAGCCTCTGCTCGGCCACGGCGCCGGCACCTACGTCTTCTCCTGGAACGAACTGCGCGACATCGAGATGCCGGTCCACGACGCCCACTCGCTGTACCTGGAGGCCTTCGCCGAGCTCGGCCTGGTCGGCGGCATTCTCGTCCTCGCCCTGGTCGGGACGCTGCTCTGGACCGCGTTTGCCGCCTGGCGGGACGCCGGCGGGCCGCGGCGCGAGCTGCACGCTGTCCTCCTCGCGGCAATGCTTGCCTTCGCGGTCGGCGCCGCGATCGACTGGCTCTGGGAGATCGCCGCCCTCGGGGCGGTCTTCTTCCTCGCCGCCGGGGCGGTCGTTGCCGCCCGGGTCGGACAGCTGGCCGAGGCGCGCGCCGGCGTCGACGGCGAACGCGTCGCCCAGCGCCGCTTCGGCCTCGCGGTGGCGGGACTGGTGGCGGCCTGGATCTCCGCTGTTGCCCTGGTCGGGCCGCTGCTGGTCGACCGCGAGCTGAAGGCGAGCGAAAGTGCCGCCGAACAGGGCGACCTGGTCGCCGCCGTCGACCATGCCGACAACGCCCGCTCGATCGAGCCCTGGGCCGCCTCGCCATATGTCCTGCTGGGGCTGCTCGCCGAGGCCAAGGGCGAATACGAGACCGCCTCCGGCCGGCTCTCGCAGGCGATCAACCGCGAAGACCGCAACTGGCAGCTCTATTACCTGCGCGCCCGGGTCGAGCGCGCCGACGGCGAGGAGGCCGCCGCGGACGCCGACCTCGCCAAAACGCGCCAGCTCAACCCGCTGGCGCCGGAGCTGCAGGGCGACGGCCAGTGACCCCGGAGACGAACCGCACAGCCACCCCCGCGGAGGCCGCGAAGACAGCGCCCGCGCGGGCGCCGGTCCCGCCGACGCGCCGACCGGTCTCGCCCGGCGCCCTCGCCTCGCGCCGGCGCGGCTCCGTGCTCCGCCGCCTGCTCGCCCTCGGCGACTGGGGCGCCCTGGTCGGCACCCTCTGCCTGGTCACCGCGACGACCTCGAGCACCGACGTCGGCGTGCTCTTCTGGGCCGTCCTCTTCAGCCCGATCTGGATCGTCGTCCTCAAGCTCCACGGCCTCTACGACAACGATCACCGCCGGATCCGCCACAGCACCCTCGACGAGCTGCCCTCCCTGGTCTCGGCGACGGTGCTCGGCACCCTGGTGCTCGACGGGCTGCTGGCATTGAGCCCGGTCGGGCCGCTCTCGCCGGCCAGCGCGATCGCGGTCGGCGCCGGCGCCCTGATCGGCTGCTTCGTCGTGCGCGGCGTCCTGCGCTTCCTCTGGCACCGCCTGACCGGGTTCGCGGCCGGGCTGGCGATCGGGCCGGCGACGGCCGTCGACGTCGTCGCCCGCCGGGTCTCCACCCACCCGGAGGCGCGCCTCGGGCTGGTCGGGTACCTCGCCCCGACCGGCGAGACGCAGTCGGCGGAGCTGCCGCGGCTGGGCACGATCGACGACATCTCCCGGGTGGCCCGCGAGTACCAGATCGAGCGCGTGGTGGTTACCGAACAGAAGATGAGCGCACCGGTCGCCGAGCGGCTGATCGAGGAGTGCAAGGCGGAGGGGCTGGCGCTGACCTTCCTGCCCCAGCACTACGGCCTGCTCGGGCCCGGCATCGAGCTCAACCGGCTCGCCGAGCTGCCCGTCCTCGACTTCCGCTTCAGCGACCCGCCCCGCTCGACGATCGCGATGAAGCGGCTGATGGACGTGGTCGTCTCCGTCCTTCTGATCGCCCTGCTCTCCCCCCTGCTGCTCGGGATCGCGGTCCTGATCCTGCTCGACACCGGCCGCCCGGTGCTGTTCCGCCAGCGCCGCGCCGGCCGCGACGGCGAGCCGTTCACGATGGTGAAGTTCCGGACGATGGTGGTCGACGCCGAGCAGCGGCTGCCGGAGCTGATCGACCTCCAGAAGCTCGAGGAGCCCGCCTTCAAGATCCCCAACGACCCGCGGATCACGAAGACGGGACGGTGGCTGCGCCGGACCAGCCTCGACGAGCTGCCGCAGCTGTTCAACGTGCTGGCCGGGAGCATGTCGCTGGTCGGCCCGCGGCCCGAGGAGGAGAGCGTCGTCGCCCTCTATGACAAGCGGCAGCGGCTGCGGCTGGCGGTCAAGCCGGGGATCACCGGGCCGATGCAGGTCTACGGCCGCAGCGACCTCACCTTCGAGGAGCGGCTGGCTATGGAGCGCGACTACCTCGACAACCTCTCGCTGCTGACCGACCTGGCGATCCTGCTGCGCACCCCGCGCGCGGTCCTGCGGGGCGAAGGCGCCTACTAGTGGACCTCGAGGTAGTCGTCGTCAGCCACGGGGCTGAGGACCTGCTGCGGCGCTGCCTGGCCTCGCTGCGCGCGCACCCGCCGGCCGGAGCGGCGATGCGGGTGACGGTGGTCGACAGCGGCAGCCCCGACGGCACCCCGGACATGGTCGCCCGCGAGTTCCCGGAGGTGCGCCTGCTGCGCGAGGGCAACATCGGCTTCTCGGCCGCCAACAACCTCGCGCTGCGCGACAGCGAGGCCGAGGCGGTGCTGCTGCTCAACCCCGACACCGAGGTCTACGCCGGCAGCCTCGACGCGGCGCTGGCGCGGCTGCGCTCCGACCCGGCGATCGGCATGGTCGGAATCAAGCTGGTGACCGAGAGTGGCGAGCTCGACCACGCCTGCAAGCGCTCTTTCCCGACGCCGCTAGGCGCCCTCGCCCACTTCACCGGGATCGGCCGCCACGGCGACGCCCCCGGGCCGCTCAGCCAGTACCGGGCGACGGCGCTCGGCGACGACGAGCCGGGCGAGGTAGACGCCGTCAACGGCGCCTTCATGCTCTGCCGGCGCGAGGCGGTCCGCGAGGTCGGCCTGCTCGACGAGGGCTACTGGCTCTACATGGAGGACCTCGACTGGTGCCACCGCTTCTGGGACGCCGGCTGGAAGGTCTTCTACGAGCCGGCCGGGACCGCCCTCCACGTCAAGGGTGGCTCCAGCGCCGGCCGCCGCGCCCCCCGCCAGGAGATCGCCTTTCACCGCGGCATGGGCCGCTTCTACCGCCGCTTCGACGCCCCCGAGCGCAACCCGCTCCTCAACGCCGCCGTCTACGCCGGGATCGGCGCCAAGCTGGCGATCAGCCTGGCGATCACCGCGGTCCACGAACGCGGTCAGTTAGCGCCCCCAGAGGGGCCTTAACCGACCGCGGTCAGGGCGAGGCCGGCGGTGGCCGGCGGGTGATCGCCGAGGAGCGGCCCTGGGTGGCGAAGACCCAGCGCGAGCGGCGGCTGAAGATCGGGGCGGCGACCCGGTCGGTGCGGCGGACCAGGACCAGGGTGACGAGGGCGCCGAGCAGGGCGATCCCGGCCGAGGCGGCGAAGGTGACCTGGAAGGCGGTGACGTGAGCGTCGGCGACGACCGGAGCAACCTTTTCCAGCAGCGGCGTCTTCGGGAGGTTGCGGAATCCGCTCTGCTCGGCTTCGAGGACGAGGTCGCGGGCCGCCGCCTCCTGTTCAGGAGTCGGGTGGATGCCGAAGCCCGCGACCTTCTCGCGAATCTCGTGGAAGTTGATCCCGAGCTCGACCGCGGTCAGGCCGGCGATCCCGATCGCGCCGCCGAACTGCTCGGAGGTGTTGATCATGCCCGAGGCCTCGCCGCTGTCCTCGGCCGGGACCGCGGTGAGCCCGGTCGGGTCGTTGACGGTGAGGACGATGCCGAGCCCGAGCCCCTGCAGGAGCAGCCCGGGGATCAGCGCCGGCGCCGACTGCTCGGAGACCGAAAGGGCGAGGACGAGCCCGGAGGCGGCGAGGAGGAGGAAGCCGACCGCCATCGGCAGGCGGCCGCCGAAGCGGTCGAAGGCGCGCCCCGCCAGCGGCCCGGCGAGGATGATCGGGATCGTGGCCGGAATCAGGCAGATGCCGGCCGTGGCGGGCGAGACCCCGACCACGAGAAGCAGGAAGAACGGGGTCAGGAAGCCGAGCCCGAGCTCGACCATCCCCGCCAGCACCTGGCTGAGGTTGGCGGCGAGGAAATTCTTGTGGCGGAGCAGCGAGAAGCGGATCATCGGGGTGGCGGCGTGGCGCTCGACCGCGACGAAGAGAGGCAGGAAAGCGACGCCGATGGCGAGCGGCACCCAGGTC
>CAMPIP010000136.1 GCA_946886425.1 uncultured Actinomycetes bacterium
TCGCCTCCTTCGAGCACGAGGCCGACGCCGAGCCCACCGAGGCCGAGCCGCAGCGGCGGCTCGGCCTCGGCTCGGTCGCCTAGCGGCTCGCCAGAACCGTCCCGGTGCCGGGGAAGCGCAGGCGCTCCCTGGTCGCCGCGGTGAGGTCGTAGTCGCGGCCGGCCACGTAGGGGCCGCGGTCGATCACCGGCACGGTGACGGTGCGGCCGCGGTAGCGCAGCTTCACCCTGGTCCCGCACGGCAGCGTCTTGTGGGCGACGCCGAGCGTGCCCGGCAGCAGGGTGCCGCCACAGGCGACCCCGTTTCCGTAGAGGCCGGGGCCGTAGTAAGAGGCGCCGGCCGGCCGGTAGGCGGTGAGGCGCCGCGCCGGGCTGGTGTCGGAGCGGACATGGGCACTGTGGACGCCGTAGGCGCGCACCGCGTAGTTGCCGGAGACGTCCGGCGAGAAGCGCGCCTGGAAGCGGCCGTTTGCCTTGGTCCTCGCGGTCAGGGCGCCGCCGTCGGGGCCGCGCAGGACCAGCTTGACCCGGTGGCGACCGGCGGGCCGCACCCGGCCCCGCGCCACCACCGCCTCGCCGCGCACCAGGCTGTGGCGCGAGACGTGCAGGGAGACGTGGGAGCCGATTTGCTCCGCCCGGTGCTGCTTGCGATGCTGCGAATCCGTCGCCGCGGCCGGCACGGCGCCGACCGAGAGCGCGACGGCAGCAGCCGCCGCGGGCAGGAGGTATCGCATCGTCTAATCACTCGCTTTCTCGCTGCCTACGGGGTTAGCTGACGGGCTCGCGCGCTCGGCCAGAGGCCGGCGGCGCTACGGGCGGCTCGCCGCCCGATTCGCCCCTGCCGCGGCAGCTCGCCGCGGCGTTTGGGTCCCCCGCTCCCGCTCGCGTGGCGAGCCGGGACTCGGCAGATGGGGTTCGTTCGTTCTAAGACCGAACACGCTAGGGCGCCTCCCGGAGCGCCAAAGTGATGCCCCTCACAGGGCGCGGTTCCGGCAAGATCGCATGCAAACCGCAGCGCAAAGCGAAAAATCAGCCGGTGTCGTGCCTGACCCTCCTGTGCGAAGATGACTCGATGACGGAACGACTCAGCGGGCTGGATACCTCTTTCCTCCACCTCGAGCGGGCGGGCGCCCACATGCACGTCGCCTCGGTGGCGGTCTTCGAGGGTCCGGCCCCGACGCACCAGGAGTTCCGCGACCACATCGGCTCGCGCCTGCACCTGGTCCCGCGCTTCCGTCAGAAGCTGCGCTTCGTCCCCTTCGACCAGGGCCGGCCGGTCTGGGTCGACGACCCGCACCTCAACCTCGAGTACCACGTGCGTCAGACCGCGCTGCCGGCACCCGGCAGCGACGAGCAGCTGCGCAACCTCGCCTCGCGGATCTTCTCCCAGCAGCTCGACCGCAGCAAGCCGCTCTGGGAGCTGTGGCTGGTCGAGGGCCTGCACGGCAACCGCTTCGCGATCATCGGCAAGAGCCACCACGCCCTCGTCGACGGCGTCTCCGGCGTCGACATCACCACCGTCCTCTTCGACCTCGACGCCGAGCCGGAAGGCCCGCGGGCCTCCCCTCCCCCCTGGCTCGCCCGGCCCGAACCGACCGACCTGAAACTGCTCGGCGACGCCCTCCGCGAGCGGATGACCAGCCCCAAGGAGATCGCCCGCGGCGTCCGCGCCGCCTTCCGCGGCCCCCGTCAGGTGGCGCGCGGCATCGGCCTCACCTCGAAGATGATCGGCACCGGGATGTCGGCGCCGCACTCGGTCTTCAACGTCGAGATCGGCCCGCACCGGCGCTTCGCGATGGTCCAGGCCGACCTCGGCGAGCTGAAGCGGGTCAAGGATGCCCACGGCGGCACCGTCAACGACGTGATCCTCTCGATCGTCGCCGGCGCCCTCGGCAAATACCTGCGCGCCCGCGGCCACGACACCGACGGGCTCGAACTGCGGGCGATGGTCCCGGTCAGCGTCCGTGCCGCCGACGAGCACGGCGCCCTCGGCAACCGCATCTCGGCGATGATGGCGCCGCTGCCTGTCTGGTGCGAGGACCCGGTCGAGCGGCTGCACCTGGTCAGCGAGGAGATGGGCGACCTGAAGACCTCCGGCCAGGCCGTCGGCGCCGAAATCCTCACCAGGCTGACCGACTTCGCGCCCGGCACGATCGCCTCCCAGGCCGCCCGCCTGCAGCCGGCGCAGCGCTTCTTCAACCTCGTCGTCACCAACGTGCCGGGACCGCAGTTCCCGCTCTACGTGCTGGGCCGCAAGATGGAGTCGATCTTCCCGATGGTGCCGCTGGCCCGCCGCCAGGCGCTCTGTGTCGGGATCATGTCCTACAACGGCCAGGTCAACTTCGGCCTGGTCGGCGACTACGACGGGATGGCCGACCTGGAGAGCTTCGGCCTCGACCTCGAGGCGGCCACCACCGAGGCCGTCGCCACCGCCCCGGCCAAGCGCCGCAAGCGGGCGGTCAAGACCGGCGCTTCCTCGAACGGGGCCGGCGCCGTCGCCTCCGAGTCGCGCTCCTAGCCGGGCGCGGCCCTCAGCGGACCCGGTTGAGCCGTACCTCGAACGGCACCTGGTCGGTCAGGTAGCGCCAGTCGAGGCGGCGGGCGCTGAAGCCGTTGGCGCTGGCGTCGGCGTTGACGATCGCCGCGGTGACGCGACTGAAGCGCCCCGGGTCGCCGAGCCGCACCCGCAACCTGCCGCCGCCCCGCCGGTAGGCCAGCCGGGTCACGGTCCGGCCGTGCCGCTCGCTGCCGAGCCGGCCGACCAGCGCGACCCCGGCGGCGATCCCTCGCGGTGCGATCAGGTGGGCGACGACCGCGCGGCCGTGGGTCTTCGGCACCCGCAGCAGCTGGAAGGTCGTGTGGTTGAGCAGGCGGGTCAGCCGCGGCCCGTCCGGCGTCAGCCTCCCCTGGCGCGGCATCTCCGGGAAGAGGCGGCTCTCGCGGAACCCGGCGCCGGTGCGCCACTCGGCGACGGCGGCGGCGAAGCGGGCGAAGTCGCGGCTCAGGGTCGAAGGGCCTGCCTCCTCGATCGCCGTTTCGTAGGCGGCGACCGAGAAGCCGCCGGGTCGGGCGTGGATCGACCGCGCCCAGGCCCGCCGCACGATCGCCGGGCCGTAGCGGCGGGCCAGCCAGTTGTTCCAGACCGCCGAGCCGTACATCTTGATCGAGCTGGTCGTCAGCGGCGTTTCCCAGCGCTTCACCCAGCGGCGCACGTAGCGGAGGTAGTCGTCGATGCCGTTGTAGACGAGATCCTCCATCCAGGTCGCCGTCGACTCCGCGAACCAGGGGTCCTGGAAGGCGTCGTAGCCGAACTGGAGGATGTGGTTGTACTCGTGGGCGACGGTCACCTCGAGGTCGTGGAGCGGCGTCGTGCCAGGGAACTCGAAGGCGCTGTAGTCGTTGTCGAGGACCAGGTAGCCGTGCAGGCGGCGCGGGATCCGGTGCCCCTTGCCGGTTTGGCCGCGGTCGGGGGCGGCGTACCCGAACAGCTCGCCGCCGATCTGCGAGAGGTAGATGTCCGTCTTGCCGCGGCCGCCGCCTTTGCGACCGTCGCTCTTCGGCTCTCGCCAGCCGAGCTTCTCGTTCTCGACTTCGTGGACGTGTTCGGCGACCCGCAGCACCTGCTCGACGAAGTTGGGGATGCCGTCGCCGTCGTTGTCGGTCAGCTTCGGGGCGTCGATGCCCTCGGTGACCCAGTGGACGCAGAAGTGCGGCCCGCAGGCGGGCGAGCGCGGCGCCTCGGGGACCGTGTAGGCGTTGCGGTTGGGATCGGGCTGGTCGGTCGGGCGCGAGCGCGGTTCGGTTGGCCGGGGCTTCGGCACGATGAACGGCTTCTGAGCGCTGGAGGCGAGGCTCGGCACCGCCGGCGCCAGGCCGGTGGCCGCCGCGGCGGCAGCGGGTGCCGCGGCGGCGAGGAGCAGAGCCGCCACCGAGAAACCGACCAACTGGCGACGGCGGTCCCGCATCGGCGGCAGCCTAGCGGGCGTCGCGGCCCGCCCGGGCGCCAGCGACCGCGATACTTCGCGCGTGCTCGCCCGCGGAGAACGATGCGCGTAGCCCTCGCCCAGATCGACCCCACGGTCGGCGACATCGACGGCAACGCCGCCAAGATCGCCGAGTGGATCGGCCGCGCCCGCGGGCAGGGCGCCGAGCTGACGATCTTCCCCGAGCTGGCCCTGCCCGGCTACCCGGCCGAGGACCTCTACCTGAAGCGGCATTTCGTCGCCGCCAATCAGCGCGCGATCGAGGAGCTGGCCCGCGGAGTGCGGGACACCACCGCCCTGGTCGGGTTCGCCGAGCCGGCGGCCGGCGGCGGCGACTCCCGCCGCGCCCACAACTCGGTCGCGGTGCTGGCCGACGGCGCCGTTCGCGCCGTCTACCGCAAGAACCTGCTGCCCAACTACGCCGTCTTCGACGAGCAGCGTTACTTCGTCCCGGGCGCCGAGCCGCTCTCGGTGGAGGTCGGCGGCGAGGCCGTCGGGCTGACGATCTGCGAGGACGTCTGGGTGCCGGGGCCGCCGGCGCAGGCCGAGGCGGAAGCCGGGGCCAAGCTGATCGCCAACCCCTCGGGCTCGCCGTACCACCGCGGCAAGGGCCACGAGCGGGAAGTGATGTTCGCGGAGCGGTCGCGCGCCTACGGCGCCTGCTTCGCCTTCTGCAACCTGGTCGGCGGCCAAGACGAGCTCGTCTTCGACGGCCAGAGCCTGGTCACCGGCCCCGACGGCGAGGTGATCGCCCGGGCCGCCCAGTTCGAGGAGGAGCTGCTGGTCTGCGAGGTGCCCGGGGGTGGGCCGCTGGCGCCGCCGCTGGCCGACCTCGACGAGGTCTACGGCGCCCTCGTCCTTGGCCTCCGCGACTACGTCGCCAAGAACGGTTTCCGCCACGTCGGCGTCGCCCTCTCGGGCGGCATCGACTCGGCCCTCGTGGCGCTGCTGGCCGTCGACGCGCTCGGCCCCGAGCGGGTCAGCTGCGTGGTCATGCCCTCTCCGCATTCCAGTGATGAAACCCAGGCCGACGCCCGGACTATCGCCGCCAACCTCGGCGTCGAGCTGATCGAGATCCCGATCGGGGAGACGATGCGGGACTACGAGCGCGCCCTCGGCCCGGCCTTCTCGCCGGACGGCGGCGCCGAGGAGCCGCTGCCGCGCGATCCCAGCAAGCGCTCGGAGCCCGACCTGGCCGCCGAGAACATCCAGGCCCGGATCCGCGGCAACCTGATGATGGCCCTCTCCAACCGGCACGGCTGGCTGGTCCTGACCACCGGCAACAAGAGCGAGATGTCGGTCGGCTACGCGACCCTCTACGGCGACATGGCGGGCGGCTTCGCGGTGATCAAGGACGTCCCCAAGACGCTCGTCTACCAGCTGACCGAGCGGCGCAACGAGCGGGCCGGGCGCGAGCTGGTCCCCGCCGCGGTGATCGAGCGGGCGCCCTCGGCAGAGCTGCGCCCCGACCAGCGCGACAGCGACTCCCTCCCCCCCTACGACCTGCTCGACCGCATCCTCGAGGCCTACGTCGAGCGCGACGAGGGCCGCGAGGAGATGATCGCCGCCGGGATGCCCGGCGAGACGGTCGACGAGGTGATCCGCCTGGTCGACCGCTCCGAGTACAAGCGTCGCCAGGCGGCCCCCGGCATCCGCATCACCCCCCGTGCCTTCGGCAAGGACCGCCGGCTGCCGATTACGAACAGGTTCGGGGGTTAACGGCGGTCGGCGGGGATCGGCCGGACCGCGATGGTCATTTGGGCGAGCGCGCAGAGCTTCTCGTTCGCATCGACGACTTCGGCGTCCCAGACCCAGGTGGTGCGGCCGCGGTGGCGGGCCCGCGCCCGCACCTCCGCGTGACCCTCGGTGACGGGGCGGATGAAGTTGACGCTGATCGACTGGCCCATCGCCATGTTTCCCTCGTCGAGGACGGCCAGGGCGGTGGCGCGGGAGCAGACGCTCTCGACCAGGGTCGACATCACGCCGCCGTGGAGGAGCCCGACCGGCTGTCGCAGCTCGTCGCGCATCCGCACGCGGACCCGGGCGTGGTCGGGGTCGTCGTCGAGCCACTCGGTGCCGAGCAGCGCGTCGAAATGGGAGAGCAGGCCGCGGGGGTCGTCCGCCATCGGCCGCAACCCTACCTGCCGAGGTTAAGCCTTCGCGACTCCTGTCCCAATGGGGGTCAAGCCGCCGCCACGAACGCGTAGGGTTCAGCGCGGTGGCGCTCAACGAGGACCAGAAGGCGATGCTGCGGCTGCTCGCGCAGCGGGAGCAGGGATACGACGACCTGGCGGCCCTGATGGGCCTCAGCGTCGACGACGTCCGCGCCCGGGTCAAGGACGCGCTCGAACAGCTCGAGGCCGAAGGCAGGGAGGCACCGGCTGTCGAGGCGCCCGAGCCGATCGAGACCGAGGAGGAGCCACCTCCGCCTCCGCCCCCAGCGGAGCCGAAGGTCGCACCCACGC
>CAMPIP010000137.1 GCA_946886425.1 uncultured Actinomycetes bacterium
TCGCCGAGCTGGCGACCGGCAACGGCGAGGATCGGCCGGCCTGTTCGCCCTCGACGATCCCTCGCAAGGCCGCCTGCCTGCGCTCCTTCTACAAGCACCTGCGCCGCGACGAGCTGATCGGCGACGACCCGACGGCGGCGTTGAGCGCGCCGCGACGGGCCAAGAAGCTTCCCCAGGTCCTCAACTACGCGGAGGTCCAGCAGCTGCTGGCGGCGCCGCGCGGGACTGAGCCGACGGCGCTGCGCGACCGGGCGCTGCTGGAGGTGATGTACGCCTGCGGGCTGCGGGCCTCGGAGACGATCGGGCTCGATGTCGCCGACGTCGACCTCCACGAGGGCTTCCTGCGGGCGCGCGGCAAGGGCTCGAAGGAGCGGCTGGTCCCGCTCGGCCGCCAGGCGATCGCGGCGATCGACGCCTACCAGCGCAAAGGCCGCCCGAAGCTGGTCGGCGACCGCCACGAGCCGAAGCTGTTCCTCAACTTCCGCGGCGGACCCCTCACCCGCCAGGGCCTCTACAAAATCGTCCAGCGCCACGCCCGCGACGCCGGCCTCTCCGGGCGGATGAGCCCGCACACGCTGCGCCACAGCTTCGCCACCCACCTGCTCGCCGGCGGCTGCGACCTCCGCGCCGTCCAGGAGATGCTCGGCCACGCCGACATCTCGACCACCCAGATGTACACCCACCTCTCCGGCGAGCAGCTCAAGGACGTCTACTTCCGCACCCATCCCCGCGCCGTCGCCGACTGAGACCACCCGGCCGGGAGGCGGCGTGTCTGAGATTGGGGGACGATATTGACCCCTAAGCTCAGACACGCCCCCGATTCACCCCCCGGTTCGGGTAGAAATTGGCTCGATGCCAGAGTTGCCGGAGGTGGAGACCGTTGCGCGCCAGCTCGATCCGGAGCTGCGGGGGCGGCGGATCGAGGGGCTCGAGGTGCTGGACGGGCGCTGGTCGCGGCCGCTGCCGCCGGAGGAGCTCGGCGACGAGGTCAGCGGGAGGACGATCCGCGCGCTGGGACGGCGGGGCAAGTACCTGCTGCTGGGGCTGGAGCGCGACCAGACCCTGGTCATGCATCTGCGGATGACCGGCAACCTGGTCCTGGTCGAGGGCGAGGGCGTGATCGACCCCTCCGAGGGCCGGCGCCTCTACGAGGGCGAGCGCTCGACCTCGGCCCGGCACCTGCGGGCGCTGTTCTCTCTCGACGACGGCCGCGAGCTCTGGTTCACCGACCCGCGCCGCTTCGGCGAGGGCTTCCTGGTCGACGACGCCGCCCTCGACCGCCGCTTCGAGAAGCTCGGCGTCGAGCCCTTCTCGCCCGAGTTCACCGCGGAGGCGCTGGGGGAGATGGCGGCCGGCCGCACGGTGCCGCTGAAGTCCTTCCTGCTCGACCAGTCCGGGGTCGCCGGGGTCGGCAACATCTACGCCGACGAGGCGCTCTTCCGCGCCCGCCTGCACCCGCTCTCGTCGGCGGGCTCGATGAAGCCCGAGCACCACGAGGCGCTCCGCGACGCGGTCGTCGCCGCGCTGGAAGCGGGGATCGACAACGGCGGCTCCTCGATCGACGACTACCGCGACGGCCGCGGCGAGAAGGGGACGATGCAGGACGAGTTCCTCGTCCACACGCGCGAGGGTGAGCCCTGCCCGGAGTGCGGCGGCGCGATCGTCCGCATCGTCGTCGGCGGCCGCTCCACGTACTACTGCCCGAGTTGCCAGGTGCGCCTGCGCAAGCGCCCGAAACGGCGCGCGCGGCGCTAGGGCGCCGTCCGGTCCGTCGGTCACCTTTGCTTTCGTGGCCGGAACCTCCGTCAAGACCGAGGCGATCGTCCTGCGCAGCATCCGCTACGGCGAGGCGGACCGCATCCTCCACCTCTACTCGCGGCAGCGCGGCCGGGTCGGCGCGATCGCCAAGGGGGCGCGCAAGCCGCGCTCGCGCTTCGGCGGCCGCCTCGAGCCGTTCTTCCGGCTCGACCTCGTCCTCCACGAAGGGCGCAGCGACCTGCTCACCGTCACCAGCGTCTCCACCCTCGACGGCTACTCGCGCCTGCGCTCCTCCGGCCCGGCGTTGAGCGCCGGCGCCCGCGCCTGCGACGCGGTGCTGCGGCTGCTCGACAGCGCCGAGCCCAACCAGCCCGCCTACAACCTGCTCTGCCGCTACCTGGACCTGCTCGATGACCCCGAGCAGCCGCGCGGGGCCGAGCTGGCAGCGGCGCTCTCCTTCCGGCTGAAGCTGGCTCTGGCCGCCGGCTTCGCCCCCGAGCTGGCCTCCTGCGCCAGCTGTGGCGAGGCCGAGCACCTGGTTGGCTTCTCCGGGGCCGCCGGCGGAGTCGTCTGCGCCAGCTGCGAAGCCGGCTCCTTCGAGCTCTCCCAGCAAGCTCACAACTTCATGGTCGAGGCGCTGGCCCAGCCACTGGCCGAGGCTCCCGTCGCCGAGCCGCTCGCCCTGCGCCAGGTCGAACGGGCGATCACCGAGACGCTCGAGCACCACGCGCATGTCCAATTGAGGGCGGCGGCGTAGGGAGCCCGCCTCCTATGATCGGCGGGTGCCCGCGACGACCGCATTCGAGGAGCGCGTTGCTGCCTGGGAGTCGGAGTTCCTGTCGGCCGAGGCGGCCCGCTCCTACCCGGCCCGCCGCGCGGTCGAGGAGCCGGACAGCCCGCTGCGGACGCCGTTCCAGCGCGACCGCGACCGGATCGTCCACTCGAAGTCGTTCCGCCGCCTCAAGCACAAGACCCAGGTCTTCGTCGCCCCCGAGGGCGACCACTACCGGACCCGCCTCACCCACACGCTCGAGGCCTGCGGGATCGCCCGCACGGTGGCGCGGGCGCTGGGGCTGAACGAGGACCTGACCGAGGCGATCGGACTCGGCCACGACCTCGGCCACCCGCCCTTCGGCCACGCCGGCGAGGCGGCGCTCGACGCGGCCCTGCGCGACCGCTGCGGCGCCGGCTTCAAGCACAACGAGCACTCGTTGCGGGTGGTCGAGGTCCTGGAGCGCGACGGCCAGGGCCTCAACCTGACCGAGCAGGTCCGCGACGGCATCCTCAAACACACCGGCTCCGAGAAGCCGGCCTCGCTGGAGGGCCGGGTCGTCAAGCTGGTCGACCGCGTCGCCTACATCAACCACGACATTGACGATGCCCTGCGGGCGGGGATCCTGCGGCCCGAGGACCTGCCGGCGGCGGAGATCGAGCTGCTCGGGCCAACCGGCTCGCTGCGGATCGACACGCTCGTCAAGGACATCGTCAGCCGCTCCGAAGCGGCCGGCGACATCGTCCAAGGCGAGGAGATCGGCGGCGCGATGCTGCGCCTGCGCAAGTTCATGTTCGACCGCGTCTACCTCGGCCCGGCGACCGCGCCCGAGCACGAGAAGGTGGAGCGGACGATGCGGGCGCTGTTCGACCACTACCTCGATCACCCCGGCGAGATCCCGGCCCTGGAGCCCGGCGCCGACGATTGCCAGCGCGTCGCCGACTACATCGCCGGGATGACCGACCGCTTCTGCATCGCCAAGTTCACCGAGCTGACGATCCCCGAGGAGGCGCGCTTCTGATGGCGCTGATCTCGACCGAGAGCCTCGATCGCCTCAAGCAGACCGCCGACATCGTCGAGGTCATCTCCGCCCACACCGACCTGCGCCGCCAGGGCGCCCGCTGGGTCGGGCTCTGCCCCTTCCACGAGGAGCGCACGCCCTCGTTCTCGGTCGACGCCCAGGAGAAGCTCTACCACTGCTTCGGCTGCGGGGTCGGCGGCGACGTGATCAAGTTCGTCGAAGAGAAGGAGGGGCTTGGCTTCTCCGAGGCGGTCGAGCTGCTCGCCGACCGTTACGGGGTCGAGCTGGAGCGCGAGCAGGAGGACCCGCGGGCGGAGGCGCGCCGCCAGCACCGCCGCCGCCTCGAGCAGCTGCTAGACCGCACCGCCGCCTTCTACTCCAGCTACCTCTGGGAGTCGAAAGAGGCCGGCAAGGCGCGCGACTACCTGGCCGGGCGCGGCCTCGAGGAGCAGGTCCTGCGCGACTTCGGCGTCGGCTTCGCGCCCAGCGCCTGGGACAAAGTCCTCCTCGCCGGCCAGCGGGCCGGCTTCAGCGTCGCCGAGCTGCACGGCGTCGGCCTGGTCCAGAAGGGGCGGGGCGGGGGCGAGTACGACCGCTTCCGCTCGCGGATCATGTTCCCGATCCGGGACCGCCGCGGTCGCACCCTCGGCTTCGGCGGCCGGGCGATGCGCTCCGACCAGGGCGCCAAGTACGTCAACACCGCCGAGACGGACTTCTTCCACAAGAGCGACCTGCTCTACGGGGTCGACCGTGCCAAAGCGGCGATCGCCAAAGCCGCCCGCGCCGTCGTCGTCGAGGGCTACACCGACGTGCTGGCCCTGCACCAGGCGGGGGTGGAGGAGGCGATCGCGGTGATGGGAACCGCGATCACCGGCGAGCAGGTGGCGGCGCTCTCGGGGATGGTCGAGGAGGTGGTGCTGGCGCTCGACGCCGACTCCGCCGGCCAGGAGGCGATGCTGCGGGCGCAGCGGGTCGCGGCCGGGCGGAAGATGCGGCTGCGTGTGGCGGCGATGCCGGCCGGCGAGGACCCGGCAGAGATGATGGCCGCCGAGGGCGGCGCCGAGCGCTTCCGGTCGCTGATTGACGCCGCCGAGGAGCTCTCCTCCTTCCAGGTCGGCCTCGTGCTCGCCCGCACCGACGTCGGCTCGCCTGCCGAGCGCGACCGCGCCCTCACCGAGGTGGCGCCGGTCCTGGCCGGGCTGGGGGAGAGCGCCAGCCGCGACGAGCTGGTCCGGCGGGTGGCCGAGCGCCTCGACCTCGAGCCGGCGATGGTGATGGGCCGGGTGGTCGCGGCGACCCCGGCCAGCGGTGGCCCCGAGCGGGCGCCGGCGCCGGGCGCCCCGAGCCGCCAGGTGCCGCCGCCGCGCCGCGCCGCCGAGCTGACCTCGCGCGAGCGCCGCGAGCGGGCCCTGCTGGCGATGTGCATCGCCCTGCCCGAGGAGGGGAAGGGATTCCTGGAGCGCCTCACCGAGGGCCACCTCTCGCCCTCGGGCGCCCGCGCCGTCGCCTGGCTGCGCGAGCACCCCGGCGACCCCGCCTCCAACCTGCCCCAGGACGACGAGCTCTCCGGCATGCTCACCGAACTGGTGATGCTCTCCCGCAGCGAGCCCGCCTCGCCCGAGGCGATGCAGCTCAACTTCCTTCTGCTCGAGCAGCGCCGCCTCGAGGACGAGATCGCCGCCGCCGCCGAACGCGACGACTACCAGCACCGCGCCACCCTCAGCCGCGAGCGCGCCGCCCTGGTCGAACGCATCGCCCACGCCGAGCGCCAGTAGTGGAGCGCAGAACTCCGGGGGTGGGACTCGAACCCACAACCCTTCGATTAACAGTCGAATGCTCTACCGTTGAGCTACCCCGGATCGTGCGAATCCGTACAAGCTGGCCACGGAACGCAATGCCCAGGAAATTTAGGGGACGCTGACGATTCCTGCCTTGCGCGCCGCCAGCCCCTCGACCAGCTCGGCGCCGCGGGTGGCCCCGTCGTTGGCGCGGCCCCAGGCGGCGATCTCCTTGGCGCGGGCGGTGAAGGCCGGGTCGGCGAGCAGGCGGCGGGCCGTCCAGCGCAGCGGTGCGGGGCGGCAGAGGCGCCAGGGCAGCGAGAGGCCGGCGCCGGCCGAGGCGACCCGCATCGCGGTCTCGCTCATGTCGCCGATGATCGGGGAGATCAGGACCGGGGTGCCGGCACCGAGGGCGCGGGCGACGGTGCCGTGGCCGCCGTGGGAGATCACCAGCGAGGCGGCCGGCATCAGCTGGCTGTAACTGAGCCATTCGACCAGCTTGGCGTTGGCCGGGACCTCGATCGGCGCCTGCGGGCGGACCCGGTTGGTCGTCGCCACCACCCGCACCGGCTCCCCGGCGAGCGCGGCCAGGGCGGTCCGGACCAGCTGGTTTTCGGAGTCGTGGGCCGTGCTGGGGGCGACGAGGACGAGCGGGTCCTCGCCCGGCGGCAGCTCGATCTCCGGGTGCGGCTGCTCGAAGATCATCGGGCCGGTGATCTCGATCCCCGCCGGCCACCGCCGCGGGTACTCGAGCTGCGGGTAGGTGGCGACCAGGGCCAGGTCGGGGCTGATGCCGCCGTGGAAGCGGTCGAGCGGCGGCAGGTCGAGCCGCTGGCGCTGCTGGTTGAGGTCGCGGCGGCCGTGCTCGAGGCCGACCGCCAGGGCCCGCTGTCCCGCCCGCCACCCGGCCCGACCGAGCCGCGTGCGCGGGCTCCGCAGCCCGATCGCGAAGAACGGCTGCCCGGGCTCGACCACCGGGTAGATGTGCGGGATCAGGGTCGCCAACGGCACCCCGGCCCGCTCCGCGGCCAGGGCCGGCGCCAGGGTGAGGATGTCGCTGACGGCGACGTGCGGCCGCATCTCCTCGAGCAGCGGCAGCAGCGCCCGGGCC
>CAMPIP010000138.1 GCA_946886425.1 uncultured Actinomycetes bacterium
CTTTCCCGCAAGCTTCCGCCCGACCCTGCCGAGACGCCGATGCACGCAACTAGAATGCGGACCCCTTTGGCGACCCCTGGCGAAATCAGCGCATCACCCCGACAATCCCCTGGCGGCCTGGGCCCTTACCTGCGGGCGATCCGGGCCCACCGGCTGCTGGTCGTCGCCACGACGCTGGTGACGATCCTCGTCGCCGTCGCCTGGACCACCACCAGGTCCAGCGAGTACGAAGCCTCGGCGACCCTGCTGGTCACGCCGCTGCCCCAGGAAGACGAGACCTTCCTCGGCCTGGAAATGATCCGCGACTCAGGCGACCCGACGCGGACCGTGCAGACCGCGGCGACCCTGGTCGAATCGACCCCCGCGGCCGCCCAGGCCGCGACCAAGCTGGGCGGCGACTGGAACGCCGACCGCGTTCTCAGCGCCGTCGGGGTCAACCCGGTCGGCGAAAGCAACGTGCTCGCGATCACCGCCAAGGCCGAAAGCGCCGACGAAGCTTCACGTATCGCCAACCTCTTCGCCCGCGCCGCCCTCGATACCCGCGCCAGCGTCCTCGGCAAACAGGCCGCCCGGGAGATCGCCCGGCTGCGCGCCCAGGCGCTGGAAACGCCGCGAGACTCCAGCAGCGAAGAACTGCTCAACGAGCGCATCGCCCAGCTCGAAGGCGTC
Organism: uncultured Actinomycetes bacterium; assembly: GCA_946886425.1. The sequence continues at coordinate 670 of CAMPIP010000138.1, forward strand.
GAGTCGCACGGCGATCCCACCCTGACGTTCTCCGAGAAGGCGACCCCGCCTACCACGCCGACCGGGACCTCCGCCTCGGTGATCATCGTTCTCGCCCTGATCGGCGGCTTCGCGCTCGGCTCCGGGGCTGCCGTGCTGCTGGAGATGACCCGCCGCCAGGTCCGCGACGAGGAAGAGGCGATCGCGATCTACCCGCTGCCGGTTCTGGCGCGGACGCCGCTCCTCAAAGGGCGGGAGCTGCGCCGCCAACGCCGCGAGGCCGGCTGGTACATCGCCCCCGCGGTCTGGGAGGCCTTCAAGACCCTGCTGCTCCAACTCAACGGCCTGCCGACCAAGGGCGGCGGCCGGATCTGCATGGTCGTCAGCGCCTCGGCCGGCGACGGCAAGACCGGCACCGCGATCAACCTCGCCGTAGCCGCCGCCGGTGACGGCGCATCGGTGGCGATCCTCGACTTCGACCTGCGCAAGCCCGAGATCGCCGCCTCGCTGGGTAGCGACGCGGGCCACGGGGTTCGCGACCTACTCGATCCCGACTGCAAGCTCGCCGACCTCACCAAGCCCGTGGCCGGCGTCCCAAACCTCTCGCTCCTCGGCCTCTCCCTCGAGTCCGCCGAGATGGTCCCGGCCCAGACCCTGTCTGAGACCCTGCCCCGCCTGATCGAGGAAGCGCGCGAGCAGTTCGAGTTCGTCGTCATCGACACCGCGCCGCTCGGCCAGATCAGCGACGCCCTCCACCTCCTCGACGCGATCGACCAGGTGCTCGTCGTGGTCAGGCCGGAGCAGACCCTGCGGGGCGAGTTCGAAACCATGCGCGACCTGATCCAGAGGACCGGCCACGAGGCGGCGGGGTTCCTGGTGATCGCGCCCAGTGCGCGCTCCCGCGGCTCTTACTACAGCTACGGGAGCGCGGAGCGCCCTTTGTTCGCCCCACCGCCAGAGCGGGCGAACGACTGACGGATCAGGTCGTGTGACGCGTCCTGCGGCGCAGGACCACGCCGAAGCCAAGCAGCGCGACGGCGACCAGCGCCAGGAAGCCGGCCTGGAACCCGGTGAACGGCAGGGTCCCGCTTTCGGAGGTCTCGACTTCCGAGGTGTCGGCGACCGGTTCCGTTTCGCTCGTTTCGATGGGAGCGGCGGCACCTTCGTCTTCGGCAGCCGCGGTTTCGCTCTGTTCCGGGCTGTCGCCCCCCGAGCCGACCTGCCCGGCGACGCCGCTGTAGGCGTCGGACGTCGGGGTGTCGGCCGCCTGGGCCGGCCCGGCGACGAACGCGAGCACGAAGCAAACCGATGCGATGGATATGACGAAACGTTTGAAATTCAAGGGTCTGTCCTTACCTCAAAGGGCTCTGAGCCGTTAACGAGCGTATTTCCGGCAGTGTAGCGCCTGATTTGCGCTCTGCCGTCGATTTGGTCAGCGTGGGGTCGCGGTAAACCGAGCCGAGGCGGCGTTGGCCAGTTCGCGATTGATCGCCGCCGGATCGAGTCTCTCGCCGGCCTCGATCATCTCTTCGAACCGCGCCAGGACCGAATCGCTCGCGCTCAACTCGCGCGCCCTGGCGATCTCCCGCCGGGCGTCCGCGAAACGACCCGCCCGCGAGTCGAGCAGGGCCAACTGGAAATGCGCATACCAGTTGTCCTCGATCTCGATCGATTCCGCGAGGGCGCGGCGAGCGCGCGCGTCCTCGCCGTAGTCGATCGCGATTCTCGCTTCGGCAAGCAGCGGGACGAGGGAGATCGGGTCGAGGTCATGGGCGCGGCGAAGGTCCGCGAAGGTCGGCCCGGGGCCGCGCGCGAGGTTGTCTTCCGCCCTCTCGAGGTAGCGCAGCGACAGCCATGGCAGCGTCAACGCGACCAGCGCGAAGGCCGCGACGAGACCTCCCAGCAGGGCCGCCGGCCAGCCTCCGGGCGAACGATCCTCCCGTCCGCCACCGGTGGTCGCCAGCGCCACCAGCGGCAGTGCGAGGGCCGGCGCGAAGACCGCCGGCAGCTCGTCCAGCCAGTCGAGCGAGGCGTGGGTGAGGACGTAGGCCATGGTCGCGATCGCGGCGGCCACGACCCAGGCGGGCCCGGCGTCGCCGCGCCACCGGGCGCGAGCGGCGAAGACCGCCGTGACGACGAGGAAGCCGAGCAGCAGCAAGAGGCCGACCAGGCCCTCCTCACCGAGGAACCGAAGATAGACGTCGTGGGCGAACCCGGACTCCTGCGCGTAGCGACGATCGGCGGTGTATTCGTGCTCGAAGCTGCCGGTGCCGGCGCCGATCAGGGGCGAGGCGGAAAACATGTCGAGCGCCACGCGCCAGTAGTCCGGCCGCTCGTAGGGGTCGAGGCTGGCGGCCCGGGTCCGTTCCGGGGCGCTCGATTCGCTGGAGCTGATGCTGGACACCTCCTCGTCGACCCGGTCGGCGATGCGGCCGGCGTTGACCGCTGCCGCCGCCAGCGCCACCGCCGCCAGGACCGCGACTCCCACCAGCGCGCCTCGCTGGGCCTGGCGACGGAGGCCCTCCCGCTCGCTGAGAAAGCGCGCGCCGAACCCCAGCAGGGCGCCCAGCAGGCCGGCGACGGCCACCGATACGGCGATCCAGCCCACCGCGTGGTCGATCGCCGGCGCCAGGGCGCCGCCCTGGCTCCCGGTCTCGTAGACGTCGAGGATCGGCCCGATCGCGATCGCCAGCGCCGCGACCAGCGCGATCAGGCGACTCAGCAGGGCGAGCCGCTCAGGGGCGAGGAGGATCATTGCCACCGCCGCCACGCCGGCGCCGATCAGCGAGCCGCGGCTCTGCGAGAGCGTCGCGAACTCGACCAGGAGCGTCGCCAGAGCCAGGAAGAATCCGGCGGAGAGGATCGATGCCCCGCGCCGCGAGGCGAGCATCAGCATCGGCCAGACCGCGGCGAAGGCGAGTGCGGCATTGCCGTTCGCGTAGCCGACCGGGTCCTGGTAACGCAGCTCGAACAGGTAGGGAGCGAAGTCGCGGGCCCCGCTCGCCTCGACCAGGCTGACCGCGGCGACGACCCCGAGCCCGATCCCCCAAGCCGCGAGGAAGACCGCGGCGCGGCGCACGGTCCAAGGCAGCAGGGCGAGCACCCAGGCGCAGGCCAGGTAGAGGACGAGCTGGTTGGCCGAGTCGAGCGCCGCGCCGGGCGAGACCGACCAGAGGATCCCGAGGTAGCTCCAGGCGACCAGCGCGGCGAGAACGAGCAGGGGCACGCGGACGACCCGAGCGGGAGGCAGGACGCGACCGAGGGCGATCGCGGTGACGACCAGCAGGAGGACGAGGAAGATCGCCGACGGGTACCACTCGGCGGGGAAGTAGCCGCCCCATTCCTCGCTCCAGAAGAGCCAGAGCCCCAGCACCAGGGCCGCCGGGAGCATCGCCAGGGGCGGCCGCGGTAGCTGCCGGACGGCTGCGGCCGCGCTCACCGGGGCCGCCGCGTGCCGACACGCCGGCACCGATCGAACTCGGCACTCAAGGTCATGGACAGATAACCGATAGGGAATTCATGGTTTGTTCTCGTTACCGCGGCTATCATGGCCGCTTCACCGCCACTCGATGCCGATCCGAAGTCGCGATCTCTCGTCAGGGGCAAACGTTCTCGTCCCGACCTCGGATTTCCTGCTTCGTCAGTGCCGAGCCAACCCTCCCCTAAGCGACGACACAGAATATGAGTTCCGCCGCCGAGCGTTTCAAACACCACAGGGCCGCTATGCCAACGGTTACAGCCGAGGCGGCGACGGCACCGCCCCGCCGAGTCTTCGCCGACGCGGGTCCGGACTCCGGGAGGCTCGGTCAGGACACGCTCAACCCCGTTCTGCGCAAGCTGGACCGCGCCGCCAAGCGGATCTTCGACATCATCGTCTCCGGCTTCCTGCTGGCCATCCTCTCGCCGCTGATCCTCGCGATCGTCGTCCTGATCAAGCTCGACTCGCCCGGCCCAGCCTTCTTCCGCTGCACCCGGGTCGGGTACCGGGGCCGGCCGCTGCAGATGCTCAAGTTCCGCAAGATGCACGACGGCGCCAGCGGCAAGGCCCTGACGACCGAGGACGACAGCCGCTTCACCCGGATGGGGGGCTGGCTGGCCAACGCCAAGCTCGACGAGCTGCCGCAGCTGTGGCACGTCCTGCGCGGCGAGATGAGCCTGGTCGGTCCGCGTCCGGAGGACCAAGCGTTCGTCGACGAGCACGCCACCGCCTACGAGGAGATCCTCAGCGTGCGCCCGGGCATGACCGGGTACTCCCAGCTGGCCTTCGCCGAGGAGGGCAAGGTCCTCGACGAGGCCGACCCGATCGGCCACTACCTCGACCGGCTGCTGCCGCAGAAGGTGCTGATGGATCAGATGTACGCCGCCCAGGCGACGATCTGGACCGACGTGAAGATCCTCACCTGGACCGCTGCCGCGGTGCTGCTGCGCCGCCAGGTCGCGGTCCACCGCGACAGCGGCAAGCTCGGCCTGCGCCGCCGCTGATCCCCCCGGTCGGCTCGCCCGCCGGCTCAGTGGCGGGGAGCCCGCAGGCGGTGCGACGTCCGCGCCAGCACCGGCCTGACCCTGCCGCGGTAGAGGTGGCGGGCCCGACCGTCGGGGCCCCGCGAGTAGAGGCGCAGGGCGCGGTGATCGCGGGTGCCGGTAGCCAACTTCTCCTTCCACTCGGCGGTGTTGCCGAGCAGCTCGTAGCTGCTCAGGCCCAGCTCGAAGCAGCGTTCGACGATCGATAGCTGCAGGACCAGGCCCGGCACCAGCTTGCGCCAGCGCTCGTCATAACCGGACTTGAGCGAGTAGAGGCGATCGCCGTGCTGGACGCAGAAGCTGAAGGCGACGACTTCCCCGTCCAGCGTCAGCCTGCTCAACCGCAGCTCTTCGCGAGCCTGGAACCGGGCCGCGACGTCGCGGTAGAAGGCGGCGGTGCGGGGATCCGATTCGATCGCCGTGCCGCCCTTGCCCTTCCAACCGCTGGCCTCGATCCGGAACCCCTCGTCGAGCCACTCATCCAACCGGTCCGGGGCGACGACGACATCGAAGACGGCACCGTGCTCACGCGCCATCTTGCGGCGATAGCGCGCCAGGCGTGCCTTCCACTTTGCTTTGTCACCCCGCCGCCAAGCCTCGACGTCGCCGTCGGTTGCGACCAGGGGCGAAACCGGGCCGGGCTCCTCCAGGGCTCGCCTGCCGGTTTCGCCGGCGGCCGCGCGCAGCTCCCCAAGCGCCGGGTCCTCGGCGGGCAGCATCGGCAACACCACCTCGCTGGCCCGGAGTGTCAGCAGCGCCCGCGACAGCTCCCGCAGGGCCTCCTCGTCCGCCGCCAGCGGACGGAACCACCCGGAGTGGTCGTTGGCAAGGCCGGTGAGGCGGCGGCCGCGCCGGCCCACCGGCAGCGCCGCGACGAGCCTGCCGTCGCGCCTGACCACGCAGACCGTCATCGTCCCGACCCCGAATGCCCGCCACCAGGCGCTGAACCAGTCATGCAGGTCGAAGGGACCCGCGCCGGCCCCGAACGCCGTGTCCCACTCGGAGGCGAGGGCCGCGAAAGCCTGTACCCCCGTGATCCATTCGACCACCAAGGAAAGCCCGGCAAGCGGCGGCATGGAACCAGCCTACCGCGCGACCGCTGCCTCATCTATAGCCTTGCGCCTGCCATGAACGAGATCGCTGGCAAGAAGGTCCTCGTCACCGGTGCCGGCGGCTTTATCGGCGCCCACCTGACCACCGCCCTGGTGCGCGGCGGCGCCAGCAGGGTCCGCGCGCTCGTCCGCTACAACTC
>CAMPIP010000139.1 GCA_946886425.1 uncultured Actinomycetes bacterium
GAGTCGAGCACCCGCCCGAACACGACGATGCGCTGCCCCTGGGCCTCGCCCTCGCCGGAGTAGTAGTCCTCCGCGCCTTCGGCGACTTTGTCGAGGTAGTAGCGCTCCTGGCCCGCGCCGAGCTTTCCGATCGAGAGCATCGGCGGCTACGTCCGACAAGCGACGCGAGCGCCCCCTCAATTGGGGCTATTGATAGTGCGTAAGGGGCGGTGCTGCTCAGAGACTGAACGGCTGGGGTGAGATCTATCTTGTGGAGCGAGACCAGAGGTGACGGGGGAAATTCGCAAATTCGAAGAGGGGTCGTTCCTGCGTGCCCGGAGAGATCTGCTCCGGCTAGTCAGCCAATGGCGGTTCCGAATTCCGGCGACCGTGGTGACCGTCGCATTCGCTGTCGGGAGCGCTTTGCTCTCCCAGAACGCCGATGCCGGCGTACGGATCGCGCTCGCCATCGGCGGGGTTATCGGCGGCGCGCTCGTCCTAGGCGGCCTCGCTTTCCTGGCCCTCCTTCTCTCAGCACCGATCCGCCAACGCAACGAACTACGAAAGGCCGTCGCGACGGAGTCGGACACGGACCCTGCGGCCGTGCTCCGCCAGTACTCGGCCTGGGTCCAGGCAGTCCGGGCTGCGCTACCGGAATATCCGGAGCATCACGGCCCCTTGATCCTCATGGACCAAGGGGCGCACGATCAGCGCGCAGCGGCCCACGCCGCCGCCCTTCAGCGGTACTCAGAAGCAAAAGACGAGGTGCAGCGAAAGGCACGATGGGAATACCACCAGCGCTTTCGCGAGCCGCTAGCGCGGATACTTGGAGAGGGGCAAGTCGAGAGCGCCGATAACCCTCAAACGGTTCAAGAGCTGGAAGACGTCGAGCAAGAACTCGTTCGACGTCTCGTCGATAGCCCCCAGGGGCCGCCACCCGACGAGAGCGTGAACCGCGTCATGCGGCGAGTTCGGAGGGTACTTGTAAATGAGCTGCGGGAAGATCTGGGCATCCTCACGGCAGCCCTAGAGCGCGAGGCTTATTGGCCCGATGACGGGGCGCTTAAAAGCGAGAGGTGGGCGGAAGTCGGCAGCGACCTTGCGGAGCACTCCAACGGAGATCTACATGCGACCGTGAGCGCTGCTTATGCTCGCTTGGCTGCGCTGAACCAAGATGCCCGAGATACGTGGAGCGCGATGGAGGCCCACTATGGATACGACCCTCCACCGGGACGACCCCCAACCATCAAGGGCAATCGCGCGACTCTAGAGAAGGCGGTCGAGAGCATCACCGAGGCGGAGAGGGCGCTATTGGCGAAAGACGCTCAATGATCAGCCTTACCCCGGTCGCTCGACCGGCCAGGGCAGCCGCTCCCCGGCAATGTAGAACCCACTCCGCTTGGGAGCGCCCGGGTGCCAGGCGATGCCGTCGATCAGGACCGACGGCTCGACGTTGACGCCACTTGCGAGCTTGACGATGGAGTCCAGGCGCGGAAGGCGAGCACCGTTCTCCAATAGCCCGATCGCGGTGCGGTGCATGTCGCAGACCAAGCTCAGTTCTTCCTGGGAGTAGTCGGCTCGACGGCGGGCGCGACGCAGGTTGCGGCCGAAGTGCTCGGCCAGCTCGCGCGGGTACTCCGTCGTGCGGGCCATCAGGCTACGTCCAAGGCGGCGAAGTAGAGGGCTGCTCGGGTCGGCGAGAGAAGGCGCCCCTCGCGGTAGACGAGGCCCGCGCCGATCAGGTCTTTGAGCGCGTTCTGAGTCGCGACGCGAGGGGGTTCGCTCAGATCCGCGTGGAGAACGAGCGCCAGCTCATCGAAGGTGAGGCGGACCGGGTGTTCGTCAATCAGCATCGAGAGGACGACGGCCTGGTTCCTGCGATCGTCTTCGGCAGGCGAGTCGGGATCGCTGCGATCCATAAAGTGCGAGATAGCCATGAGGAGTTACGCCTCCTTGTGGTCAGGCGGCCCGCTTGCGGTACCACGCGGCGGGTCGCCGTTTCTGTTTCAGCGCAGACTAGCACTGCTGTCTAGGAGACTAGACAGGTGCGGGGCGAAGCTACCTGCCTTGAAGGATCTGATCGACGCGGCTGCGGTGGAGATCCGCAGCGTTAGCGATCTCCGCCAGCGAGAGGCCCGCCGCTCGTGCCCGCTCGAAGGTCTCGCGTCGCGCCGAACGCGCTTGCGCAATCTGATTCTGAGCGCGATCCACCTTTGCCTGGGCTTTCTTGATTTCGCCCTGGATCTTTTGTTTTGCGTCCTTCGTCATGGCCGCTCGCAGACTATTCGTCGCCGTCCGGGTCAGATGTGAGGCTGCCCGGCCCATGCCTTACGAGCGCGAAGTCGAGATGCCTATCGGGGATGGATCGGTCCGTGTCCGATTCAGCCATTCAGGACGACCGATCGAGCGCTACTCGGTCGTGCTCGTGGCCCTGGTCGATGGTGTCTGGGAGACGATTCGCGTCTACGACAATCATCGGGGAACCCACCACATGCACCGCTACACTCGACAAGGCGGAAAGCAGCCGGAAGCGCCCTTTCACGAGGGTCCCACCAGCGCGGCGATCCCAGCCGCAATCGCCCATCTAAAGGCTCACTGGGAAGCGATACTCGATTCATGGAACAGCTAGGCAAAAGCCAAAACACGCCCGGCACCGATGCCGCCTTCGACCTTCTAGGTCGCATGGCCGTCGATCCAGAGACGGATGACCGCTATCCGAACAAGACTGTCTTGATCCCCGCTGATTCGCCAAACGCCTCCGACCTGATGAGGGAGGCCGTGGCCGAGGAGAAGCCGATCGCAATCGTCTTCCCCGATGGGTCCGACCTCGTGTGGCGTCCCCCTGAGGCAAAGGGCTTCTCTCTACACCTATCCGCAACGCTCTTGTGGATGGCGGATCACGTTCAGCCGAAACGAGATCGGCCTACCTTCATCCCGCGCATCTGGGTGAACGAGTTTCACTCAGCGAGGCGGGACAAGGTCGCCGCGTAGATCCCGCTCGGTCTATGGAGCCAGCACAACCCGGCGAGTTCACCAGGGCCGGAGAGATAGCCAACGAGCGGCTGATCGAAGCCGTGCTCGACCCTGATCGCTACCCCGCGGGGACGACCTTCCTCGCGGTCGATCAAGAGGGCTTTGAGACCGCCCTTACCGAAGCCTTGGCCGAGCGCCGCCCACTAGCGATCATCGGTCCAGACGGACGCGAGATCATCGCCGCTCCACGCAGCGGCCCGCTGGCCTTCCTTGTGCGCTTCCTAGCTCGCCGCCGCGAGTCCGAAGATTCGACTTCCCTCCCCGACGACTACCGGGTCGAGATCAGGCCCGGTCGCGTGGCTCCCGCTGCCTGAGCGGAAGCCCCGCTCCACCACAGCGTCGAGCCGCCACCGATTCGCGGGGCGATCGGATGACTCGCCGGACGTTCTCTGGCAATGGCAGATGAGCAATTTCTGATCGAGCCTCTCCTTGACGCCAACGAAGCAGCGCGGCTTCTGCACGTCCCCCGCAGCACCCTGTACGAACTGGTGCGCTCGCGCGGACTGCCCCACGTGCGGATCGGCAAGCGGGGGATGAGATTCACTCGGATCGATCTGGCGCGCTGGATCTCCGAGAACAGCATCAGGCGGTGAAGGCGGCAGAGATTCGCTCTCCGAGGCGAAGGCCGGTGAAGGCGGCGGTCAGGTAGATCGTGCCGTCCTGCTCTGACTCGGCGGCGCGGACCAGGGCGAGGATCTCCTCGCGGGAGAAGACATCGATGTTGCCGCGCTTGGTGTGCGGGCGGCGCTCGACGTTGGCGACCGGGTTGGCCGGCAGCTTGTAGCGGCGCTGCGCCCAGACGAAGACGCCGTGCAGGACGGTCAGGTACTTGTTGACGGTCCGGTCCGAGAGCCCTTCGGCGATCAGGGCGTCGCGGAATTCCTCGACGGTCTCCGGCGTCACGTCCTCCGGCCCGATCCGGCTGCCGAACTTCTCGGCGAAGATCTTCTTGAAGCGGGTGGCCATGTTCTCGTAGTCGATCTGGGTCGAGAGCTTGATCTTGCGGTCGCGCTTGTAGACGAGCCACTCATCGAAGGCATCAATCAGCGTCGTCCCGGTCCTGACCTGGCCGGGAAGCTCGCCCTTGCGGGCCTTGGCGAGCATGTCGTCCAGCCATTCGCGCGCGGTCGTCTTCGTGAAGTAGCCGGCCGGCGGGCTCGTGCGGCGATCGGACCAGTGCGGGCCGATCCGCTTCTGGACCTGGCGGCCGTCCGGGAGCCTGAACTTGGCGTACCACTGGGGACCGCGCTTGCGCTCCACCTTGAAGACGTGGCCGCTGGTCGGTTGGGGCTGGACAGGCATCGTGCCTCCTCGTCATCTCCCGAGCCCGAACGCCCCCGCCTTTCGGGGACGATTTCGGGACATATCTCGGGACACGAACCGGCTGCTGGCCTGCCCTGGAACGAAAAAACCCCGCTTCTGCGGGGCTTCTCAAAGTACCGCTACGGGGATTCGAACCCCGGTTTCCGGACTGAGAATCCGGCGTCCTAGTCCCCTAGACGATAGCGGCAGGGGACGGGCATTTTAGCGAGCCGGGGGGACGAGCGTGGCGGGGGTGGGTTTTGGGACCGCAACCGGTAGATTGCCTGCTCCCGCGGCTGTGGCGGAACTGGTAGACGCGCACGGTTCAGGTCCGTGTGGAGGAAACTCCGTGGAGGTTCGACTCCTCTCAGCCGCATCGGCCACGCCGGCCGAAACCGGGGAGCGAAGCCCTAGCCGGAACGGACAGGCCGCTCGACCGGGCGGGCGCGGGCGGCGGTGCCGGCGATCTCGGTGACGTAGGTGGGCCAGAGCTCGCGCGGGAGGTCGTGGCCCATCCCCTCGATCAGCTTGAGCCGAGCACCGGGGATCGCCTTGGCGGTGGCGCGCCCGCCCGAGGGTCGGACCAGGACGTCGCTGTCGCCGTGGATCACGGTCGCCGGCACCTCGACCTTGCGGAGGCCGCGGGTGCGGTCGCCGGACGCGGTGATCGCGTGCAGCTGGCGGGCGACCCCGGCGGAAGAGTGGCCGCGATCGTAAGCGAGCCCGGCGATGCGGCGCAGGCGCTCTTCGTCGAAGGGGTAGGCGGGCGAGCCGATCACCCCGAAGGTCTTGACCGCCCGCTCGATCGCGGCGTCGCGGCTGCGCGGCGGCGTCCCCAGCAGGACGCCGAAGGCCTTGAAGGTCGGGAAGCCGACCCAGCGATTGCCGGTCGTCGACATGATCGAGACCAGCGAGCGGACCCGGTCCGGGTGCTCGATCGCGGTCGTCTGCACGATCATCCCGCCCATCGAGGCGCCGACCAGGTGGGCCGACTCGATCTCCAGGTGATCCATCAGGCCGACCGTGTCGGCGGCCATGTCGCTCAACAGGTAGGGAGCAGTGGCGCGCCGCCCGGAGAGCATGTCGATCCGGTTCGGCACCCCCGCCGACTCGATCTTGGTCGAGCGGCCGATGTCGCGGTTGTCGAACCGAACGACCCGGAAGCCCCGTTCGGCCAGCATCAGGCAGAGCTCCTCGTCCCAGGCGATCATCTGCGTCGCCAGGCCCATCACCAGCAGCAGCGGCTCGCCGTCGGAATCGCCGATCTCCTGGTAGGCCAGCTCGATCCCGTTCGCCGGGCCAAGCCGCTCTTCGCTCAACCGCATCGGGCGAGTGTAGCCACCTGGCTGCCCAGCCAGGCTGTAAAAAGCCCCCATGCGAACGGCGATCGTCTCGGACTTGCACCTCGGCGGCGCCGTCGGCGACGACGTCCTCCGCGATCCGGCGATCGCGGCGCTGCTGCTCGAGGAGATCGGCGACGCCGACCGGGTGGTGCTGCTCGGCGACGCGGTCGAGCTGCGCGACCTACCGCTCGGCGTCGCGCTCGCCTCGGCCCGGCCGTTCTTCGCCGCGCTTGGCGCGGCGCTGGCCGGCCGCGAGGTCCTGCTCGTCCCCGGCAACCACGATTACCGCTTCGCCGAACCGCTGCTGGACGCCCTCTCGCTGGCCGGTGAGCCGCTCGGACTGGAGCAGCTCTACGACCCCGGGTCCGGCCCGACCGCGACACTGGCCGAGTGGCTGGCGCCGGCGCGGCTGCGCCTCGCCTACCCGGGGATCTGGCTGCGCGAGGACGTTTACGCGACCCACGGCCACTACATGGACCCGCACCTGACCCTGCCGCGAGCGGAGTGCATCGCCGCCGCGACGGTGCGGCGGCTCTCCGGCCCGATCCCCGACGTCGCGACCCCGGCTGACTACGAGCGGATCCTCGCCCCGATCTACGGCCTGGGATACGGCGCCGCCCAGGGCCGGCGACCGCGCCGCCGGCGCGGCCACCCCGCCGAGGGCATTTGGAAGATGCTCTCCGGCAACGACGGCG
>CAMPIP010000140.1 GCA_946886425.1 uncultured Actinomycetes bacterium
GCCCTCGCCTCCGTCGCCCGCTCCCGGTCCCGGCACGGCGACGGGAGGCGACGAAGTCGGCGCCGGGGGCACCGCGGCGTTGATGCCGGGCGAGGCCTGGACGGAGCGGACCACGGCCTGCTCGGCTTCGGCGGCGCGGCGCTCTGCCTCGCGGGCTCTCTCTTCGGCGGCGGCAACGCTCTGCCGCATCTCCTCGAGCCGGCGCTGACGGTCCAGCTCGCCCGAGCGCAGCTGCTCGAGCCGCTGGGCCTCGGCGGCGCGCCGCTCGGCTGCTTTGGTCCGCTCTTCAACCTCGCGCAGCCGCGCCTCGGCCTCGGCGATCGAGCGCTCCTGCGCTTCGCGGTCTTCCTGGATCTTCTGCTCGGCGGTACGGAGGTCGAAGCCCTCCTCGACGCGACGGTCGGCGACGGCGCCGATCCGCTGCTCCTCGCGCCTCACCGCCTCGACCTTCTCGCGGACACGCTGTTCGGCGGCAACCGTGTCGTACTCGCCCGGGGCCGGCGCCACCGCCTCGCCGACGGGCGGCGGCGGCACGGCGCTGATGGGAGGCGGGGTCGGCACGGCCTGCAGGGGTGAAGCTGTCTGGGGGTCCGACGTGGAGGGCGGCGCCGTGGTGGCCGGCGGCGTCGGCGGCGCGCCGCCCCCGGGCCGCGCACGCTTGCCCGCCCGCTCTTCCTTGCGACGCTTGATCTCCTCGCGTCGCTTCTGGCGCTGTTCGTTGCGTTTCGCCTTCTGCTCCTCACGCAGCCTGCGACGGCGGTCGCGCGGGTTCTCGGGAGCCTGAGGAGGGCTCGGCGGGACGGCCGGAGCGGCTCCGGGAGCAGCCGCGATCGTCGGCATCTCCGCGGTCGGCTGTCCGGCAGCCGCGCTGGCGGCGACGGCAGGCGGCGCTCCGGGCGTGGGCGGCGCGCCAGGGGCCGGCGAAGCAACCTGCGCTTGTTTCTTCTTCTCCGCCTCGCGACGCCGGGTGATGCTGACGACGAGCAGAAGCAGCAGGATCGCGACGAGCAGCGCTCCGACGAAGTAGGCGGTGTGGTCGCTGACGTAGTCGCTCACGTCATCGGTCACCGAGGCCTCGGCCCGCGCTGGCACGGCAAGGGCCAGCGCCGAGAGCAGCGCCACGGACGGTGCGAGCAGTAACCGGCTCCGCATGGCCCCGCATCCTTGCATGTGAGCCGGGCGTTTCAACCCCGAGCCGATCTCGGGGGCGGACCGACGTACGAGTCCGCCCGGCCTACCGCATCCGTCCCTTGAACTCGCGCTCCACCTCGCGCCGCACGTCGCGGTCGGCGATCTCCCGGCGGCGGTCGCGGCCCTCCTTGCCCCGGGCCAGCGCCAGCTCCACCTTCGCCCGCGGCCCTTTGAAGTAGATCCGGGTGGGGATCAGGGTCAGGCCTTTCTGCGCCACTTTGCCGAGCAGGCGCTCGATTTCCTCCCGGTGCAGCAACAGCTTGCGGGGCCGGGCCGGCTCGTGGTTGTCGTTGCCGGCGAACTCGTAGGGCGGGATGTGGAGGTTGCGCAGCCAGACCTCACCCTTGTCGACGATCGCGTAGGCATCGGTCATCTGCGCCTTGCCGCCGCGCAGCGCCTTCACCTCGGAGCCGCGCAGGACCATTCCCGCCTCCATCGTCTCCACGAACTCGAACTTGTGACGGGCGCGGCGGTTGGTGGCGACGTCGCCGGAGGCGGGCAGCCGCTGCTTCTTCTGCTTCTTAGCCAACCGCCAGCTCCAGATCGGCGCGGCCGCGCGGAGCGTCGACGCCGGCGACGCGGACCGCGATCGGGTCACCGAGGCGCAGGGTGGCTCCCGAGCGCCCGACCAGCGCCACCTCGGCTTCGTTCAGCTCATAGCGCCCGCCGGGCAGCGTCCGGGCCGGCAGCATGCCCTCGTAGACGTCGCCCAGCTTGCCGCCGAAGCCGACGAAGACGCCGGCCCGGATCACCCCGGAGATCTCGCCCTCGAAGACCGTTTCGGCGCCCCGCTGGCGCAGCTCCCGCTCCAGCAGGTAAGCGCCGCAGACGTCGTCGGCGGGCCGAGGCGCGGGATGTCGCCGCCGAGTGCTCGGCCCGCCGCGGCGCCTCCTCCCCCTCCCCCAGAGCCGCCAGCAGCGCCCGGTGGACGAGCAGGTCCGGATAGCGCCGGATCGGCGAGGTGAAGTGCGTGTAGGCGGCGCTGCCAAGGCCGGCGTGCCCGCTGTTGCGCTCGCTGTACTGGGCCTGCTTGAGGGATCTGAGCACCAGCGATGTATACGCCTCCGTGCCGTGACGGCGCCGCGCGGCCTCGCGCCGCACCAGCCGGCTGGCCGCCGCCGCCACCTCGGCGGCCTGCTGCGGCGAGAGGCCCTGGCCGAGCGGCGGGGTCGGCACCCCCAGCGCCGCCAGCTGCTGCAGCAGCCGCTCGATCCGGGCCGGGTCGGGCTGCTCGTGGACGCGGTAGATCGCCGGCACCCGTTTGCGCTCGAGCAGCTGGGCGACCTGTTCGTTGGTGAGGATCATCAGGCGCTCGATCAGCCGGTGGGCCTCGGTCTGCGGGACGGCCCGGGCGGCGACGACGTTGCCGCCCGAGTCGAACTCGAACTCGGGCTCGGAGGACTCGACGTCGAGCGCCGCGGAGCTCTGCCGCTCGCCGAGGGCGGCGGCGACGTCGCGCGCCGCCTCCAGCGGTTCGGCGACCTCGTCCGGCGGCGCGGCGCGGCCGGCGAAGATGGCGTCGAGCTGCTCGTAGTCGAGGCGCGCGTCGGAGCGGATTCGGCTGCGGTAGAAGCGGGCCCGGCGCGGCTCCGCCCGCGGCCCCAGCTCGATCTCGGCCGTCACCGCCAGCCGCTCGACCCCTGGCGCCAGGCTGCAGGCGTCGCTGCTCAGCGCGTGCGGGAGCATCGGCTCGACCGCGCCGGGGACGTAGGTGCTGTTGGCGCGGCGCCGCGCCTCGACGTCGAGCGGCGAGCCCGGCCGCACGTGGGCGGCGACGTCGGCGATGTGGACCCAGACCCGGGCCCCGTCGCCCTCGCGCTGGGCGGAGACGGCGTCGTCGAAGTCGCGGGCGGTGGCGGGATCGACGGTGAAGGTGGCCAGCTCGGTGAGGTCGCGCCGGCCCGGGGAGTGGCGCTCCGCCGCCTCGGCCGCCCGCCCCGCCTCGGCCTCGAGGCCGGGACGGAAGCCGCGGAAGCCGAGCCGCTCGCGCAGCAGCGCCTCGACGGCCTCGCGGGCGCGCATCAGCCGACTCTTCCGGCGAGCACCTTCAGTGCCCGCTGCTTCGCCTCGTCTTCCCGGCTCGCCGGGTCGTCGTCGACCTTCACGTCGGGATGGATGCCGCGGCTGCGGGCGAGGTTGACGCCGTCGGGGGTGAAGTACTCGCCGACCGTCAGCTTCAGGGCGCCGCCGTTGGCGAGCCCCTTCTCCTCCTGGAAGACCCCCTTGCCATAGGAGCGGGTCCCGACCACGGGAGCGTCGGCGTCGTCGGCCAGCGCCGCGGTGAGGATCTCCGCCGCCGAGGCGGTGCCGTGGTCGATCAGCACCACCAGCGGCCGCCGCGGCAGGTTGCCGCCCGTCGTCCTGTAGACCCTGTCGCCCTCGCTGCGGGAGCTGGTCCGGACCACGACCCGGCCCTTCGGCAGGAAGACGCCGGCGCTCGACACCGCCTCCTGCAGCAGGCCGCCGGGGTTGCCGCGCAGGTCGAGCACCAGCCCTTCGGCCCCTTCGTCATCGACCTTCTTGATTGCCTCGGCAAGCTGACCGTGGACGTCTTCGCTGAAGCTGAGCATGCGCACGTAGCCGAGCTTCTTGCCACCGACCTCGACGACGTCGCTGCTGACGTTGGGCAGGGACACCTCGGCCCGGGTAAGGGTCAGCTGACGCGTCTTGCCGCCTTTGGCGGCGCGGATGCCGACCGTGACCTCGGTGCCTTCGGGGCCCTTGATCTTCGCGGTCGCCTCGCTGCTGCTCTGCCCGGCGATCGATTCGCCATCGACCGAGACGATCGTCTCGCCGACCTCGATCCCCGCCTTCGCCGCCGGCGACCCCGGGAACACCTGGGCGACGCCGAGGCCCTGCTTGACCGGCACGACGCTCAACCCGATTCCCGAGAAGTGACCTTCGATCGCCTGGTTGAAGCTCGCCAGCGCTTCCGGCGAGAAGTATTCGGTGAAGCGGTCGCGGTGGCGCCTGCGCAGCTCCCGCGCCATCCCCTGCAGCGAGGCGTTGCCGAGCTCCGTTTCGCCGACCGGGCGGAAGTAGTTGTCTTCGATGACTTCCGCCGCTTCGGCGTTGAGGCTGGCCGCGTTGTTGACGAAAACGTCGCGGAGCGGTTCCGGCAGCTGCGCCGGGTGGCCGCCGAGCCAGATTCCGAGGCAGAGGAAAGCGATCAGCGCCGCCCCGAAGGCGACCGCCCCGCGCACCCTCACGCCGGCCTCAGACCTTGAGGAAGCGGCGCAGCGTCAGGCCGGAGCCGAGCGCCGAGACGACCACGGCGGCCCCGAAGAGGATCGCGACCAGGGCCGGGAACGTGAGCGTGCTGCTGTTCTGGGCCGCCAGGAAGGAGAAGGTGTCGCTGAGCGGATCGACGATCGTGATCTTGCCGAGCCACAGGATCAGTATGGCGACCGCCCCGCCGAAGAATCCGACCACGACCCCCTCGATCATGAACGGCCAGCGGATGAACCAGCGGGTCGCGCCGACCAGCCGCATCACCTCGACCTCGCGGCGGCGGGCGTAGATCGAGAGCCGGATCGTGTTGCCGACCAGCATCAGCGAGGCGAGGATCAGGAGCGCCGTGATCACGGTGAGGACGATCTTCAGGGCGCCCGTCACCTGCTCGATCTTCGCCGAGGACTGCTGGCGGTCGAAGATCTTCCCGAGCACCGGCGAGATCGGCCGCGGCTCGCCGTTCGCCGCAGCGGGCACGACGGCGGCCCGGAGGGCGTCGAGGTTGCCGGCGTCGTCGGGGACGATCCGGAAGCTCCGCGGCAGCGGGTTGGTGTTCAGCTGCGAGGTCAGTTCGCCGCTCTTCTTCGCCCCCAGCGTTTCCTTCAGTTCGTCCAGCGCCTGGGCCTTGCTGATGTACTCGACCGACTGCACGTGCGGCAGCGCGGCCAGCTTCTCGCCCGCGGCGTCCACTTCGGCCTTGGTGGCGTCGGCGTAGATTTCGACCTGGAAGTTGAGGTCGCCGCGGATCTGCTCGCTCTTCGCCTGGGTGGTCTGGAAGATCGGGATCAGCACCCCGAGCAGGACGACGGTGACGACGGTCGTAACGACCGCGGCCAGGCTCGGCGCCGCGTTGCGGCGCAGGGCACGGATCGCCTCCTGGAAGAAGAAGATGATGCGGGACATCTAGACCAGGCCCTCGTGGCTGTGTCCGTTGGTCTGGCCCTCGCCGTCGCGGCCGACGCCCATCTCCGCCTGCATCCGCAGGCCGAATTCGGTGGTCGACTCCTCGGTGTAGCCGCCGCTGATCTCATCGCGGACCACCCGGCCCTCGTAGAGCTCGACGACGCGGCGCTGCATGTTGTCGACCATCTCGCGGTCGTGGGTCACCACCACCACCGTGGTCCCGGTCTTGTTGATCCGGTACAGCAGCTGCATGATCCCGATCGAGGTGACCGGGTCGAGGTTGCCGCTGGGCTCGTCGGCCAGCAACAGCGGCGGGTGGTTGACGAAGGCGCGGGCGACGGAGACGCGCTGCTGCTCGCCGCCGGAGAGCTGGTCGGGGTAGCTGTGCAGCTTGGTCGAGAGGCCGACCAGGCGCAGCGTCGCCGGGACCTGCTCGCGGATTTCGTGGCGGCTGGCGCCGATCACCTGCAGCGCGTAGGCGACGTTGTCGTAGACCGTCCGATTGGGCAGCAGCTTGAAGTCCTGGAAGACGGTGCCGATGTTGCGCCGCAGCTGCGGGATCTTCTTCTCCGGCAGCTGGCCGATGTCGCGGCCGGCGATCTTGACGCTGCCCTCGGTGGTGCCGAGCTCCCGGATCAGCATCTTGATCAGGGTCGACTTGCCGCACCCGGTCGGCCCGACCAGGAAGACGAACTCGCCGCGGCCGATCGCCAGGTTGACCCGGTCGAGCGCCATGTGGCCGCCCGGATAGACCTTGGTGACGTCGTTCAGCTCGATGATCGGCGCGCGCTTGCCGCGCGCCCGCTGGGGCTGCTCGCCGCGCTGGGGACGCTGGGAGCGCTCTTGTCTCTTCCGGAATCGGGCCATGTCTGGGAGGGTTCTGCGGACACAGGGTGACTCCTGCGACTCCCCGACCACGCAAGACCGCGCCCAAAAGCCGTCGGCGCGGCCGGCACCGCTGTCTTCCCCGAGCCCCGCTCAGGGCGCGG
>CAMPIP010000141.1 GCA_946886425.1 uncultured Actinomycetes bacterium
GCGTTGAACTCCCAGTCGACCCCGCGCCTGTCGCCCCGCCCGTCGACCACGAAGGTCGGGCCGATGTCGCGCATCCAGGCGTCGTCGGTGGCGAGCTCGACGACGCGCACCGCCTCCGGCAGCAGCTCCCGCGCCCGCTGCAACTGCGCCGCCGAGGCCGCGACCGTGACCGGCTCGGCAGCGCTGATCGCCGCCGCCACCGCCGCGAACGCCTCCTGCGCGGGCCCGGCCCCGAGCCGCCAGTTGTCGGGTCGCTCCGGCCAGGCCATCCAGCAGCCGTCGTGCCGCCCGAACTCGCCCGGCATCCGGAAGCCGTCTTCGGCGGGCGTCGTTTCCAGGGCGGCGGCCATCACCTTCTATCTTCCTCTCATGGAGGAGCCGCGCCTGATCCTCGCGGGCGACCCGCCCGCCTCGCCGGCCCGGACCCGCCCGCCCGGCCGCGCTCCCTTCCGGATCGCCGCCGTCCAGCACCGCTGGCACTCCGACCCGGCCGAGCATCGCGCCGCCCTCGGCGCCGCGATCAACCTCGCCGCCGAGCAGGGCGCCCGGCTGGTCTGCCTGCAGGAGCTGACCCTGAGCCGCTACTTCGCGGTCGAGCCCGGCGGCCCGCGGGCGGTCGGCGCCGAGCCGGAGGAGCTGCCCGGCGGCCCGACCCACCGCTTCGCCGCCGAGATGGCGGCCGCGACCGGCGCCCACGTCCATGCCTCGCTCTACGAGCGCGCCGACGGCGCCGACGGACTCGGCTACAACACCGCGATCGTCGTCTCCCCGCACGGCGAGCTGGTCACCCGTACCCGCAAGCTGCACATCCCGGTCACCGCCGGCTACCACGAGGACCGCTACTTCCGTCCCGGCCCGGCCGGCGCGGAGGCCTACCCGCTGCTGAAGCTCGGCGACGCCGAGCTCGGCCTGCCGACCTGCTGGGACCAGTGGTTCCCCGAGGTCGCCCGCGCCTACAGCCTGGAGGGCGCCGACGCGATCGTCTACCCGACCGCGATCGGCTCCGAGCCCGACCACCCCGAGTTCGACACGCAGCCGCTCTGGCGGCAGGTGATCGTCGCCAACGGGATCGCCAACGGCGTCTTCATGGTCGCCGTCAACCGCGTCGGCGAGGAGCCGCCGCTGCGCTTCTACGGGTCGTCGTTCATCTCCGACCCCTATGGCCGCGTCCTCGCCGAAGCCCCGCGCGACGAGCCGGCTGTCCTGGTCGCCGACCTCGACCTCGACCAGCGCCGCGACTGGTTGGAGCTGTTCCCGTTCCTGACGACGCGCCGGCCCGACGCCTACGACCCGCTGGTCGAGCCGGGCTAGGGCGCCAGCGCCTCGATCGTCTCGCCGAGTTTGTCCGGCGTCACGATCGGGGTCAGGATCGGCAGGGTGATGCCGCCGGCGACGAAGCCTGCCAGCCGCTCCTTCATCTCGGCGGGCGTCCCGAAGATGAACATGTCCTCGATCAGCTCCCAGGGCGCCGCCGCGGCCGCCGCCTGGCGGTCGCCCGCCGCCCAGGCCTCGACCATCGGCTCGATCTGCTCGCCGTAGCCGAGCCAGCGATAGAAGTTCGTGTAGACGGGGACGGTGATGTAGGAGGAGAACATGAACCGGGCCAGCGGCTCGACCTGCTCGCGCTCGCCCGGCAGGCAGAAGAAGCGGCAGAGCAGCTCGAAGCCATCGGGGGCGTCGGCCAGCTGGGCGGTTACCTTGGGAAGGCCGCCCAGGGGCAGGAAGTTGGTGAAGGCACCGGCGGCCCGCTCGACCGCCAGCTCCAGCATCCTCCCGCGCAGCGCCGCCAGCACCACCGGCAACGGCTCGGCCGGCGGCATTTCGAGCTTGAAGCCGGTCGCGGTCCGCTCGCCGGCCAGGGCGGCGTCGAGGAAGTCGAGCGTCTCCCGGACCTTGGTGAGCGGCCGCTCGAAGGGGATCCCGTTCCAGCCTTCGACGATCCGGTCCGAGGAGGAGCCGATCCCGAGCACGAAGCGCCCGTCGGAGCCGCTCGCCAGGGCCGCCGCCTCCTGTGCCAGCAGGGCCGGGCCGCGCTGGAAGACGCCGACGATGCCGGTGCCGAGCCGGATCCGCTCGGTCCAGGCGGCGCTCAACGCCAGCGGCGTGAAGCCGTCCGGTCCGGCCGTCTCGCCGGTCCAGAGGTCGGTGTAGCCGCTCGCCTCGGCGCGCTTGACGTGCTCCTCGTGATCGGCCAGGGAAATCCCCGGCAGCGGCAACGTCAGTCCCCAACGCGAAGCCATGGCGCGACCCTATAGCCTGCGGCGCGCATGGCCGAGACTTCGCAACCGAAGCCCGACCGCAACCTCGCCCTGGAGCTGGTCCGCGTCACCGAGGGGGCCGCCCTCGCCGCCGCCCGCTGGGTCGGCCGCGGCGACAAGCTCGCCGCCGACGGCGCCGCCGTCGACGCGATGCGGTTCGTGCTCGACTCGGTGGCGATGGACGGGGTCGTCGTGATCGGCGAGGGCGAGAAGGACGAAGCGCCGATGCTCTTCAACGGCGAGCAGATCGGCGACGGCTCGCCCCCGGTCTGCGACATCGCCGTCGACCCGCTGGAGGGGACCACCCTCTGCGCCAAGGGCATGCCCAGCGCCCTGGCAGTGATCGCGCTCGCGGAGCGCGGCTCGATGTTCGACCCCGGCCCCTGCGTCTACATGGAAAAGATGGCGGGTGGGGAGGAGATCGCCGATCTGCTCGATCTCGACCGGCCGCTGCCGGAGACCCTGAAGCTGGTTGCCGAGCGCAAGGGCGGCTCGATCAACGACGTCGTCGTCGTCGTGCTCGACCGGCCCCGTCACGAGGACGCGATCCGCGAGATCCGCGAGGCCGGCGCCCGCATCCGCCTGATCAGCGACGGCGACGTCTCCGCCGCTTTGCTCGCGGTCAGCGACCGCTCCCCGGTCGACCTGCTCTGGGGGATCGGCGGGACCCCCGAGGGCGTGCTCTCGGCCGCCGCCCTGAAGTCGATGGGCGGCGAGCTGATCGGTCGCCTCTGGCCCCGCAACGAGGAGGAGCGCCAGGCCGCCCTCGGCGCCGGCTACGACCTCGACCGGGTCCTCAAGGCGAACGACCTCTGCTCCGGCGACGACGTCTTCTTCTCCGCCACCGGCGTCACCGACGGCGATGTCCTCCAGGGCGTCCGCTACCGCGGCTCCGGCGCCACCACCGAATCGCTGGTAATGCGCTCCCGTTCCGGCACCGTCCGCCGCATCCAGGCCCGCCACGATCGCTCGAAGCTCCGAGCGATCACCGGCGAGCGCTACGGCTGAGGCGAGAAGCGCCGGGAGCCCCGGCGACGATCAGTCCGCCGCCTGCATGGCGGCGGCGCGGCGCTCCTCCTGGCGGGCCGCGGGTTCGCCCAGGAAGGGCACCAGAACCTCGTAGGTGAGTTCCGGCAACATCCGCGGCAGCGCGTCGGTGCGCCCGCGGGCGACCTCGTCGTAGATGCGGGCGAAGGCGGCGCCGACGGCGAGACCGGTGGCGCTGGGCACCTGCGGCCGCGGCCCGCTGCCGTCGAGGCCCTCGTCGAGCAGGCTGGTGAAGCGGTCGAACTCTTCCTGGAAGATCTCCCGCGAAACCGGTCCGAGGGCGGCCAGCTCCAGCATCAGCACGCGCCCGGCGATCGGGTCGGCGGCAAACCAGTCGAGGGTCGTGGCGAGGGCGACGCGAACCCGGTCGATCCACGAGCCGGGTGTATCGAACGCGGCATCGATCGCGTCGGCGAGATCTTCGATCAAGAGCCGCCGGGCGGCGATCATGCAGTCCTGTTTGTCGTCGAAGAGCTCGTAGAAGCTCTCGCGGCCGACCCCCGCTTCCTCGAGGATGTCGGCGACCGAGGTGGCTTCGTACCCCTTGGCGGCGCTGACCCGCACGACCGCGGCCATCAGCCGCTCCCGCTGCGAACGCTCGACCAGCTCCCGCGGCAGGCCGTGACGGCCTCGCGGCAGGCGCCAGAGGCGCAGGTCCTTGGGACCCTCGTTCACCCGGCCACGCCCCCGGCGTCAGGGACGCCGCGGGCTTCGGCCAGGCGCGAGTGCTCCAGTGCCACCTCGTGGCCGCCGAAGGGCAACAGCACCAGGTAGACGATTTCCGGCAGCAGCTCGCGGAGGCTCGCGCTTTCGCCGGCGACGATCTTGGTGAAGATCAGCACCTGGGCGCGGCCGAAGGCCAGCTGCGGGTCCGAGTGCGGCTCGGGACGATCGCCGCTCGCTTCCCAGATCGCCTTCACCTGGGGAACCAGGTCCTTGCGGTAGCGGCCGAAGGCGCTCGGCTCGACGTTGACCGCTTCGCCCATGACCAGCTGCGCCAGGTCCGGTTCGGCGGCCAGGAACTCCAGCGTGGCGGCGGTGGCGTTGTGAATCGCCTCGGCGGGCGGGTCACCGGGCCGGATCGCGGCCCGAGCGGTCCTCCGCAGCGCTTCGACGCAGTGCAGCAGGGCCGCGTCGAAGCAGGACCGCTTGTCGGCGAAGCGTTTGTAGAAGGTCGTGCGGGAAATGCTCGCGCGGCTGACGATGTCGGAGATCGTCGTCGCCGTATAGGTCTTCTCGGCGACGCTCGCGATCATCGCCTCGATGATCCGCAGGCGCTGCGCTTGCGCGGTCAGGTCGAGCGGCAGTGTCGGCTCCAGGACGCTGCGGCTGGTGTCGAAACCCCCCTGTTTTCGCATCGAAAGAATTGTTTCATGCCGATGGTTATTGGCTCTCCGAAGTGGGTTGGGGATTGCGGAGCTTGCGGCCCTCCTCGTCGCAACCGGTACACGGCGACTTCGACTTGAAGTACGGCAGCTCGCCGGTGTCGTGCAGCTCGAAGCGCAGCGAGTTGATCACAGCACCCGCCATCAGCGCCAAGCTGAGGACGTAGAACCAGAGCAGGGCGATGAGGATGAAGCCGACCGTCGAGCCGAAGCGGGAGAGGCTGGAGACGTTGGAGAGGTAGATCGGGAAGAGCCAGTTGGCGAGGCCGGCGCCGACCGTGACGAAGACGGCGCCGGGCCAGACGGCCCGCCACGGCATGTGCCCTTTCGGCACCGCCCAGAAGATCACGCAGCAGATCGCGAAGGTGACCAGCAGGGCCGCGCCGAGCAGCAGAATCGTGTCGATCGCCTTGATGTCGGAGAGGCCGAGCGGGAGGCGGTCGGTGCTGGAGACCAGGGTGCTCTCGATCGTCGGCACGAAGATGCTGGCGGCGATGAAGAGGAGGACGACGCCGAGCATCGCGAAGGAGAAGCGCTTCTGCTCGACCCAGCCGCGGCACTCGACGTGGTAGATCCGGCAGAAGGCCGTGTCCATCGCCCCCCAGAACGAGGCGCCGATCCAGAGCGAGCCGAGGCCGGCGGCGATCCCGATCGTCGTCGAGTTGTCCTGGATGCGGTTGAGCACGTCGGTCAGCGTCTGTTGCTCGACGCTGGGGAAGAGGCGCTCGAGGTCGTTGACGACGCTGGTCTCGACGCCTTCGATCTTCAGCACTTGGCCGAAAACGAAGAGGACCAGCAGCGCGAACGGGAAGACCGCCAGCATCAGGTTGTAGGCGACCATCGCCGAGAGCCCGGTGACGTTCTCCTGGTAAGCGCGGTGCCAGAAGGCTTTGAGCCAGGGGCGGGGGTGGCGGAGGTGGCTGGGCATTGACTTTACAAACTGAAGCGACTACCATGCGAACAAGCGTTTGACGACTAAGTCTGACGCTAGCCCCTTTGGGGCGTCTTGCATGCAAGCTTTACTTACTTCGCGGACCAGGTCGCCGGTCCGCTTTTCTCGGCCGGCGCGACTTTTGGGTCGCGGCGGCATTTCAGTGCCAGGACTAACCATCACGCGCTAGGGAAACGAGTAGATCAGGATGCTGGTAGCAGAGCTTCAGGAGTTGGAGGAGGTCAAAAACCTCATCAATCGCGGGCAGCAGCTCGGCGTGCTGACCTTCGGCGACATCGCTTCGGCGGTCTCCGAGGTCGACCTCGACGAGTCCGACGTCGAGGACCTTTACGGGCACCTCGAGAAGTCCGGGATCGAGCTTGTCGAGGACATGGACCCGGCCCAGAAAGCGGCCGCGGAAGCAATGCCCGTGGACACCGGGAAAAAAGGCCGGCGGCGACAGAAACAGTCGCTCGACCTGAAACCGGACATGACCACGGACTCCCTGCAGCTGTTCCTCAAGGACATCGGCAAGGTCCGCC
>CAMPIP010000142.1 GCA_946886425.1 uncultured Actinomycetes bacterium
CCCCAATCTCACCGAGGTCCGGCGCCGGCCGGTCGCGCCGCAGCAGCCTGCCGAACAGGCCGCGCTTCTCGGGCTGCGGCAGCGCCTCCGGCATGCCCTCCCGCTCGCGCTCCCAGCCGAGCCGCTCGGCGCGCGGGGTGCAGAGCTCGCAGACGTCGCGGCGGCCGGCGGTGGAGACGTAGCGGCGGGTCCGCTCCCCGGCCAGGATCGTCCGACCGCAGACGGCGCAGGTCTCCTCGTCGCTCACCGGGCCAAAGTTAGCAACGCCGACCGCGCCCCGATCGCGGCGCCCGCGCGGCGCAATCAGCCGTGCTGCAGACGCGACTTCAGTCGCATCACGGCCTTGGTGTGCAGCTGCGACACGCGCGACTCGGTGACGCCGAGGACCTCGCCGATCTCGCGCAGGGTGAGGTTCTCGTAGTAGTAGAGCGCGACGACCAGCTGCTCGCGCTCCGGGAGCGAACCAATCGCCTCCGTGAGGCGGTCCTTGATCTCGCTGCTGTCGAGCGCCTCCTGCGGGTCGGCGGCCCCGTCGTCGGCGATCGTGTCGAGCAGCGATACCTGGTCGCCGGAGCTGTCGGAAACGGTCCACAGCTCGTCCAGCGCGTAGACGGAGGAGTTGGCGATTTCCAGGAGAGCCGACTGCAGTTCCTCCTCGGTCATGTTCAGCTTCGCCGCCAGCTCGGCCTCGGTCGGGGCCCGCTGCAGTTCGTGCTCGAGTTTCGACTGCGCGGCCTCGATCTCGCGCGCCCGCGAGCGCACCGAGCGGGGCACCCAGTCCAGCGAACGGAGTTCGTCGATGATCGCGCCGCGGATGCGGGTCATCGCGAAGGTCTCGAACTTGATCCCTCGCTCCGGCTCGAAGCGCTCGATCGCGCCGATCAGGCCGACCAGGCCGTAGGAGATCAGGTCGGCGTCCTCGACGTGCGAGGGAAGGCCGGCGCCGAGTCGGCCGGCGACGAACTTGACCATCGGCGAGTAGGCCACGACCAGCCGCTCGCGCGCGGTGCCGTCGCCGTCGTCCTTATAGCGACGCCATAGATCCCGCAGCTCGACCTCTTTTACCCCGGCTTCCATGCCTTCGCTCGATTCTATGGTCGTTTGCGCGTGTCCGTGTCACGCTCGTGGATGACTGGCGGCGTAGGTGTCCCGCAACCGCGCCGCGTCGACGCGGGTGTAAACCTGGGTGGTCGATATCGAGGCGTGTCCGAGAAGCTCCTGAATGGTACGCAGGTCCGCCCCGCCCTCGAGCAGATGAGTGGCGAATGAATGGCGCAGCGCATGCGGCGAGACGCCGGCGGCCATCGCCGCCTCACGGGTCCAGAGCCCGAGGCGGCGGGTGACGTCGGAGTTGGAGAGGCGCCGACCGCTCTTGGAGAGGAACAGCGCCGGCTCGCGCGGGTCGGTGGTAAGGGCGTGGCGGCCGCGCCGCAGGTAGCGCTCCAGGGCGTTCCGGGCCGGGTCTCCGAAGGGCAGGAGCCGCTCCTTGGAGCCCTTTCCGAGAACCCGCAACGACTGGTGTTCGAAGTCCGGCGAGCCAGCGTCCAGGTTGACGATCTCCTCGCAGCGCAACCCGCAGGAGTAGGCCAGCTCCAGCATCGCCCTGTCGCGCAGCTCCAGCGGCGTCCGCGCCGGGATCCGCTCCAGCAGGTCCCGCATCTGCTCGACCGAGAGCACCTGCGGCAGCTTCTCGGCCCGCTTCGGGCTGGAGACCAGCTCGGCCGGGTTCTGCCCGACCCGCTCGGTCCGGACCAGGAACCCGTAGAGCCCGCGGATCGAGGCCAGCTTCCGCGACACCGTCGCCGGCGCCGCCCCGGCGCTGGAGAGCCCCGCCGCGAACCGCCGCACGTCCCGGTACCGCAGGTCGCCGGGCCCCTTGCCCTGGCTCTCGGCCCAATCCGCGAAAGCACCGAGGTCGACCCCGTAGGCCCGCCTGGTCCGCTCGGCAGCGCCGCGGGCCATCAGGTCGCGGTCGTAGTCGGCGAGAGCGTCCCTCCAGTTCACGAAACTGGATTCGCCATGTCCTCCCTCCGTCCTCTCAGCGGGGCGAGAACCAAGCAGGTCAAGGAGGAACGAGGGAGCGTGCTCTGCACGTCACCGAGCGACGACGCCGAGATGGGCCGGTTCTCGCCCCGCTCAGCCGATGAAGATGGGGGTGCCGACTTCTACCTGGTCATAGAGTTCTTCGACGTCGGGGATCGCCATGCGGACGCACCCGTGCGATGCGGCGCTGCCGAGTGAGCTGGTTTCTTCGGTGCCGTGGATTCCGGCGCCTTCGAAGATCGCCAACCAACGGGCCTTGATCGGGTTTGACGGTCCCGGCGGGATCACCTGCCCGGCGAGGCTGCCGGCCCAGTCGGAATCCGGGACGTGCCAGGTCGGGTTTTCTTCCATCGCCTGGATGGCGTAGAGGCCTTCCGGCGTTTCCAGGCCTTCCTGGCCGACCGCGACGGTGTAGGTCTTGGCCAGCTTCAGGTTCTTCCAGAGCCGCAGCGTGAAGTTGGCCCGGTCGAGGGTCAGGTAGGACGGGTACTCGGCGGCGACTTCGCTCTTCGTCACCTCCGGCTTGACGACCTGGACGTGGGCGGTGATCGTGCGCGGCGCCCGGGCGGTCAGCACCGCGGCTTCGAGGTCTTTGGTGAGCAGGTTGTCGCGCAGCTTGCGGCCGTTCTCGCCGGCCACCACTTCGAGGGATTCGGCGCTCGGTTCGACGCCGGCGTTGCGCGGGTCGCGGTTGAGGTCTTCGGCCACCTGGCGGACGAAGCGGTTGATCGCCGGCTGCGAGTAGGCCACGTCGGCGGAAATCCCCTCATCGACCTCGCCACCGCTGACATAGCGGACGAGGCGACCGGGGAAGCCGCCCTCCTGGCTGTCGGCGACCGCTTCTTCGACGGCCCGATCGATGTCGGCGCGCAGTTTCAGCTCCTTGCCGGGCAGCGTCCAGCTGCGCTCGCGGAACCTGACGTCGAGGGAGCCCCGCAGCGGCGCCAGCAGCTGCTTTCGCACCGCGGCTGCGGCTTCGGCTTCGTCCATGCCTCCGACCGCGACGCCGGCGACGGTGATCCCGTCGGCGATCTTGTCCTTCTGCGTCGTGTCGTACGCGTAGGCGCCGCCGACCAGCATCAGCGCAATGACGGCGATGCCACCTACCGCGATCCAGCCCTTGGTTCCCATCGTCTCCTAATCGACCTCGACTTCGCGTCGACCCGCACGCGTCCAGTTGCGAAAATTCTAGGCAATCGGATCATTCGCCCAGCCAGGTTAAGTTCCCTGCAATTTCGCGGTTGCACCGGTCTTATCGGCAGCGCGGCGGATATCTTTCGCCCCGTGCAGTCCAAGGATCAGGTCAGGGCGGAGGTTTGGAAGGCGATGGACCGCGAGGGGGTCTCGCGGTTTCCGGGTGCCGAGGGGCGAATCCCCAACTTCGCCGGCGCCAAGCTGGCGGCCGAAAAGCTCGCCAGCCACAGGCTCTGGAAGCGCGCGCGGGTCATCAAGGCGAACCCCGACTCGCCGCAGACCCACGCCCGCCGGATCGCGCTGGAAGAAGGCAAGACGGTGATCATGGCGGTGCCGCGGCTGCGCGACCCCCACCCCTTCCGGGTCCTCGACCCGAAGAAGCTCTCCAAGGCGGCGGTGAAAGAGGCGGCGACGATCAAGGGCGCCCTCAAGCACGGCCGCGTCGTCGCCCTCGACGACCTGCCCGAGGTCGACTTCGTCCTCTGCGGCTCGGTCGCGGTCAACCTCAATGGCGCCCGGATCGGCAAGGGCGGCGGCTACCACGACCTCGAGTACGGGATCCTGATCGACGCCGGCAAGATCGACGATCACACCACCGTCGCCACCACCGTGCACCCGATTCAGATCCTCCGCAAGCACCTGATGGTCACCGACCACGACCTCCCGGTCGACATGATCGCGACGCCGCGGGCGGTGATCGAACTCGACCGCCAGTACGAACGGCCGCGAGGGATCCTCTGGGACCACCTGCAGCCGCCCCAGATCCGCGAGATCCCGATCCTCGAACGCATGGGGTATGCCTGAGGCAGCCCCCCTCGACCCGCGCATCGCCACCGGCCGGGATTACGGTAACCCCGATCCCGAGTGGCGCAAGATCGAGTGGCGCCAGCACTTGCACCGTCTCTCCCTGCCCGGCGCCGAGGTCAACTACGCCGAGATCGGCGAGGGGGAGCCGATCGTCTTCGTCCACGGCCTCTCCGGCTGCTGGCAGAACTGGCTCGAAAACCTCCCGCACTTCAGCCGCGGCCACCGCGCCATCGCCCTCGACCTGCCCGGCTTCGGGGCCAGCCCGATGCCTTCCTGGCCGATCGAGATCCCGGCTTACGGCCAGCTCCTGCACGACTTCTGCGAGAAGCTCGGCGTCGAGCGGGCGACCGTGGTCGGCAACTCGATGGGCGGCTTGGTCGCGGTCGAGGCGGCGACGGCGAACCCGGGACGGTTCGACCGCCTGGTGCTCGTCTCCTCAGCCGGGATCCTCAACACCTGGAGCCCCGAAGAGCGCGCGACCGTGACCGCCTGGGCCTGGAAGCGCTTCGGCCCCTACTACTACGGCGGCGCCCGCTTCATCGTCTCGCGCCCGCGAGCGCGCCGGGCCGTCTTCGGTCCGTTCTTCCGCTACCCGGAGCGGCTCGGCGAGGAGCTGCTGCTCGAGCAGATCCTCGGCGGCATGCAGCGCGCCGACGGCTTCGAGGAGGCGCTGCGAGCGACCCTCCACCACGACGTCCGCGACCGTCTCGGCGACATCGACGTCCCGACCCTGGTCCTCGCCGGCCTCTCCGACCGGGTGATCCCGGTCGCCGCGGCGATCAGCTACCACCGCCGCATCCCCCACTCCCGCCTCGAGGTCTTCGAGCGCACCGGGCACCTGCCCCAGCTGGAGCGGCCGCTGCGGTTCAACGCGATCCTCGACGAGTTCATCGCCAGCTAAACGGCTGGCGCTTATCGGCGTTCTCGGTCGCTCGCGCGCGGAGCATGCCACGCACCCTGCGTCCTTGATCTGCTTGGCCTTTAGCTCGTGACCGCGCCCGATGAAGCCGAGCTAACCGTCGCCGCGTACTTGGCCATGACGCCGCGGGTGTAGAGCGGCTCGGGCGAGACGTACTCGGCGACCCGTCGTGCGATCTCCTCGTCGGAGAGCTCGACGCCGAGCCGGCGCTCGTCGATGTCGACGGTCACCATGTCGCCCTCGCGGATCGCCGCGATCGGGCCTCCCTTGGCCGCCTCGGGAGCGACGTGGCCGATCATCAGGCCTCGGGTGGCGCCGGAGAAGCGACCGTCGGTGACCATCGCCACGCTCTCGCCGAGCCCCTCGCCGACGATCGCCGCCGTCACCTGAAGCATCTCCCGCATGCCGGGGCCGCCGACCGGCCCCTCATTGCGAATCACGACGATGTCGCCGGGATCGATCCGCTGCTCCTTGACGGCGCGGAAGCATTCTTCTTCGGACTCGAAGACGCGGGCCGGGCCGGTCTGCCGGCGGCGCTCGGTGCCGGCGACCTTGACCACCGCTCCTTCGGGGGCGAGGTTGCCACGCAGGATCGCCAAGCCCCCTTCGGCCTTGAGTGGATCGTCGAGCGGCCGCACGACCTCCTGACCAGGCTTCTCGGTCACGGCCGCGGCCTCCTCGGCGATCGTCCGGCCGGTCACCGTGAGCGCCTCGCCGTGGAGGATGCCGGCGTCGTCGAGCCGCTTCAGGATCAGCGGCACGCCGCCGGCGGCGTAGAGGTCGGTGGCGACGAAGCGACCGCCCGGTTTGAGGTCGGCGAACAGCGGCGTCGCCCGCGAGATCCGCTCGAAGTCGTCCATCGTCAACTCGATGCCGAGCTCGTGGGCGAGGGCGATCAGGTGCAGGACGCCGTTGGTCGAGCCCCCCGAGGCGCAGACGCAGGCAATCGCGTTTTCCAACGACTCGCGGGTGATCACCCTGCTCGGCCGGATGTCCTCGGCGAGGACGTTGATGACCAGCTCGCCGATCTTCTCGGCGACGGTGTTCTTGTCGTCGTCTTCGGCCGGAACCATCGCCGAGCCACCGGCGCTGATCCCCAGCGCCTCGAAGGCGCAGGCCATCGTGTTGGCGGTGAACTGGCCGCCGCAGGCACCGGCGCCGGGGCTGACGACGCCCTCCATCTCGTTC
>CAMPIP010000143.1 GCA_946886425.1 uncultured Actinomycetes bacterium
TGGTGACCGAGTCGTTGACGTTGATCGCCGGGAACAGCAGGTCGCCGGTCTCGGCCAGCTGGTAGAGCCGGTGCACGCCGGTGGTCGTCTCCTCGGTGACGCCCTTGATGCCGGCCGCGATCACGGTCCAGCGGCGCGGGTCCTCGGCGAGCGAGCGCTGCAGGGTCTCGAGGACGAGCTTGAACTCGGCCGAGTCGGCGCTGGCCGGGTCCGGCACGGCGCCGGCGGCCTCGAACTCGGCCCCCTTGTGGACCAGCAGGGTCGCGTCGCCGCCGTCGTCGAGGATCATGTTCGGGCCCTCGCCGTCGGGCCAGACCAGGGCCTGCTCGGTGCACCACCAGTACTCCTCCAGCGTCTCCCCCTTCCAGGCGAAGACGGGGATGCCGGCGGCGGCGATCGCCGCGGCGGCGTGGTCCTGGGTCGAGAAGATGTTGCAGCTGGCCCAGCGGACCTCGGCCCCGAGCGCGACCAGGGTCTCGATCAGCACCGCGGTCTGCACGGTCATGTGAAGAGAGCCGGTGATGCGGGCGCCGGCCAGCGGTTTCGAGGCACCGAACTCCTCACGGGTCTGCATCAGGCCGGGCATCTCCACCTCGGCGAGAGCGATCTCCTTGCGGCCGAACTCGGCGAGGCCGATGTCGGCGACCTTGTAGTCGTGCGTGAGGGTGCTGACGGTCATCTGCGAAACGTCTCCTGAGCGGTTGGGTACCCGGGCCATGGTACGCGAAGGTGACACAGCGCCTCGCGTCGAATCAGTCGCGGTGAGCTCGCAGCAGGCCGAGACGCCCGTCCGCTACCCGCCGGGCATGGACGCGCGCAGCACCCGCGTCGCCGAAAAGCTCAACACGCCGATGCTCGTCGCGGCGGCGCTGACCCTGCCCACCGTGGCCCTGACCGAGGCCCAGACCCACGGCACCCTGCGCGAGCTCGCCGTCGTCCTCAACTGGGTCACCTGGAGCGCCTTCCTGGTCGAGCTGGTGGTGATGCTGGCCGTCGTCCCCGAACGCTGGCAGTGGATCCGCCGCAACCCGCTCGACGTGGTCATCGTCTTCCTCACGCCGCCGATCCTGCCCGCCGGCCTGCAGGGCCTCCGCGCCCTGCGGCTGCTGCGGCTCCTGCGCCTGCTGCGGCTGGCCCAGCTCTCGCGCGAGGTCTTCTCGCTGGAGGGGCTGCGCTACGCGCTGCTGCTCTCGACCCTGACCGTGGTTGGCGGCGGCGCCCTCTTCGTCGGCTTCGAGCGCAACCAGCAGCACCTCACCCCCTGGGACGGGATCTACTGGGCAGCGACGACGATGACCACGCTCGGCTCCGACATCTACCCGACCACCACCGGCGGCGAGATCGTCACCGTCGCCGTCCTGATCATCGGCATCGGCTTCGTCGCCCTGCTCACCGGCGCGTTCGCCCAGCGCTTCCTGGCCCCCGACATCGCCACCATCGAGGCCGAGCTGGAGAGCGCGGAAGCTTCACCGGAGGCGATCGCCTTACGCGAGCTGCGCGCCGTCCAGGCGCAGCTGCAGAGCCTCACCCTCGCCGTCGAGCAGATCGCCAGCGAAAGAGCCGAGAAGTAGCGGGTTGAGCTTGTCGCATGTAGCCCTGTGGGATACAAGCGACAAGGGGAATCAATCCTCGCTCGCCTGCTCCTCGGCGATCTTGGTCTCGAGCTGCGCCATCACGGCGGGGTCGCGGAGGGTGGTGACGTCGCCCAGGGCGCGGCCCTCGGCGATGTCGCGGAGGAGGCGGCGCATGATCTTGCCGGAGCGGGTCTTGGGCAGGTCGTCGGCCCAGATGATCCGCTTCGGGCGGGCGAATTTGCCGATCCGCTCGGCGACGGTGGCACGGATGTCCTCGACCAGCGCCTCGGAGCCGTCGAGGTCGCCGGTGAGGGTGACGAAGGCGCAGATCGCCTGGCCGGTGTCCTCGTCGGACTGGCCGATCACGGCCGCCTCGGCGACGCTCTCGTGGGCGACGATCGCCGACTCGACTTCGGCCGTCGAGAGCCGGTGGCCGGAGACGTTGACGACGTCGTCGATCCGGCCGATCACCCAGAAGTAGCCGTCGGAGTCGCGGCGGGCGGCGTCGCCGACCAGGTAGCGCTCGGGCCCGAACCTGGCGAAGTAGGTCTCGACGAAGCGATCGTCCTCGCGGTAGAGGCCGCGCAGCATCGAGGGCCAGGGGCGCTCCAGGACCAGCAGGCCCTGCCCCTCCCCGACGGGCTCGCCGTCCTGCTCGCCGACCACCCGGGCCTCGACCCCCGGGAACGGCAGCGTCGCCGAGCCGGGCTTGGCGGCGACGATCCCCGGCAGCGGCGTGATCATGATCGCGCCGGTCTCGGTCTGCCACCAGGTGTCGACGATCGGGCAGCGGTCGCCGCCGATCGCCTTGCGGTACCAGAGCCATGCCTTCGGGTTGATCGGCTCGCCGACCGAGCCCAGCAGCCGCAGCGAGGAGAGGTCGAACTTGCCCGGGATCTCGGCGCCCCACTTGATGAAGGTGCGGATCGCGGTCGGCGCCGCGTAGAGGATCGTCGCCCCGGTGCGTTCGATCGTCTCCCACCAGACGCCGCGGTGCGGGTAGTCCGGCGCCCCCTCCCACATCACGCTGGTCGCCCCGTTGGCGAGCGGGCCGTAGACGATGTAGGAGTGGCCGGTGACCCAGCCGACGTCGGCCGCGCACCAGTACACGTCCTCCTCCGGCTTCAGGTCGAAGACGTAGCGGTGGGTGGCGGCGACCCCGGCGAGATAGCCGCCGGTGGTGTGGAGGATCCCCTTCGGCTTCGCGGTCGAGCCGGAGGTGTAGAGGATGAAGAGCGGATGCTCGGCCTCCATCGGCTCGGCCGGGCACTCCGGGTCGGCGGAGGCGAGGACCTCGTCGTAGAAGACGTCGCGGCCCTCGCGCATCGGGCACTCGATGCCGGTGTGGCGGACGACGACGATCCTCTCCAGCGAGGCGAGGTCGTCCATCTGCTCGTCGACGGCCGGCTTGATCGGCGCCGTCTTGCCCTTGCGGCGGGCGCCGTCGACGGTGACCAGCGCCTTGGCGTGGGAGAACTCCATCCGCTCCCGCACCGACTCCGCCGAGAAGCCGCCGAAGACGACGTTGTGCGGGGCGCCGATCCGGGCGCAGGCCAGCATCGCGACGACGACCTCGGGGATCATCGGCAGGTAGATCCCGACCACGTCGCCCTTCTCGACGCCGAGATCCTTGAGGGCGTTGGCGAAGCGCTGGACGTCGCGGTGCAACTCGGCGTAGGTGAGGTCGCGCTCCTCGCCCTCCTCGCCGCGCCAGTGGAAGGCGACGCGGTCGCCGATGCCGGCCTCGACGTGACGGTCGAGGCAGTTGGCCGAAGCGTTCAGCCGCCCGTCGGCGAACCACTTGTAGAACGGCGGGTTGGAGTCGTCGAGCCCCTCGCTCGGCTCGACCTCCCAGTCGAGCAGCTGCTTCGCCTGCGCGATCCACCACGCCTCGGGGTCGGCCGCGGCCTCCTCGTAGATCCCGGGATCGCTCCACAGGGCACGCTCCCGGAACTCCGCGGGCGGATCGAAGCTCTCGACCTCGAGCAACTCCTCCAGTTCCTGCTCAAGCCCCATCAACCGGACCCTACCCGCAGGGTGGCGGTCGTCAAGCGTGGCTAGAGACCCGGGGGATGCCTAGCGATGAAGCCTTCGGTGGAAGACACCCAGGGGCTGTGCCAGCGCGGGCCGGGGCCGCCGACCGTGTCGAAGGAGATGCCGG
The DNA here is from genome assembly GCA_946886425.1 of uncultured Actinomycetes bacterium. The sequence continues at coordinate 3,736 of CAMPIP010000143.1, forward strand.
CGACGACCATCCAGGCGTGGCCGGCGTTGGCGTAGACGGTGATCCACTGGCCCGGCCCGGGTTCGCCCCAGGTCGAGAGGCCGGTCGAGTCGAGCGGGCTTTCCAGCAGGCCGGCGCCGTGCAGGGCGTAGCTGACCGCGCCCGAGCAGTCGTAGCCGGACGATTCGAAGGAGCCGTGGCCGCCGCCCCACACGTAGGGCGTGTAGGCGATCGCGTTGCCGGCGGAGATCACTTCCTGGACGGCCGCGGGTGCCGAGGAGGGGGCGCTGGCTTCGCTTTCGGTGATCACCTGCGCTTCCTGGCCGGGCGTCAGCGGCGCCGGGACTTCGCCGGTCGGCGCCGGGCCGCCTTCGGAGGCGATCTGGTTGGAGATCGCGGCGAGATTGCTGCTCAACGCCTCTTCGCGGCCTTCCAGCGCTTCCATCGCTTCGCGGCGCTCGGCCTGGGCCGCCTTCAGTTCGCCGAAGCGGGCCTCGGCTTCCTGGCGGGCGGCGGCGACTTCGCGCTCGATCGCGGCGACCGCGTCGCGGCTCGACTCGATCTTCGCCCGGTTGGAGGCCAGCCGCGCTACCGCGCCCTTGACCTCGTCGCGCAGCGTCTTCACGCGGGAGACGACCGAGTCGTCGTAGCTCTGGATCCGGTTCAGGTACTCGGTCTGGGCGGCCAGCTCCGACCAGTCGTCCGATTCGAGGATCGCGTTGACGACGTCGGGAGAGCCCGACTCGTAGATCGAGACGAGGCGGTCGCTGAGGACCCCGAGCGCCCGCCTCAGTTGCCCGCGAACCCGCTCCAGGTGGGCCCGTTCCTTTTCGAGCGCCGCTGTCGCCGCTTCGAGTTCGGCCTGCTTTTCCGCCAGTTCCGCCTCGACCCGCGCTTGCTTCTGGCGCAGCGCCGAGACTTCGCCGATCATCGAGTCGATCGCCCGGTTCTGTTCGGCGATCGTGTCGGCGAGGGCGCTCGAATCCTCGCGAACCTCGTCGAGCTTGCCCTGCGTCTTCTCGAGCTTTTCCTGCGGGGTCAGCGCCGGGGCGGTTCCCTCCCAGGCCATCGCGATGGCGCAGAGCGCGCCGAGCAGCAGTGCCGCCAGCATCAGGGCCCGGCGCCTGGCGACGCCCGGGTTGGTGTCGGAGAGGAGAGCGCGCATCGAGAGCGCGCCGACCCCGGCGAGACGGGATCACGGCGCGGGAGCGCAGGCTAGCGGAGCGGCCCCAAGGCGATTAGCGCCTACCGAAGCCCTGCAACTCCGCTTGCAAATTGCGAACTTCTGGAGGAGAAGGGGCGCCGCTACCGACGCCCCCTCCCCAGCGAGCCTCAGGCGAGCAGCTTGGCCTTGGCCTTGTCGAACTCCTCCTGGGAGAGAGCGCCCTTCTCCTTGAGGTCGTTGAGCTTGTGGAGTTCGTCGGCGGGCGCGGTGTGGGCCTGCTGCTGGACGTATTCGTCGAAATGCTTTTTCGCGTCGGCTTGGGCTTTGATCGTGCGGTCGCGCATGCCGGCGCCGCGGGCGATCAGGTAGATCAACGCGGTCAGGAACGGGATGAAGACGAGGAACAGGACCCAGGCCGCCTTTGCCCAGCCGGAGAGCTCGTGGTCGCGGAAGAGGTCGGTGAGGATCGTGATCAGGATCCAGATCCAGATGACGAAGAAGAAGATCTCCAGGGTGAGGAGCAGCAATTCACCCAGGCTGATGTCTGCGAGCGGCAACAAGGTTGGATCCTTTCGGTTGGGACGAACCGCGCAAGCCTAGTCCTCGCGCAGGCGCCAGGCAAAGAGGACGGCGGCGATCGAGGTCGCCAGGTTGAGGCTGGAGACGCCCGCCTTCATCGGGATCGAGACGCGGGCGTCGGCCTGGCCCAGCAGCGAATCGCTGAGGCCGTCGCGCTCGGTGCCGAAGGCGAGCACGGCGCGGGCCGGCAGCCGGGCCGGGTCGAGGGGGTCGCCCTCGGGGTCGAGCGCCAGCAACGGCCGCTCGCCGCGCGGCAGCGACCCGACCGAGTCCACCGGCAGCGCGAACTGCAGGCCGGCGGCGCCGCGGACCGCGTCGGCGTGCCAGGGGTCGTGTTCGCCGGTGGTCAGCAGCGCCGCCGCGTCGGCGCCGGCGGCGACCCTGACGCTGGCGCCGATGTTGCCCATGTTGCGCGGGTCCTCGAGCAGCACGACCGGGGCCGGGCGCGGGCCGGCGAGCACGGCGGCGACGTCGATTTCGGGCCGGCGGGCGATCGCCACCACCCCGGTCCGCGGCGTCAGCGGCGCCAGGCGGTCGAGGGTCGCGGCGTCGATCGGCTCGACCGTGGCGGCGAAGCGGCCGCCGAGGTCCGGGGCGAGCTCGGCCGCCAGCGCCTCCAGGGCGCCGGGATCGACCGCATGTGCCTGCTCCACCTCGGCGCCGAAGCGCAGCGCGTGCTTGAGG
>CAMPIP010000144.1 GCA_946886425.1 uncultured Actinomycetes bacterium
GACCAGGAGCATCGCCTCGAGCAGCCGCTCGCGGGCGCGGCGCTTGCCGTGCGCCGGGAAAAGAACCACGTCACCCCCCGATCGGGGGTGCTTGGAGGACCGTGGGATCTGGTCTGTCGCGGGCATCGATCTCAGGTTCGTCTACTTCCGAAAACAGTCTCCTTTTGTCTAGATATACCAGCTTTCAGAGACACCGGTGACCAGAACGCGAAAGTTTCTGTAGAAAAGGAAACTAGACATTGGATGAACGTACTGGTATCTTGGTGGTATGACGGAGCCACGGCCCCTCTCCGAGCGCCTCGCCAAACTCCCGCCGGGCCGCCATCTCGTCCCCAGCGATTTCGTCGCTCAAAGCCAGCGCCAGCGCATCCTGTTGGCGATGACCGAGCTGGTCGACGAGCGCGGCTACCAGAAGACGACGATCGAGCTGATCGCGAAAACGGCCCGCGTCGCCCTGGTCACCTTCTACGAGCATTTCTCCGGCAAGGAGGAGTGCTTCCTGGCCGCCTTCGACGAGAGCGTCGACGCGGCCCGCGAGGTCTTCGGCGAGTTGCTGGACACCAGCCAGCCCTGGGAGGAGCAGGTTTCCGCGGGGCTGCAGATCTTCCTCGAGATGGTGATCCGCGAGCGGCCGCGGGCGAAGCTCTGCATCGTCGAGGCGCAGGGGGCGGGCGCCGCCGGGCTGGCGCGCTACCAGGCGATGCTGGAGAGCGTGGCGCCGCTGCTACGGGAGGGACGGGAGTACAACCCCCGTGCCGGGCTGTTGCCGGACGGGCTAGAGGTGGCGCTGGCCGGCGGGATCGCCTGGCTGGTCCACCAGCGCCTGGTCGCGGACGATGTCGACGACCTGATGAGGCTGCTCCCGGAGATGCTGCAGGTGACGCTGACGCCGTACGTCGGCGAGGTCGAGGCGGGTCGTGCCGCCGACGCCGCTCAGGCGCGGGTCGCCGCCTGAGGGAACGAGCGCAGGGCAGGACCGCGGGCACGTGAGCACTCGCACCGAGTCCGGGCCCGCCGCGCGCGAGGACCCGGCCCGCGGGCAAATCTCCGCTGCCCTGGTCGAGCTGGTCGCCGAGCAGGGGATCGAGGCGACGACGCTGGCAATGGTCTGCGCCCGCGCTGGCGTCGACCGGGCCGCTTTCGACCGCTGCTTTCACGGCAAGGAGGACTGCTTTCTGCGCGTCCTCGACGACGTCGCCGACTCCTTCTGCGTCACCGCGACCACGGCCTACGCCGGGCCGCGCAACTGGCACGACCGGGTCTGGGCAGCGGCCTGGGCGGCGATGCGCTTTTTGCAGGCCGATCCGGCGCGGGCCCGCTTTCTCGTCGTCGGCGTCAACGGCGCCGGCAGCCGGGCCCAGGCGCGCCGCGATACCGTTCTGCAGGGAATTACCGACCTGATCGACGCCGGCCGCGAGGAGCTCCCCAACCCCGCCACGGTCTCGCGCAGCACCGCCGAGATGGTTACCGGGGCGATCTACGGCACCGTCATGACCAAAGTCCGCGGCGGCGCCCTCGAGCGCCGCGAAGACTTCCTCTCGGAGCTCGTCTACATGGCGATGATGCCCTACATCGGCGCTCGCGCCGCCGAGGACGAGCTACTGGTCCAGCCGCTGCGCTGAGGCGGGGCGGGTGGGGGCGTCGGTATCGTCGTCGCCGCATGGCCAAAGGGACGGCGAAAGCCAAGAAGAAGGCGAGCGAGGCGGAGGCGCCGGCGGCCGGGGTGCCGCGCCTGCCTGCCGGCCGGCACGGCCTGCCGCGCGAGTTCATCGCCCAGAACCAGCGCGAGCGGATCATCACGGCACTGGTCGACACCGTCGCCGAGCGCGGCTACAACTCGACCACCGTCGCCAACATCACCAAAGCCGCGGCGGTTTCGCGGCGCACCTTCTACGAGCACTTCGCCGACAAGGAAGCCTGCTTCCTGGCCGCCTACGAGATGGTCGCCGACCACATCCGCGACTCGATGCAGGTCGCGGCCCAGTCCTTCGAGGACTGGCCGCAGCAGGTGCGGGCGGCGCTGGCGACGATGCTGCGCTTCCTCGCCGGCGAGCGGGAGCTGGCTCGGGTGGTGATGATCGAGCCGATCGCCGCGGGCGGCGGGATCGCCGCCCGCCACCGCCAGTCGATGCAGGGCTTCGTCGAGATCCTCAAGGCCGGCCGGCCTGAGCACGCCGGCGAGCGGCCGCTGCCGGAGGCGACCGAGACGACCCTGGTCGGCGGCATCGTCTCCCTGATCGTCCGCGAGATCAACGCCGGCCGCGCCGACAAGCTCGAGGCGCTGCTGCCCGACCTGGTCGAGCTGACCTTGGCGCCCTACCTCGGCGCCGAGCAGTCCGCCAAGCTCGCCCGCCCCTAGGGCTCGGCGGTCGCCTCGGCCGCGACCGCGCCGCCGCCGCGCCCGCCGGTGGCGCCGCCCTCCTCGCGGCTGAGGCGGTGGGCCAGGTAGACGGGGATGATCGAGAGCAGGACGACGACCAGGGCGACGACGTCGACTACCGGCAGCTGGGTGGGCCGGAAGAGGTTGCGGAAGATCCAGATCGGCAACGTTTCCTCGCCGGCGCCGAGCGTGAACGTGGTGACGATGATCTCGTCGAAGGAGAGCGCGAAGGCGAGCAGGCCGCCCGCCGCCAGCGCCGTCCGCAGGCTCGGCACCGTCACGTAGCGGAAGGTCTGCCAGGTGGTGGCGCCGAGGTCGGCCGAGGCCTCCTCGAAGGAGACCGAGGTGCGCCGCAGCCGCGCGATCGTGTTGTTGTAGACGACGACGATGCAGAAGGTGGCGTGGGCGACGACCACCGTGAACAGCCCGAGGCTGATTCCCAGCACCTGGGTGAAGGTGTTGCTGAGGGCGACGCCGGTGACGATTCCCGGCAGGGCGATCGGCAGGACGACCAGGAAGGAGACGGTCTCGCGGCCGAAGAAGCGGTGCCGCCCGACCGCCAGCGAGGCGAGGGTGCCGAGGATCAGGGCGATCGCCGTCGCCACCAGCGCCACCTCGATCGAGGTCACGAAGGCTTCCTTGACGGATTCGTTTTCCCAGGCCTTGGCGAACCAGTCGAGGGTCAGGCCCGGCGGCGGCCATTTGAGGATCTTGCTCGAGTTGAAGGCGTAGATCGCGATCACGAGCAGGGGGACGTAGATGAAGGCGAGCCCGAGCCCGACCACGGCCCGCAGCCCCGCGCTCGCCCGTTTCGAGAGCCTCATCGCCGCGCCCCGATCAGATGTGCTCGAAGGCGCCGAGCTTCCGGGCCACGGCGAGGTAGGCGATCATCACCACGATCGGGATCAGCGCCAGCGCTGCCGCGAAGGGCAGGTCGTTGGTGATGTTGGCGAAGATCGCGGTGCCGACGAACTGCGTGTTGGAGACCAGCCGCGGGGCGATGTAGTCGCCCAACGTCAGCGAGAAGGTGAAGATCGAGCCGGCGACGACGGCCGGGAAGACGAGCGGCAGGATCACCCGCCGGAAGGTCGTCAGCGGGCGGGCGCCGAGGTCCTCGGAGGCGCTGATCAGCGAGTTCGGGATCCGCTCCAGGCCGGCGTAGATCGGCAGGATCATGTACGGCAGCCAGAGGTAGCTGGCGACCAGCCAGACCGCGGTGATCCCGTAGCCGGGGCCGTCAAGGCCGAACGGGTTGAGCGCCCAGTTGATCACCCCGTCCTCGGAGAGCATCGTCCGCCAGGCGAGCACCTTGACCAGGTAGCTCGACCAGAGCGGCAGCAGCACGCCGACGATCAGCAGGGCTTTGCCGCGGTGGCTTGCCACCTTCGCCATGTAGAAGGCGATCGGCAGCGCGATCAGGGCGTCGGTGAGCGTCACCGCGGCGGCGATCAGGACCGTGCGGCCGATGATGCTGCGGTAGACGGGTTCGTTGATCAGCGATTCGAAGTTCTCGAGGCTGAATCCCTTGACGACCTCGCCGCTGAGCGGATCGACGGTCCAGAAGGCGCTGATCAGCAGGACCGCAAGCGAGCCGAGATAGCCGATGACGAGCCAGGCGGCCGGCGCCGCCAGGAGGCCGCCGACCTGCAGGCGCGGACGGCCGTGAAAGAAGCCGGCGAGCCTGCGGCCCACCGGCTTCCTTCTCGCGACGACCGCTTCAGTCGCCATCGCTCAGTGCCGCGCGCCTAGCCTTTGATGGTGGTCCAGGCGCGGACCCAGTCGTTGTAGTCCATGCAGTCTTCCTCGCCGTTGCCGCAGTCGGCGAGCGGCGTCTGCCAGTAGAAGACCCGCTTCCAGAACGCCGGGTTGGCGGCGTGATATTTCGTACAGAAGTTCTTGTCCGCGGTTTCGTCGCAGGCAAGGCTCTGGGCCGGCGCCTCCCCGAAGAATTCCGCCACTTCTGCGTTCACTTTCGGCGAGACGATCCAGTCCATCCATTCGTACATGCAGTTCGGGTGCTTGGCGACGTTGCTCAACATCCAGGTATCCGACCACCCGGTCGCCCCCTCTTTGGGGAGGAAGCCCTGGCTTGCCGGGCTCGCTTCGACCGGCGCGCCTTCTTCCTGGAGGGCGAAGTACTGGTATTGCCAGGTGGTGCCGACCGCCGAGTCGCCGTTGGCGAAGGCGGAGATTTGCTTCGTCGCTTCCGACCAGTATTCGCCGACGTTGGGCTGCTGTTCTTCGAGCAGCTTCGTCGCCGCGTCGAACTGTTCCTGGTTCAGCTCGTAGGGGTTCTCGATGCCCAGGTCGGGCTGGTGGGTCATCAGGTAGACGGCCGCGTCGGCGATGTAGATCGGGTCGTCGTAGGCGCTGATCTCGCCCTTGTATTTCGAGGCGATTTTCGGGTCGAGCATGACGTCCCAGGAGTCCGGCGCCGGCTTGACCGAGTCCGGGTTCCACATCAGCAGGTTGGCGCCGCGGCCGTGCGGGATCCCGTAGTGGACGCCGTCGAAGGTGTTGTACGGCTGGTCCTTGAGGTCGTCGAAGATCGTTTTGTAGTTGGGGACGAGGTCGACGTTGACCGGGGCCACGTCCCCGCCCTCGACCAGCCGCGCTGAGGCGTTGCCGGAGGCCGAGACGCCGTCGTATTCGCCGCTCCGCATCAGCTGCACCATTTCGTCGGAGGTGCCGGCCACTTTGTTGTTGACCTTGCATCCGGTTTTCTGTTCGAACGGCTTGCTCCATTCCGGTTCGACGTAGCCGGCCCAGGAGATCAAGTCGACCTGGCCCTCGCCCTTGCCGAGCTTCTGGAGTTCTTCACCGTTCCCGCCACCGTCGTCGTCGCTGCCTCCGCAGCCGGCGAGGATCAGCATGAACGCGACCAGACCGGCGACGACGAGCCACGCGGTGCGGGCGGAATGAGCGTCCTTCCCCCTCATGATGCGACCTCCTGTTTCGTTGGGTTCCCACGGACGGCGGCCGCGTGCTCGGGACGCCATCCCACCACCACCTTCTCCCCCTGCCGCGGGGACACGTCCGCGGACGCGCCCTCGACGTTCTGTTTCACCAGTTGCAGCTCCCCTCCGGCGTCAAGCGCCACCGTGTACCGCGTCACCATCCCGGCGTAGGCGACCTCCGTGACCCGTCCGGTCTCGCTGCGCAGCCCGTTGGCGTCGGCGTCGGCCCCGAGCAGGCGGATCTTCTCGGGCCGGATCGTCAGCCGCTCGCCCTCTCGCTCGATCGTGTTGGAGACGCCGACGAAGCCGGCCACGAACTCGCTGGCCGGCTGCTCGTAGAGCTCGACCGGCGGGCTCACCTGCTCGATCCGGCCGTCGTTGAAGACGGCGATCCGGTCGCTCATCGTCAGCGCCTCGTCCTGGTCGTGGGTGACGTAGACGAAGGTGATCCCGACGTCGCTCTGGATCGACTTCAGCTCCACCTGCATCTGCTCGCGCAGCTTCAGGTCGAGCGCCCCGAGCGGCTCGTCGAGCAGCAGCACCCGCGGCCGGTTGACGATCGCCCGCGCCAGTGCCACCCGCTGCCGCTGCCCGCCGGAGAGCTCGGACGGCCTGCGCCCCGCGTAGCCGGGCAGTCGCACCATCTCCAGCGCCCCGTCGCGCCGCTTCGCCCGCTCGGCCTTATCCACCCCGGCCACCTTCAGCCCGTACTCGACGTTCTCGCCGACGCTCATGTGCGGGAACAGCGCGTAGTCCTGGAAGACCGTGTTGACCGCCCGGTCGAAGGGCGGG
>CAMPIP010000145.1 GCA_946886425.1 uncultured Actinomycetes bacterium
AGGCCGTGGCCGGCGCCGAGGCCGAGTTGGTCGCCCCGTTGGAGCCCGGCCAGCGCGAGCAGCTTCAGGGCCGGGTGCTGCTGCTGCTGAGCTCCGGCCGGGTTGTCTCTTCCCCCGCCGGTCCCCCGGCCGCGGCGCAGGCGGGGAGGAGGAGAGAGACGGCAGCGACGAGGGTCGCAACGGCCCGCATCGTTCCCAGCCGGGGAAATCGGTTGTGGCGCACCGCTTCAGCCTCTCTTTCGATCGCCTGCGGAGTTAGCTGTCGGGCTCGCGCTGAAAGAGCTGCGCTACGGATCGTCTTCGTCCGATTCGCCCCTGAGACCTGCAAAGGTCCCTGCGGTTCCTCCGCTCCCGAACGGCGCCCGCACGGGATTCGGCATTGCTGGCGCGGCAGTGTATAGGCAGAGATGGCTATTATCCCCCGGCCGCGCGGTTCGTCCGCGTGGCTTTTTCATGACGACGAGCGCGATGAAGACCTACGTAGCCACACCCGCCGACCGCCAGCGCGATTGGTACGTGGTCGATGCCGAGGGCCAGACCCTGGGCCGCTTGGCGACGCAGATCGCCGATGCCCTGCGCGGCAAGCGCAAGCCTGAGTACACGCCGCACATCGACACCGGCGATTTCATCGTCGTCGTCAACGCGGAGAAGATTCGCGTCACCGGCAAAAAGCTCGAGCAGAAGACCTACTGGCGCCACAGCGGTTACCCGGGCGGGATCAAGTCGCGGTCGCTGGCCGAGATGCTCGACCGCCGCCCCGAGGAAGTGATCCGCAAGGCCGTCAAGGGAATGCTCCCGCGCAACCGGCTCGCCCGCCAGCAGCTGACCAAGCTGAAGGTCTACGCCGGGCCCGACCACCCGCACGCCGCCCAGCAGCCCAAACCGATGGAGATTTCGAAGTGATCGACGACGAGAAGACGCCTGACGAGACGACCGAGGGCTCGGAGGCCGCGCCCGAGGGTCCTGTCGACGAGGGCGACTCTCCTGCTCTGCAGGAGAGCTCACCCCCGACGCCACCCGCGGATGAGGCGTCGGAGCCGGCGGCCGAGTCGCCGCAGGTAGACGCCGCCGAGGCGCCTGCTGACAAGCCTTCCGCGAAGCCGGCCGAGAAAAAAGACGTGATCCCGGGAGCTGACCTGGAGCCGATCGCGGTCGAGCCGGATGGGCCGGCGTTGAGCGCCGAGGAGCAGGCCAGGCTGGAAGCCGAAGAGGAGGAGAAAGCTCGCCGCGAGGCCGAGCTCGCCGCCGCCGAGGAGTCCGACACGGCGCTCGCCGGCCGGGCTCCCGCGAAGATGGACAGCGGCGCCCGCTTCCTCGCCACCGGCAAACGGAAGCGCTCGATCGCCCGCGTCATCCTGCTGGCCGGCGACGGCCAGATCGTCGTCAACGGCCGCAGCCTCGAGGAGTTCTTCCCACGGCCCCTGCACCAGACGATGGCGCGCCAGCCGCTCGCCGTCTCCGGTTACGAGGGCAACGTCGACGTTCGCATCCGCGTTCACGGCGGCGGCATCAGCGGCCAGGCCGGCGCCGTCCGCCACGGCATCGCCCGGGCGCTGACCGAGATCGATCCAGAGCTGCGCGGTGACCTCAAGCGCCGTGGCTTCCTCACCCGCGACGCCCGCGTCAAGGAGCGTCGCAAGGCCGGTCTCAAGAAGGCCCGTAAGCGGCCTCAGTTCAGCAAGCGCTGACGGGAGCCGGGTGGCGACGGGGCGCAAGCTCTTCGGAACCGACGGGGTCCGAGGAGAGGCTGGAACGTTCCTCAGCGTCGAGCTGGCGACCTCGCTCGGTCGCGCCGTCACCGCCTCGTTGGAGGCCGAACGGCCCCAGGTCCTGATCGTCCGCGACACCCGCGAGTCGGGCCCGATGCTGGAGGCGGCGCTGGCGTCCGGCATCGCCGCGGCTGGAGGGGACGCCCTGCTCGGCGGCGTCCTGCCAACTCCGGCGGCGGCGATCCTGGTTCGCCGGCTCGGCCTCGACCTCGCTGCGGTCGTCTCCGCCTCCCACAACCCCTACGGCGACAACGGCATCAAGTTCTTCTCCGCCCAGGGCGTCAAGCTCGACGACGCCGCCGAGGCCCGGATCGAGGATCTGCTCGACGAGGGCGGTCCTCACTTGGGTCGCATAGTGGACCAAACCTCGACCGCACCCCCCGAGCCCGGCCGCGTGCGCGAGCTCGACGGCGGCCTCGAGGACTACCTGCGCGAGCTCGAGGCCGCCTTCCCGCTTGACCTGAAGGGGCGCCGGGTGGCGCTCGACTGCGCCAACGGGGCGACCTTCCGCGCCGCCCCGGCGATCTTCGAGCGGCTCGGCGCCGAGGTCGACCTGATCGGCGCCGAGCCGGACGGGCGCAACATCAACGCCGGCTGCGGTTCCACCCACATGGAGCGCCTCGCCGAGCACGTCGCTTCCACGGAGGCGGAAATCGGCTTCGCCTTCGACGGCGATGGCGACCGGGTGCTGGCCGTCGACGGCGCCGGCCGGATCCACGACGGCGACGAGCTGATCGCCCTCGCCGCCCGTGGCATCGCCGCCCGCGGCGGCTCGCTCGGCGGCGTCGTCGTCACCGTGATGAGCAACTACGGCTTCCACCAGGCGATGGAGGAGGCCGGGATCGAGGTCGCCGTCACCCAGGTCGGCGACCGCTACGTGATCGACGAGATGCGCCGCCGCGGCTGGTCGCTGGGCGGCGAGCAGTCCGGCCACATCATCGCCTCCGATTTCGTCTCCACCGGCGACGGGATCGCCGCGGCGTTGACGACGATGCGCGAGCTCGGCGGTGCCCCGCTCGCCGAGGCCCTGCCGATGCGGAAGCTGCCGCAGAAGCTCGTCAACGTCCGGGTAGCCGACCGCGAGGCGGTCGCCGGCGCGGACGCGGTCTGGGCGGCGGTGAAGCGCGAAGAGCAGGAGTTGGCCGGTCGCGGCCGGGTTCTGCTGCGCCCGTCCGGCACTGAGCCGCTGGTGCGGGTGATGGCCGAGGCGCCAAGCGCCGAGGAGGCCGACGCGGTCTGCGAGCGCCTGGTCGCCGTCGTGCGCCAGGAGCTCGGCTAAGGGGCCCGGCGGCTCCCGCCGTCTACCCTTACTCGCCCCCAATGTGCGGAATCGTCGGATACGTGGGCGCCCGTCCCTGCGAGGAGTTGCTGCTCGCAGGGCTGGAAAAGCTCGAATACCGAGGCTATGACTCGGCCGGTCTCTCGATGCTCGACGACGGCGAAGTCGAGAGCGTCCACGCTGTCGGCAACCTCGCCAACCTGCGCGAGGAGATCGCCGAGCAGGCCGCCAACAACGGCGGCTCGCCCTCTGGCGCACAGACCGGGATCGCCCACACCCGCTGGGCCACCCACGGTCGCGTCACCAAGGAGAACGCGCATCCGCTCGACGACTCCTCCGGTCGCGTCCACATCGTCCTCAACGGCATCGTCGAGAACCACGCCAGCCTGCGCCGACGCCTCCAGGAGCAGGGCGAGGAGTTCAGCTCCGAGACCGATGCGGAGGTGGTCGCCCACCTGATCGCCGACCACTACGACGGCGACCTTGCCGCCGCGGTCCGCGCCGCCTTCGCGGACCTGCGCGGCCACTACTCGTTCGTCGCCATGCACGCCGACCACCCTGGCCTCCTGGTCGGCGCTCGCAAGGAGTGCCCGCTGGTCGCCGGCATCGGCGACGGCGAGGCCTTCCTCGCCTCGGCGATCCCCGCCTTCCTCGCCGACACCCGCACCGCGGTGCTGATCGAAAACGGCGAGATCGTCGAAGTCGAAGCCGGCACGGTGCGGATCACCGACGCCGAGGGCAACCAGGTCGAGCGGGCCAGCGAAGAGGTGACCTGGGACGCCGACGCCGCCGAGAAGGGCGGCTATGAGACCTTCATGCTTAAGGAGATCTACGAACAGGCCGACGCGGTCGCCGAGACGATCGCCGACCGCCTGCCGGGCGAGGACGGGGTCGACCTCGACGACGTCGACCTCGACGACGAGTTCCTGCGGGGCGCTCGGCGGATCGTGATCGTCGCCTGCGGCACCTCCTACCACGCTGGCCTGATCGGTCGCTACGCGATCGAGGAGTGGGCCCGGGTCCCGGTCGAGATGGACATCGCCTCCGAGTACCGGTACCGCAACCCGGTGGTTGGCCCGGATGACCTGGTGGTCGGGATGACCCAGTCGGGCGAGACCGCCGACACCCTGGCGGCGATGCGCCTCGCCCGCGAGGCCGGCGCCAAGGTGCTGGCCGTCACCAACATCATGGGCAGCCAGGCGACTCGCGACGCCGACGCCGTCCTCTACACCCGCGCCGGGCTCGAGGTCAGCGTCGCCGCGACCAAGACCTTCGTCGCCCAGGTGGCGGTGATGTACCTGCTGGGACTGCGCCTCGCCGAGCTGCGCGGGACCCTGCCGCCCGAGCGGATTGCCGAGCTCGTCTCCGAACTGAAGGCGCTGCCCACGAAGATCGAGGAGACGCTGGCCGCGGTCGAGGAGCCCGTGCGGGCAACCGCGGCCGCCCACAGCGCCCAGGACTTCTTCCTCTACTTAGGCCGCCACATCGGGCTCCCGGTCTGCCTCGAGGGGGCGCTGAAGCTGAAGGAGATCTCCTACATCCCCACCGACGCCTACGCGGCGGGGGAGATGAAGCACGGCCCGATCGCCCTGCTCGACGATTCGACCCCGGTCGTCTGCATCGCCACCGACAGCCCGGTGCTGGAGAAGATTCTCTCCAACGTCGAAGAGGTACGCGCCCGCGGCGCCCAGACGATCGCGATCGCCACCGCCGGCAACGGCCGCGCCGGCGAGGTCGCCGACGAGACGATCGAGATCGCCGCCGGCGACTGGATCCTGCAGCCGATCCTGGCGGTCCTGCCGCTGCAGTTGCTCGCCTACGACATCGCCCGCGCCCGCGGACTCAACGTCGACCAGCCCCGTAATCTGGCCAAGACCGTCACCGTCGAGTGATCGCGTAGGATGCCCGCTCCGTGAAGCTCCGTCCCGCCCTGATCCCGGCTGCCGCCACCATCGCCGTGCTCGCGATTGCCGGCTGCGGCGACAGCAGCGGCAGCGCCGATTCCGACGCCAACGCCGCCGCCCTGGTTCCCGCCACGGCGCCCGTCTACATCGAGGCGACGATCCAGCCGGACGGCGAACTCAAGACCGACGTCGAAGCCCTGGCCGAGAACCTCGCCGGCGTCGACGACCTCGGCGGCCTGATTGTCGAAAAGGCCGAAGAAGAGGCGAACGAGTCCGGTGAACCGCTCGACTTCGCCAAAGAAGTGCAGCCCTGGCTGGGCGACGTCGCCGGCCTCTACCTCGAACGCTACGACGGCGAGGACTTCGCGGGCTACGGGGTCGCGGTCTCGGTCACCGACACCGACGCCGCCCAGGGCTTCATCGACGACCACTCCGAGACCGACGACGGCGACCCGTTCGAGGCCGGCACCTACGAAGGAGTCGACTATGACGTCGACCCTGAGGACGAGACCACGGTCGGGATCGTCGACGGCTTCCTCGTCATCGCCGAAGACCTGCCCTCCTTCAAGGCGATGGTCGACGCCTCCGAAGGCGAATCGCTCTCCGACAGCGAGACCTACGCCGAAGCCACCGGTGACGTCCCCAGCGGCAGCATCGCCAACGTCTTCGTCGACGTCGGCGGCCTGATCGACCAGTCCGGGGACGCGATCGACGCCGAAACGAAGGCCTTCCTCGACACCGCCGGCATCGAACCAGAGGAGGCGACGGCGATGGCCAGCGTCGTCCCGGGCTCCGACCAGGTCGAGATCAACGTCAGCAGCAACTTCAGCGCCGACAACCCGCCCACCGGCGACGCCTCGAAGCTGCTCGGCGAGATGCCGGTCGGCTCCGTCGCCGCGATCGCCTCCGCGGACTTCGGTGAGCGCTTCAGCGAAGCGATCGACGAACTCGATGCCAACGGGATCCCCGGCGAGATCCCGCCCAACCAGCTGAAGAAGACGATGAAGGAAGCGGGCATCGACCTCGACGAGGTCGCCTCCTCGGTCGGCGACCTCGCC
>CAMPIP010000146.1 GCA_946886425.1 uncultured Actinomycetes bacterium
CATCCACTCCGGGGGCACCTCGACCGCCTTCATCAGCCGCCTGCGCAGGCGGCTGCCCTCGGCGGTGAGGGCGATCAGCCGTACCCGGCGGTCGTGCTCGGCCGGCTCGCGCCGAGCCAGACCGCGCTCTTCGAGCCCGTCGACGATCCCGGTGACGTTGGAGTTGTCGCAGCTCAGGTAGGCGGCGATCTCCCCCATCGGCCGCGGCCGGTCGAGCATCCGCAGGACGCCGAAGGCGGGCGGACTCAGATCGTGTTCGCGGCCGATGTGGATGAACGGCGGCGGGTAGACGAGCGGCGCCAGGAGGCGCCAGGCCTCGCGGGCGGCGTCCTCTGCCCCGTCGCTTTTGGCCGCGGCTCCTGTCGCCTTGGTTCCCATGAGATGCATTCTAAACAGAATATTTGATAGCCTCAAATATCTAGCTTGGCGACGACTTTGGGAGGGAACATGGCAACCGACGACGCGCAACGCACGGGGATCGAGGTCGAAGGGCTGGTCCGCGAGTTCAAGAACGGGCCGCGCGCCGTCGACGGGATCGACCTGCGCGTCGCCCCCGGTGAGATTTACGGCTTCCTCGGCCCCAACGGCGCCGGCAAGTCGACGACGGTGCTGATGCTGACCACCCTGCTCCCCCCGACCGCGGGGACGGCGCGGGTCGCCGGCCACGACATCGTCTCCGAAGGGCCGCGGGTGCGGGCCTCGATCGGGGCGGCCCTCCAGGAGGCGGCGCTCGACCCGCTGCTGACCGGGCGCGAGCACATGCGCCTGCAGACCTCGCTGCACGGGATCGCCAAGGGCGAGCGGGAGCAGCGCGGCGACGAGCTGCTCGCGCGGGTTGGGCTTTCGCAGGCGGCCGACCGCAAGGTCGGCGGCTACTCGGGCGGGATGAAGCGGCGCCTCGACCTCGCCCTGGCGCTCGCCCACCGGCCGCGCATCCTCTTCCTCGACGAGCCGACCACCGGCCTCGACATCCAGAGCCGTACGGCGCTCTGGGAAGAGGTGGCAAGCCTCGCCGCCGACGATGGCGTGACCGTCTTCCTCACCACCCAATACCTGGAGGAGGCGGACACGCTCGCCGACCGGGTCGGGATCATCGACCACGGCCGGATCGTCGCCGAGGGGACCCCGGCGGCGCTGAAAGCCGAGATCGGCCGGCCGACGGTCGAAGCGGTCCCCCACGACGCCGCGGACCAGGAGCGGATGGGCGCCGTCCTCGCCCGGTTCGGCGAGCTGGCCGGCGCCCGGCCGAAAGGCGCCGCGGTCCGCCTGCAGGGCGGCGAGTCCCAGCTGGCCGAGGTGGTCCGGGCGCTGGACGCCGAGGGGATCGCGATCGAGCACCTGCAGCTGCACGCCCCCTCGCTGGACGACGTCTTCCTCAACAAGACCGGCCGCTCGCTGGAGGGGGCCGAGGAGGCGGAGCTCGAGGCCGAGGACGCGGCGGCGGAGGCGGTCGGCTCGGCGTGAGCGCCGGCCTGCGCACCCAGATCGGCCAGCTCGCGCACCGCTCGGTGCTGCGGACGCTGCGCCAGCCGGCCCAGATCGTGCCGGCGCTGATCTTCCCGCTCTTCCTGCTGGCGGTGAACGCGGGCGGGCTCAAAGACACCACCAACCTGCCCGGCTTCCCGACCGACTCCTACCTGACCTTCGCGCTGGCGGTGCCGTTCATGCAGGGGGCGCTGTTCTCGGTGATGAACGCCGGCACCGACCTCGCCCGCGACATCGAGACCGGCTTCCTCAACCGCCTGGCGCTGACGCCGCTGCGCGGCGCCGCCCTCCTCAGCGGCCTGCTCGCCGGCGCCGTCGTGCTCGGGCTGTTGCAGGCGGTCACCTACCTGGTCGTCGGCCTCACCGCCGGCGCCGAACTCGCCGCCGGCCTCGGCGGCGCTGTGACGATCGTCCTCCTCTCGGTGACGATCACCGTCGCCTTCGGGACGATCGGGCTGTTCGCCGCCCTGCGGACCGGCTCCGGCGAGGCCGTCCAGAGCCTCTTCCCGGTCTTCTTCGTCTTCCTCTTCCTCTCGGCGATGGCGCTGCCGCTCGACCTCCTGCAGACCGACTGGTTCCACGACGTCGCCGCCGTCAACCCGGTCACCTACCTGCTGCAGGCCTTCCGCTCACTGCTGATCGAGGGCTGGGAGCTGGACGAGCTGGCGCTCGGCTTCGGAATCGCCCTGGTGATCCTGGCGGTCGGGATGCTCGGGGCCAGCAGGGCCCTGAAGACCCGGCTGGTGCGGACGTGAGCGGGCCGAACCCAGCTGGCGCCGTGACGATCGCCCGCGCGGTTGCCTGGCGCAGCATCCGCATCTTCCTCGGCAACCCGGCCTTCCTGCTGCCGGCGCTGATCTTCCCGCTCTTCTTCTTCGTCTCCTTCGCGGGCGGGCTCTCGGCGGTCGCCAACGTCCCGGGGTTCGACTTCCCGAGCGGCTACACCGCCTTCCAGTTCGTCATCGTGCTGCTGCAGTCGGCCGCCTTCGGCGGCGTCTTCACCGGCTTCGGGATCGCCCGCGACTTCGAGACCGGCTTCGCGAACCGCTACCTGCTGGCCGCCTCCAACCGCAACGGGATCGTGCTCGGCTACGCGATGGCGGCGCTGGTCCGCGCCGTCATCACCTGGGCGATCCTCACCGCCGTCGCCCTTGTCGCCGGCATGGAGGTCGGCGGCGGCGGCGTCGAACTGTTCGGCCTCTACGGGCTCGCCGTGCTCGTCAACCTGGCTGCGACGATGTGGGCGGCTGGGGTGGCGATGCGGGTGCGCTCGATCCAGGGCGGGCCGCTGATGCAGTTCCCGGTCTTCCTGGTGCTCTTCCTCGCCCCGGTCTACGTGCCGCTCGAGCTGCTCAGTGGCTGGATCCACACGGTCGCCTCGGTCAACCCGGTCACCGCCCTGCTCGAGGCCGGCCGCGGCTTCATCTCCGGCGACCCGGTCCTGGTCGGCCTCGCCTTCACGGTCGCCGTCGCCTTGCCGGTCCTCTTCGCGCTCTGGGCCCGCGGCGGGCTGCGCCGCGCCGAAGCCGCTGGCTGACCGGACCGGGGAAGAAAAGTGATGAACCTCACGTTGCCGGGTACAGCGGCCGAAGAGGCTGCCCATCTGGCTCTCCGCAGGGCAGTCCCGGCCTATGCCTAGCGCAACTCACAAGACGATTTAAAGTGTCATTTGTGACGCAGCGGCCCCTGGAGCTAATCCTCGCCCGGAACCTGATGTCGGCGCTCTCGACGCCGGCCTTCCTGGTCGACGAGGGCGGCGTGCTCGCCTTCTACAACGAGGCGGCCGGGATGCTGCTCGGCAAGCGCTTCGAGGAGCTGGGCACGGTCGGGCCACAGGAGTGGGGCTCGCTGTTCGGCCCCTTCGACGAGGGCGGCGAGCCGATCCCCTACGACGAGCTGCCGGTCGTGCGGGCGGTGCGAAGCGGCCGACCGGCCCATGCCGAGTACACGATCCGCTCCACCGACGGGGCCGAGCACTCGGTCGAGGTCTCCGCCTTCCCGATCCTCACCGCCCACGGCTCGCAGGGCGGGATCGCGATCTTCTGGCCGCAGGGCGCGAACGGGTCGGGCGCGGCATGAAGGTGACCTTCTGGGGGACGCGCGGCTCGATCCCCTCCCCCGGCCCGGAGACCGTCCGCTACGGAGGCAACACCTCCTGCGTCGGCGTCACCCTCGAGGACGGGTCGATGCTGGCGCTCGACGCCGGCAGCGGCATCCGCAGCCTCGGCCTCGCCCTGCCGCAGGAGCCAACACGGCTGCACATCCTCCTCACCCACCTCCATCTCGACCACATCCAGGGCCTGGTCTTCTTCGCCCCCGCCTTCCGGCCCCAGACGGAGATCGTGATCTGGGGCCCGGCCTCGCCGGAGGCCTCGCTGCGCGACCGGATCGCCCGTTACATCTCAGCGCCGCTCTCGCCGGTCGAGGTGCGGGAGCTGCCCTGCGACGTCTCCTTCCGGCACGCCCCGGACACCGAGTGGGAGATCGGCTCCGCTCGGATCCGCGCCGCCTCGGTCTCCCACCGCGGCCCGACGCTCGGCTACCGGATCGATGAGGGCGACTCCTCGCTCACCTACATCCCCGACCACGAGCCCGCCCTGGGAGCCGACCTCGACCAGCTCGACGAGGACTGGATCTCCGGCTTCGCCCTCGCTCGCGACACCTCGCTGCTGATCCACGACGGCCAGTACTCCGACGCCGAGTACCCCGACCACGTCGGCTGGGGCCACTCGGCGCTCAACCACGCGCTCGCCTTCGCCCGCCGCACCGGCGCCGAGCGGACGCAGCTCTTCCACCACGACCCGATGCACTCCGACGAGCACCTCGACGGCCTGCGGGAGGAAGCGCGGCGGCGCTGGGTCGAGCTGGGCGGCGACGCGGATGCGGTCGAGCTGGCCCGCGAGCGGGCTGAGATCGAGCTGCCGGCCCGGGCAACGAGCCCGGCAGCGACCGTCTGAGCGTTACGCTGCGCGCAGTGTCGCGCCTGCGTTTTACCAGCCGATGACGGGTGTCCCGACCCCTCGCGTCGAAGCGGCGGTGGCGCGGTCGGCGCTGGTCCGGGAAGCGCTGGAGACGGCGGCCGACGCGCACGCCGGACAGGTCCGCAACGGCAGCGGCGGCCTCCCCTACATCGAGCACCCGAAGATGGTGACCGAGCGCCTGGCCGCGGCCGGGTACGGCGACGAGGCGCTGGCGGCGGGGCTCCTCCACGACGTCGTCGAGGACAGCGACCTGACCGTCGACGACCTGCACAAGCGCTTCGGCGAATCGGTTGCGTGCATGGTCGCGGCCCTCAGCGACGACGAATCGATCGAGGATTACGTCGAGCGCAAGCGCGAGCACCGGCAGCGGATCGAGGCCGTCGACGGCGACGCGCTGGCGATCTACGCCGCCGACAAACTGACCAACGCCAGCATGCTTGCCGACGCCCTGGCGCGCGAAGGCGCCGCCGTCGCGGAGGAGTTCAAGGTGCCGCTGGAGCTGAAGCTGGAGATCTGGGAAGCCGACGCGGAGCTGCTGGGGCGACTCGAACCGTCGCTGCCATTCCTGGCGGACCTCGACGAGGCCCTCAGTCGCCTTCGGGACGAGATAGCAGCGGCAACCCCTCGTCCCGGTACTTGAGGCGTCGCTTCAGCGGCAGCACCGCCCAGAGCACGACGAAGACCACGACGACTATCGCGGTGGTGACGATCGTCGCGGTGGACCCGAACAGGACGTGGGTGATCAGCAGAATCGCGCAGGTCATCGCCAGCGCCAGGGCCACCAACCCGGCGATCGCCAACCGGTTGGAGATGAAGACCAGGCGGTGCTTCTGCTGGTAGCGGAAGGTGATCCGGTGGTAGGCGGAGGGGGCGATCAGCAGCGCCGCCGAGAGCGCCGTCAACAGCAGCGTCGCGAAGTAGATCTTCTTCTCGAACTCGGAGATCGTCGTGAAGTTCTGCTGAAACGGGACGGCCAGCAGGAAGGCGAAGAGAACCTGGACGCCCGGCAGCGCCACCCGCAGCTCCTGCAACAGCTCGCCGAGGTTGCGGTCGAGGCGTTCCTCCTCGGTCTCGTCGCGTCCGGACGGTCGCTCGGGCATGCGCTCACCATACCCCGGGTGCCAGCAGCTGATTCCCTTTGTCGCTTGTAGCCCAGAGGGCGACAAACGACAAGGGGAAAACTAGGATCCGGGAATGGGACGGCTGGCGGTGATCCTCGGCAGCAACGCGCTCGGGCCGGGGGGTGAGGAGATCGCCGCGGCGGCCGCGGCGCACGGGGCCGCGATCGTGCAGCGGCACGGCGAGGCAGGGGCGCCCTACGTGCGGCCCCACGAGATCGATCACGTCGCCAACCTGCGGCAGCTGGCCGAGCAGGGCTGCGACCGGGTCCTGGCGATCGGCTCGGTCGGCTCGCTGAAGTTGGAGATCGAGGTCGGCAGCCTCGTCTGCCCCGACGATTTCATCACCCTCCACGCCGGCCCCTCGATCTTCGCCGACCAGCGCGATTACACGGGCACGCTCGACGACAACGAAGC
>CAMPIP010000147.1 GCA_946886425.1 uncultured Actinomycetes bacterium
GACCCCACCCGACTCCCAACCACGCTCATCTGCTCGGGTCTCCTCCCGCACGAGCTCGATGACGTCTCGAGCACGTTCGCCGCAACGAACTTCGTCGAGACCGACCGCCGCATCGACGGAGACTGGGCCGCCCTGTTGCTGCGTCGCCCCTGACGGATAGAGTTTCCGCCGATGCCGCTCGCCTCGATCGTCAGCGCCGACTACAAGATCGCGCTGTTCCTGCACATCCTCGCGGTCGTCCTAGCTTTCGGCCCCACCTTCGGCTACGCCCTGTTCGCCTCGTTGGCCCCCCAGCATCCGCGGGCGACGCCGGCGATCCTGACCGGGATCCAGCGCTGCGACCGCTATCTGGTCAACCCGGGGATGATCGTGCTGCTGATCGCCGGCATCTACCTGCTGGTCGCCAGTGACGACGCCTGGGAGACCAGCGACGTCTTCGTCAGCATCGGCTTCCTGGCGATCATCGTCCTCTTCGGCCTCCAGCACGCCTTCTTCCAGCCTCAGGTCCGCAAAGCCAAGGAGATCGCCGAGCGCGACCTCAAGGCGGGCGACGCCCTCAGCCCCGAGTTCGAAGCGCTTTCGCAGCGGATCGGCCAGGTCGGCGGCATCGCTGGCCTGATCGTCGTCGTGACGATCTTCTTCATGTCTTACAAGCCGTTCCTATGAGCCGTTCCCGCTGACGGCCGGCGCCACCGCTTTGCCCGGTCAAGACGCAGCGCTGCCGGTGGCGATGTTCGACTCCGGCGTCGGCGGCCTCACGGTTCTGCACGAGTGCCTGGTCTCGCTGCCGCAGGAGGACTTCGTCTACCTCGGCGACACCGAGTGGTTCCCCTACGGGACGCGCGACCCGGGGCTCCTGCGCGAGCGGATCGCCGGGATCGCCGAGCTGCTGGCGCGGCGCGGCGCCAAGCTGCTGGTGATCGCCTGCAACACCGCCACCTCGATCGGCGAGGACGTCGCCCGCGAGGTCGGCGCCGCGCATGGGATCGAGGTCGTCCCGGTGGTGGCGCCACAGGCGGAGATCGCGGCGGCGATCACCGACAGCGGCAGGGTGGGGGTCCTGGCCACCCCGAACACCGTCGAGAGCGGCGCCTACCGCCATGCCCTCGAAGCCCAGGGCCGGGCCCTCGAGGTGACCGAGGTCGAGGCGCCCGACCTGGCCCCCTTCATCCAGAACGGCTCGCTCTTCGACGAGAGCGCCGTGACGATGGCCCGCACCTACTGCGCGCCGCTGCGGACGGCCGCAGTCGACACCTTGATCCTCGGCTGCACGCACTACCCGTTGGTGGCCCCGATGCTGCAGCGGATCCTCGGTCGCGACGTCCGCCTGGTCAGCGGCGGCCACGCCGTCGCCGCCGCCGTCCAGCGCACTCTGGAGCGCGCCGGCATCGCCCAACAGCGCCGTGAGGAGGGCGACTACCGCTTCCTCTGCACCGGTGAGCCCGCCACCTTCCGCGAGGTCGGCACCCGCTTTTTGCAGATGCCCCTGGGCGACGTCGAGCGGGTCGAGATCCCCGTCCGGCACTGATTCGGCCCGAAGGATTTTCAAAGTTGGCACACCGTGCGCACCACGCGTGCGCCGGCCTCCGTCAGCATCCCGGCCATGCCAGTTCTGACCGCCGGCAATACCATCTATACTCGCCCCGTGGCCAAGGTAATGATCTCCATCCCCGACGCCCTCCTGAAGCGCCTCGACGCTCGCGCCGGCGAGGTCGGCGAGACCCGCAGCGGCTTCCTGCAGCAGCTCGCCGAGCGGGAGCTGGAGATGGCCGAGCGCCGCGATCGCGACGAGATTGAGCGCCTTCTCGATGAAATCGGGCCCCTCGAACTCGGGGTCGACATCGCTCAACTGATTCGCGAAGACCGGGAATCGCACTAGATGCTCTTGCTCGATGCCGGCGTCTGGGTCGCCCTCGGCGAACCCGAGAACCCGCACCACGACACCGCCCGTGCCCTCGTTCGCGCGCCGGCGACGCCGCTTGCCGCTCTCGACCTGACCTTGTACGAGATCGCCAACGTCGTCGGGGCGAAGAAGGGCCGGATCGAGGACGCGGACCGGATCGCGCGACTCCTCCTGACCAGATGCCGGCACAGCCTGGCTACGGTCGACGTCGATCTCCTCGTGGGCGCGCTGCGCCTTACCGCCGAGCACGGCCTGACGGCCTACGACGCCGCCTACGTCGCCGCCGCCCGCCGCAACGGCTGGACGCTGGTCAGCATCGACGTTCGCGACCTCGTCTCCAAGGGCCTCGCCGTAACGCCTGACGCCGCCCTTTACCCTTAGCCGCATGAGTGTCCTGGAGCAGGTGCAGAGCGACGCGCGCGAAGCGCTGAAAGCGCGCGACCGCGAGCGGGCGGGCGCGCTGCGCCTAATCGTCGACGTGCTCCAGCAGGACGCGAAGCTGGGCAAGGGCGATGAGGTCGCGGTGCTGCAGCGCGAGCGCAAGAAGCGGGTCGAGGCGGCCGAGGCCTACGAGGGCGCCGGTCGCGCCGAGCAGGCCGCCGCCGAGCGCTTCGAGGCGGAGCTGATCGAGAGCTACCTGCCCCAGCAGCTCTCCGACGAGGAGCTGGCGCGGCTGGTCGAGGACGCGGTCGCCGAGACCGGCGCCAGCGAGCAGCGGCAGATGGGCCAGGTGATGTCGGCGCTGATGCCGAAGCTCGGCGGTCGCGCCGACGGCAAGCGGGTCAGCGCCGCGGTGCGGGCGAAGCTGGGTGCCTGAGCCTTGGCTCGTAGGCAGCTGACCCTCGACAACACCGTCGCCGCCGAGCTGGCCGGCTCCGAGGACACGGTCCTGCGGGCGCTGCGCGAACGGCTCGATTGCGACCTGCACCTGCGTGGCAACGTCCTCACCCTCGACGGCGATTCGACCGACGTGCAGACCGCGGCCACCGTGGTCGACGAGCTGGTCGAGCTGATCGAGCAGGGGCACGAGGTGGCGCCGGGGACGATCGAGGCGGTCAGCGGCGCCCTCGACGCCGACGAGAGCCCGGCCGAGATCCTCGACGACGTCGTCTGGCGGCACCGCAACACCAAGGTGGCGCCGAAGACGCTCAACCAGAAGCGCTACGTCGACTCGATCCGCCGCAACACGATCACCTTCGGGATCGGCCCGGCCGGCACCGGCAAGACCTTCCTGGCGGTGGCGATGGCGGCGGCGGCGCTGACCGAACGCAAAGTGCAGCGGATCATCCTCACCCGGCCCGCCGTCGAGGCCGGCGAGCGGCTCGGCTTCCTGCCCGGCGACATCCAGGCCAAGGTCGACCCGTACCTGCGGCCGCTCTTCGACGCCCTCTACGACATGATCGACCCCGACCGCGTCAACGGCTACTTCGAGCGGGACGTGATCGAGGTGGCGCCGCTCGCCTTCATGCGCGGCCGGACCTTGAACGACTCCTTCGTGATCCTCGACGAGGCCCAGAACACCAGCCCCGAGCAGATGAAGATGTTCCTGACCCGGCTGGGCTTCAACTCGCGGATGGTCGTCACCGGCGACGTCACCCAGATCGACCTGCCCACCGACCAGCGCTCCGGCCTGATCGCGGTCCGCGACATCCTCGACGAGGTCAAGGACATCTCCTTCGTCGAGTTCGGCGGCGAGGACGTCGTTCGCCACAAGCTGGTGCAGCGGATCGTCGCCGCCTACGACGCCCACGGTGGCCGCGATGCGGCGGCACGCAGCGAACACGGCCCGACGCCGCGCTCTTGAGCCCTGACCTGACCGACGTTCCCGAAGACCTGCGCGAGGCCGTCGCCGCAGCGCTCGCCACCGCCGGTGTCGCCGACGGCCACCTCGCCGTCGAGCTGGTCGACGCCGAACGGATCCGCGAGCTCAACCGCGAGCATCGCGGCAAGGACAGCCCCACCGACGTGCTGGCGTTCCCGCTCGACGGCGTCGGCCCGGTCGCCGGTCCGCGCGAGCTCGGCGACGTGGCGATCTGTCCCGAGCACTGCAGTGACGTCACCGAGGCGGCGGTGCACGGCGTCCTCCACCTCTGCGGCTACGACCACGAGATCGACGACGGCGAGATGCTGACCCTGCAGGGGCGCGTGCTCGCCTCGCTGCGATGACCCGCGCCGGCTTCATCGGCCTCGCCGGCCGTCCCAACGCCGGCAAGTCGACCCTGGTCAACGCGATCGTCGGCTCGCACGTCGCGATCGCCTCGGTGCGGCCGCAGACGACCCGGCGGGCGATCCGCGGCGTCGCCACCGATCTCGAAGCGGAACGGCAGCTGATCCTGGTCGACCTGCCCGGCGTGCAGCGCCCCCGCGACGTCCTCACCGAGCGAATGCAGCTGCGGGTGAAGCGCGAGCTGGCCGACTCCGACATCGCCCTGGTCGTGGTCAACGGCGAGGAGGGCGTCGGCCCCGGCGACCGCTTCATCGTCAGGACCCTGCTCGAGGCCGGGGCCAAGCTGCCGGTGATCTGCGCCGTCAACAAGGCCGACCGGCTGGGGCCGAACGAGCTGGTGCCGGTGCTGGCCGCCTCGGCGGAGCTCGAGGGCGTCGACGAGATCTTCCCGATCAGCGCCCGGACCGGCGAGGGGCTGGAGGCCCTGGTCGACCGGCTGGGTGAGCTGCTGCCCGAGGGCCCCTACCTCTATCCGGCCGAGGATCGCAGCGACCAGTCGAGCGAGCTGCTGCTGGCGGAGCTGATCCGCGAGCAGGTACTCAACCGCACCCGTCAGGAGATCCCGCACTCGGTCGAGGTCGCGGTCGGGGATCTCGGCGCGCCCCGCGAGGACGGGCTCGTCGACGTCCCCGCCGAGATCTGGGTGGAGACCGAGTCCCAGAAGCGGATCCTGATCGGTCGCGGCGGCGTCAAGATCGAAGAGATCGGCACCGCCGCCCGGCGCTCGCTGGAAGCGGAGCTGGGCGCCCGCGTCCATCTCGACCTGACCGTGCGCGTACGCCGTAACTGGCGCCGCGACGAGGGCCTGCTGGACCGACTCGGCATCGAGTAACGGTGCGGTGACACTACGATGGGGCGCGTGTTTGCCGAAATCGAATTCGACCAGCGCGGGCTGGCCCCGTGCGTCGTCCAGGACTTCGCCACCGGCGAGGTCCTGATGCTCGCCTACGTCAGCGCCCAGTCGCTGGAAATGACCCTGGAGACGGGGGACCTGCACTTCCACAGCCGCTCGCGCGACGAACTGTGGAGGAAAGGCGAAACGTCCGGGGCCTTCATGCACCTGCGCCAGCTCCGCTACGACTGCGACGGCGACTCCCTGGTCGCGCTCGTCGACCCGGCCGGGCCCGCCTGCCACACCGGCCAACGCAGCTGCTTCTACCGTGAGGTGCTGGGCTCGGCCTCGAACCGCAAGGACGCGCCGCCCGCGCCGGGCGAGCCCTTCCCGGTCACGCACGAAGCGCTCGCGGCGCTGGAGCGGACCCTGCGCAGCCGCGCCGTCGAACGGCCGGAGGGCAGCTACACGGTGAAGCTGCTCGACGACCGCGAGCTGATCGAAGCGAAGATCGAGGAGGAGGCCGAGGAGGTCGTCCGCGCCGGCCGCGAAGAGACCAACGAACGGGTCGCCGAAGAGGCCGCCGACCTGCTGTACCACCTCAGCGTGCTGCTCGTCTACCGCGGCGTCTCGCAGGCGTCGGTGATGGAAGTGCTGAATGCACGTAGCGGCTGACTCGGGCCTGACCCTCGAGCCGAGCCTGGAGCGGGCGCGGGAGCTGGCCCGCGAGGGCAACGTGGTGCCGATCCGAGCCCGGCTCGTCGACGACTGCGAGACCCCGGTCTCGGCCTTCCTGAAGCTGCGCGCCGGCGAGCCCGAGGGAGCGCCCTGCTTCCTGCTCGAGTCCGCCGAGCAGGGCCAGGTCGGCCGCTACTCGTTCGTGGGTCTGCGGCCGCGGGCGCTGCTGCGCTGGAGCGACGGGGTGCTCTCCGAGTGGGGCGGGGACGACCCGATCGGGGCGGCGCCGCGC
>CAMPIP010000148.1 GCA_946886425.1 uncultured Actinomycetes bacterium
CCAGGACCTCTGCTTTCTGGCCGGCCAGGGCAAGCGCGGCTTCCTGCGCCGCCACGGCGGCCTCGGCGACCGCGAGGGCACCGTCGTCGATGGCTCCGGGCGTACGCTCGGCCGCCACCGCGGCCACCACAACTTCACCGTCGGCCAGCGGCGCGGGATCGGCGTCTCCGCCGAGGAGCCGCTCTACGTGGTCGCCACCGACGCCGCCGCCAACACGGTCACGGTCGGGACCCGGGCCGAGCTGGAGACGCGCCGGATCGAGGTCCGCGACGCCGTTCTGCACCGCCCCGGCGAGCGCGTCGACGCCGTCCGTCTCCGCTACCACTCACGGGCGCTGCCGGCCCGGGTCGAGGGCGGCACCGGCCGCCACCCGCGGCTGACGATCGAGCTCGGCGAGGCGTTCACGGCCGCCTCGCCCGGCCAGACGGCGGTGCTGCTGGCCGGGGGGGCGGTCGTCGGTCACGGCACGATCGTCGGCGGCTAGGACTGCTGCTGCCGCTGTTCCTTGCGGACCTTGTTGGCGGCGACCACGCAGCGCGAGAACGGCGTGCCCTTCTCGCCTTTGACGTGCTTCTTGTTGAGCCCCTTGCAGGCCCGCTTGGCGGCCATCTTTTCGTTGGTGGCGGCCTTCGCCATCGCCGTCACGCACTGGCTGAACGGCGTGCCCTTCTCGCCTTTTACGTGCTTCTTGCCGAAGCCCTGTTCCTGGCAGACGCGACCGTAGGCCTTGGCCTGCTCCGGCAGCCCCGCCTTCGGGCCCGGGGGCGGCGTCGGCGCCGGTTCGTAGTGCGGGCCCTTGCCCTGGCTGTTGGCGCCGCCGCTGTTGCCGTGATCGCCACCGGGTTCGGCGGGCTTCGTGGCCAGCGCCATGGCCGGCACCGCCGCGAGGGCGAGCGCTCCCACCACGAGCGCGATCTTCAGACGAGTCCTCATCGGATCTCCTTCGCTCCGGCGCCCCTGCGCGAGCACGAGGCGCTCGATTGATTGACCTATGCGCCTACAACGCCGGAGGGACGGCGGCGTCAGGGAGAACTTTCGGCTTCCGTGTTGGGCGGGCTCGTCAATTCGGCTTCGAGGGCCGACGATTCGGCCCGCTTCTCCTGGGCGTGGGTCGCGCCCGGCGGTTCGGCGGGTGGCTGGGCCGGTTTCGGCTGCTCCGCGGGCGAGCTGGCGATCGGCGGCGCCTTCGCCGTGCCGTTCTTGGCCGGCAGGGAGGCGGCCGGCTGCGAGGGCTTGGTCGTCGCCTTGGCGCTGGCGGCGCCGGACTTGGCGGTGCCTCTGCCCTGGCTCGACGCGCCGTGTCCGTGACGATCGCCCTGGCTGCCTCGACTGCCTATGTCATGCGCCTGACGCCCACCGGGCGGGCCCGCCGCCGGGGAGCGCCCGCCCGCGCCGTCGGAACCGGCCGGGCCGCGCCCCTGGGTCTTCTTGGGCTGTCCGGGGACCTGCTCGCCGTCTCCGGAGGCGGCAGAGGGGGCGCTTCTCGTCGCGGCGGCCCTGATGCGACGAGAGTTGGCGGAGGCTGGAGTGTCGGGACCGGTCGATTCCCGGTCCGGCGGCGATTCCGCTGCTCCTGCGGGCCGGCCGATCGGTCCGGCGCCCTCGCCAGCCGCCGCCGCGCCGCCCGCGGCGGCTGGGGTCGTCCTGGTCGCTCGCTCGCCGCTCGAGCCGGTGACGTGGATGACGCCCGTGCGGTCCGCCGCGCCGACACCGATCGCCGCGACGGCGGCCACGGTCGCGGCGGTCTTCGCCGCGACGCCGACCGCGCCAAGTGCGCCACCGCTCGCGGCCGCGCCCCCGACAGCGCCGCCGCCCGTCCCGGTGGCGCCACCGATCGCGGCCGCGCCGCCCCCGGCCGAGGCGGCCCCGGTCACCGAACCCGCGCCGCCGGCCGTTCCCAGCGCTCCTTTCAGCAGGGCCGCCGCGGCGACCGCCGGCAATGGGCTGAGCGCGGCGAGGTCGCCGTGCCGCTGCTCGATCCCGGCGCGGAAGGCGCGGCATTCCGAGCAGGCGCGCAGGTGGGCGCGGACGTCGCGCCGGCGCAGGGTGCGTCCGTCGCCGTCGGAGATCGCCCGGGTGACGGTCTCGCACCTCATCTCACGCCCCGCCTCCATCTGGCGCAAACCCAGCCGCGCTTCGTAGACGATCTGCCGCGCGGTCGCCGCCGAGGTGCCGAGCGCTTCCCCGATCTGCTCGAAGCCGAGGTCGGAGAGCTCGCGCATCACCAGGGCGCCGCGCTGGCGCTCCGGGAGTCGGCCGAGGTCGGCGATGAGGCCGCGCAGTCGCTGCCGCACCGTCGCGGTCTCGGCCAGGCTCGCCCCCGGGGCGACCGTCTCCGGATCGAGCTCCTCGCCGCGGCGCAGCCGCAGCAGGTCGATCGACTCGTTGTGGGCGACCCGGTACAGCCAGGGCTTGAGGTTGATCTCCCGTCGCTCGCCGGGCAGCGACCGCAGCGCCTTGACCATGGTGTTCTGGAGCGCGTCCTGGGCGTCGGCGGGGTTGCCGACGATCGCCAGGCAGTAGCGGTAGAGGTCCTGGTTGTAGCGGCGGAAGATCGCCGCGAAGGCGCGTTCGTCCCCGGCCACGGCGCGTCGGACCAGGCGCTCGTCGTTCATGGGTTGCCCTCGTTGGCACGCTGGCGCATCCCTTCAAGGTTAGGAGTGCGGTCTCCCCTTTCCAACGGCGGCGACCGCGCCGCGTCAGGTCCGACCGGGGGGACGAGCACCTCCCGCCACTCCGCCGGACGCCGCGGATATTTAGGCTTGCTCACATGAAGGCCCAGGAGATCCGCGACACCTACCTCTCCTTTTTCGAGGAGCGCGGGCACAAGATCGTCCCCTCGGCCTCGCTGGTGCCCTCCGTCCACGATCCCTCGGTCTTGCTGACGACGGCCGGAATGCAGCCCTTCAAGCCCTACTTCCTCGGCCGCGAGGAGCCGCCGGCGCCGCGCCTCGCCGATGTCCAGAAGTGCTTCCGCACCACCGACATCGAGGAGGTCGGCAACACCGCCCGGCACCTGACCTTCTTCGAGATGCTCGGCAACTGGAGCTTCGGCGACTACTTCAAGGCCGAGTCGATTCCCTGGGGCTGGGAGCTGGCGACCGAGGGCTTCGGGATGGACCCGGAGCGGATCTGGGTGACCGTCTTCGGCGGCGACGAGGAGCTCGGGCTCGGCCCCGACGAGGAGGCGATCGAGATCTGGCGCGGGGTCGGCGTCCCCGACGCGCGGATCGTCCAGCTCGGCCGCAAGGACAACTTCTGGCAGGCCGGCCCGACCGGGCCCTGCGGCCCCTGCTCGGAGCTCTACCTGGACCGGGGCCTCGAGTTCGGCGACGAGGACGACCGGCCCGGCAGCGACAGCGACCGCTTTCTGGAGTTCTGGAACCACGTCTTCATGAGCTACGACCTCGCCGAAGACGGGACGCTTACCCCGCTGCCGATGCGCAACATCGACACCGGCATGGGACTCGACCGGATGGCGGCGGTCCTCCAGGACGTCCCCTCGGTCTTCGAGACCGACCACGTGCGGCCGCTTGTCGACCTCGCCGAGGAGCTCTCCGGCCGCCGCTACGACGAGGGCGGCGCGGTGACCCGGGCGATGCGGATCGTCGCCGACCACTCGCGCGGCGCCGCCTTCCTGATCGCCGACGGCGTCGTTCCCTCCAACGAGGACCGCGGCTACATCCTGCGGCGGATCATGCGCCGGGCGATCCAGCAGGGCCGTTCGCTCGGTCTCGAGTCCCCCTGGCTCGGCCGCTTCGCCGAGCGAACGATCGAGCTGATGGGCGGCGCCTACCCGGAGCTGGTCGCCGAGCGGGAGACGATCGCCCGCTGGGTCGGCGACGAGGAGGAGAGCTTCGGGCGCACCCTGGAGCGCGGCACCGAGCTGCTGGAGCGGCTGATCGCCGAGGCCAAGGCCGAGGAGACCTCCTGGATCGACGCCGCCGACGCCTTCAAGCTCCACGACACCTACGGCTTCCCCTACGACCTGACCAAGGAGCTGCTCGCCGACGAGGGGCTCTCGGTCGACGACTCCGGCTTCGAGGAGCTGATGGAGGAGCAGCGTCAGCGCGCCCGGGTCGGCGCCGCCACCGCGCACGGCTCCGAGAACACCCACGAGCGCGTCGCCGCATTCGCCGCCGCGGCGCCGGCGACCCGCTTCGTCGGCTACGAGACCCTGGCCGCGTCGACCGGCCTCGCCGCCGTCCAGGCGGCCGACGGCCGCGCCCTCGTCAAGCTCGAGGAGAGCCCCTTCTACGCCGAGGGCGGCGGCCAGGTGGCCGACTCGGGCGTGCTGCGCTGGAACGGCAGCGAGGCCAGGGTCCTGGACGTCTACCGGGTCGGCGAAGACCAGGCGATCGCGGTCGAGGCGGACGGCGAGACGATCGAGCCCGGCGTCGCCATCGAGGCCGTGGTCGACCGCGAGACCCGCCACGCGACGATGCGCAACCACACCGCCACGCACCTCCTGCACGCGGCGCTGCGCGAGCGGCTCGGCACCCACGTCCGCCAGGCCGGCTCGGCCGTCCGCCCGGACAAGCTGCGCTTCGACTTCACTCACGGCCAGGGACTCGGCGCCGAGGAGCTGCGCGCCGTCGAGGACCGCGTCAACGAGTGGATCAAGGCGAGCGCCGCGGTCCGCTGGCTGAACATGGACCGCGAGGAGGCGGAGCGGCTCGGCGCGATGGCCCTGTTCGGCGAGAAATACGGCGAGTGGGTACGGGTCGTCGAGGTGGAGGGAGTCTCACGGGAGCTCTGCGGCGGCACTCACGTCGCCAACACGGCCGAGGTCGGCGTCTTCAAGATCGTCTCCGAGGGGTCGAGCGCGGCCAACGTGCGCCGCGTCGAGGCGATCACGGGCCCGGCGGCAATTGACTATTTCCGTGCCCGCGAGGCGGAGCTGCGCGAGGCCGGCGATCTGCTCGGCACGCCGCAGGACCCGCTGGCCGGCGCCCGTCGTGCCGCCGAGCAGCTGCGCGCGGCCGGCGAAGGCCAGGAGCGGGCGCAGCGCGAGGCGCTGGGCGGCGAGGCGGAGCGGCTGACCGCGGCCGCCGTCGAGCTCGCCGCGCTGGGCGACGACGGCAGGCTGCTGGTCGCCGAGGCGCAGGCGCCCGGCGTCGCCAACCCGAAGCAGCTGCTGGAGTTGGCCAACCGGGTGCGGTCGAAGCTGGGGGGGACGACGGCGATCGTGCTGGGCGGCGCCGAGGGCGGCAAGGCCGGCCTGGTGGCGCTGTTCTCGGAGGGGGCGGTCGGGAAGGGCCTGGCGGCGGGCGCGGTGATCCGCGAGATCGCGCCGCTGGTCGGCGGCGGCGGAGGCGGCCGCGACGACATGGCCCAGGCCGGCGGCAAGGACCCCTCGAAGCTCGGCGACGCGCTGGCGGCAGCCCGCGCGGCGATCGAGCGGGAGCTCGGCTGAGCGCTCGTGCGGGTGCTTGCTCTCGACCACGGGACGGCGCGGATCGGCTGTGCGCTCTCCGACCCGACCGGCACGCTGGCGACGCCGCTGCCGGTGATCGAACCGCCGGAGGCGAAGCTGGTCGCCGAGCTGGTCGCGGAGCACGGGGTGGAGCGGGTCGTGGTCGGCCTGCCGCTGCACCTCAGCGGCGAGGAAGGCAGCCAGGCGGCCCTGGCCCGCAGCTTCGCCACCGAACTGGAGGCGATGCTGGAGATCCCGGTCGAGACCTACGACGAGCGGCTGACGACGCGGATGGCCGACATGAGCCGCCGCGCCGGCGCCACCGCCGCGCCCGACTCGCTCGCCGCCGCGCACCTGCTCGAGGCCTACCTGCTGGGCGCCGCCGCGATCGAGGCAGCGGCCCCCGAGGTCGCGGAGCCGGGCGATGAGTGACGACTGGTTGAGCGGGGATCCGTTC
>CAMPIP010000149.1 GCA_946886425.1 uncultured Actinomycetes bacterium
CCGCGGCCAGGAGAAGATCGAGAAAGAGGTCCAGCGCCGCGGCGAGACCGACCTGCAGACCCGGACCCTGATCGAGCAGGTCGGCCAGACCGTCGGCAACCTCGGCGCCGAGACCGCCGGCCTCAAGAAGGCGCTGCGGCAGCCCCAGACCCGGGGCCAGTGGGGCGAGCTGCAGCTGCGCCGCTGCGTCGAGATCGCCGGGATGACCGAGCACGTCGACTTCGAGCTGCAGGAGACCCTGCGGACCGAAGACGGCCGCCTGCGCCCCGACGCCCGCTTCCTGCTCCCCGAGGGCCGCAGCTTCGTCGCCGACTCGAAGGTGCCGCTCGACGCCTTCCTCGAGGCCCAGGAAGCCGAGGTCGAGGGCGAGCGACTGACCCAGTTGGCGCGGCATGCCCGCCAGGCCCGCGAGCATGTGCGAGCGCTCAGCTCCAAGGACTACCAGGGCCAGTTCAAGGCGGGCGAGATGCCCGACCTGGTGATCTGCTTCATCCCCAACGAGCCGGCCCTGCACGCCGCCTTCGCCGCCGACCCGACGCTCTTCGACTACGCGCTGGAGCGCAACGTCCTGGTCGTCAGCCCGACCTCGCTGGTGGGGCTGCTGCGGACGATGGAGCTGGGCTGGCGCCAGGAGCGGATGGTCGCCGAGGCGGCCGAGATCGCCGAGGCGGCCGGCACCCTGCACTCCCGCTTCTCGAAGTTCCTCGGCGACTTCGAGCGGGTCGGCAAAGGCCTGACCACGGCGGCGAACGCCTACGACTCCGCCGTCGGCTCGATGGACAAGCGGTTGCTGCCACAGCTGCGCAAAGTCGAGGGGCTCGGCATCGCCCCAGGCAAGGAGATCGAGCCGCCCGAACCGGTCGAGATCACCGTCCGGCAGATCTCGGCTCCGGAGCTACGCTCCGACGCCGCCTGACACGGCGCATCCCGGCGTCCTCCCTCGCTTGCGTGCAAAAGCACGCGGCGCTCGGTGCGTCCTTGGCCTGCTTAGTCAGGCGGCGTCGGGTTAGGATTGGCCGCCCATCACCGAAACACTCTCGGAGGACCCCCTTGGCCGTTGACACCAGTGCAGTCGCGAAGTTGGACGTGGAGCCCGGCACGCTGCCGGAGACGATGGCCGCCTGGGTGATCCGCCAGGAGCGCGAGGGCGAGCCGAAAGACGCGTTCCAGCTGGAGCAGATCGAGGTCCCCGAGCCCGGCGCCTTCGAGGTGATCGTGCGGGTGATGGCCGCCGGCGTCAACTTCAACAACGTCTGGGCCTCGCTGGGCAAGCCGGTCTCGGTCTTCGGCTACGGCGACCACCCCGAGTACGGCCACCACATCGGCGGCTCCGACGCCTCCGGCGTGGTCTGGAAAGTCGGCGAGGGCGTGACTCGCTGGAAGCCCGGCGACGAGGTCGTCGTCCACTGCAACCAGGCCTCCTACGAGGACGTCGAGGTGCACGGACTCGACCCGCTCGCCGCCCCGAGCCAGCGGATCTGGGGCTACGAGACGACCTGGGGCTCGTTCGCCCAGTTCACCAAGGTGCAGGCGCAGCAGCTGCTGCCGAAGCCACCCAACCTCTCCTGGGTCGACTCCTCCGCCTACGGGCTCACCTACTTCACGGCCTACCGGATGCTGATGGACCAGTGCAAGCTGCAGGCCGGCCACAACGTGCTGATCTGGGGCGCCGCCGGCGGTCTCGGCGTCTTCGCCGTGCAGCTCTGCAAGGCCGCCGGCGCCAACGCGGTCGGCGTCGTCTCCTCCGACGAGAAGGGCGAGCTGGTCAAGCAGCTCGGCGCCGTCGACTACATCAACCGCAACGAGTTCGGGGCGATGATGCGGTCCGACGAGAACCTCACCGACCCGGCCGCCGACAAGGAGCGCTTCCGGGCCTCGCGCGAGTTCTCCAAGCGCCTCCAGGGGATCCTCGGCGACGCTCCCGACATCGTCTTCGAGCACGTCGGCCGGGCGACCTTCCCGACCTCGGTCTACGTCGTCAAGCCGTTCGGCAAGGTCGTCATCTGCGGCGCCACCTCGGGCTTCCAGCTCGACTTCGACGTCCGCTACCTGTGGATGCGCCAGAAGCAGATCATCGGCTCCCACTTCGCCAACGCCTACGAGTGCATGCGGGCGAACCAGCTGATGGCGGAGGGCAAGGTGCGGCCGGTGCTCTCGGAAACGATGGGCTTCGACGGCGTCCCCCACGCCCACCAGCTGATGCACGAAAACAAGCACCTCGGCAAGATCTCGATCCTGGTCGGGGCCGAGTCCGAGGACGAGGGCAAGACCGAGGACGGACCCGGCGCGATCCGGGCCGAGGTCGGCGCCTGATGGCCCCGGTAACGCGACTCGAAAGGGATATCTAGATGGCTGAGGTCGAGGTCTGCACGCTCGAGTGGCACGTCGCCCCCTTCCGGGCCGACCGCTGGCTCGACGTCTGGGAGGAGGCGGCCGCGAAGATGCCCGCCTACGGCGCCAAGAGCTGGTCGCTGACCCGCTCCAAGGACGACCCGCTCGCCTTCCGCCAGACCTCGATCTGGGAGAACCGCGCCGACTTCGAACGGTACTGGTTCTCGGAGGAGATCGAGGCCGCCCGGACCGCCGTGATCGGCTACTACGACATCCCGATCCTGCCGACCTGGCACACCCTGGTCGCGGCCGAGTAGGGAGCCGCGCTCAACACCGCTCGAGCGGTGCCATCGTCAGGCCGGCGGCCTCGAGCTGCTCCCAGTAGTGCTCGGCCGGCTCGCGCGGGCCGGTCCAGACCGTTGCCTGACCAGTGTTGTGGATCGTGTCGGCGATCCGGTACCCCTGCCCGACGTCGACCCCAGGCAGGACGCGGGCCAGCGTCTGGGCCACGTGGTCAAAGGTGTTGTGGTTGTCGTTGCGAACGATCACGCGCCAGTTCCCACCCAGGCCGGAGCCGGGTCCGGCCAGGCGTGGCCGCTCGACCGTAGTCGTCGCCATCGGGACGGAATTATGAAGGCCAGGCGTCCTCGCCGGGCGTCAGCCGACCGCCCGGGCGGTCGCGAGCCGGGCCAGGTGCGGCCTGCCCCCGCTCTGCGACCGGCCGCAGTGGGAGCCGAAGTGCTGGGTCCAGACGTGGACGTCCTGCTGTCCTCGGAGGCCGCCGACGACCATGCCTATGCCGATCTGGCTGTAGCGGCCGAGGATGTTGGCGCGGTGCTCGGGGGAGTGGATCCAGGCCCGGAAGATGGAGCGCGGCGACGCCAGCTTCCCGGTCCCCCAGGCGATGTTCTCCCCGGCGCGCCAGCAGCGTGCCGGTACGTAGCCGACCCGCTGCATCCAGTAGGTGAAATCGCGGCCGCAGGCGTAGTGGCTGAAGCTGTCGCAGCGGAGGATGTCCTCTGACTTGTCGACGGCGGAGCGATCGAGGGGTTCGGCGTCACCGAGCGATCCCACCCCGGCCCGGTGCCGCGCGAAGTTGCTGAGGCAGTGCATCGCCCGCTCCTGCGCCGCCCGCGGCGCCGCCGGGTCCGCCTGGCCCGGACAGGCCTCGAGAGGCGCGATCAGCCGCTCCAGCCCGGCGGCGCCGGCGGCTGGGGCCAGCATCGCCAGGGCGGCGGCGAGGACGACGATCGTGGTCGAGATCCGGGCTATCACGCCCTATCTCTCGCCAGACCCGGGCCTTCCCCTTAGGAGATTTCATGCAGGCCTCGACGGATGTACTAGGAGGATTGGCGAAACCCCGCACGCGGAGCGCCGGGCCGGAGAACGGCGTTCAGCGCCGCGAGCCGAAGTCGAGCGTGTAGGTGGCGGCCTGCGGCCCGCCGCCGCCCGGAAAGCCGCGGACGACGCCGATCCCGAAGTCGTGAAAGCCGGGGCTGAGGATGTTGGCCCGGTGGGAGGCGCTCTCCATCCAGGCGCGATAGACGGCGGCGGGCGAACCAAAGCGCCGGCCGACGCCACCGCCGATGTTCTCGCCGATCGAGTACGTGCCGCGGCGGGCGAGGTAGCCGCACCGGGCCGCCCGCTCGGTCGCCGTGCCCCCAAGCGGGCCCTCGTGCCCGAAATAACGCCGAGCGACCATGTCGGCGGAGTGCCGGGTCGCGGACCGGCGCAGTTCGGGGTTGTCCCGGAGGGGGGCGAGGCCACGTTTTTCGCGGGCCCGATTCACCAGGCACAACACCGAGCCGCGCAGCGCCCGCAAGGTCATCGCCCTCGGTGCCGCCAGGGCTTCGGCGCATCCCCTGTCCGCCGCGGCCGGCGCCGACGGCGTGGCGAGGGAGAGAACGACCAGCGAGAACAACAGGGCAGTCAGGGCCGATCCGAGCATCGGCCATCGACAAGCGCGTTGTCCGCCTCCCCTCACAACAGGCGGGCACTATATCCATGCCGTTCCCGGCATCGCCTTCGCGCGGCGCCGGGGCGTTTCGACGGTAATCGCTGCCAGACTAGGCAGATGCGGCGGCTCGGCCACATCCTCTCGGTGACGCTGATCACCGCTGGCCTCGTAGTGCTGGCGGACGTCGGCCTCACCCTCGCCTACAAGGAGCCGATCTCCTCGATCTACGGCGCGATCAAGCAGGGCGAAGCGGCAAGGCAGCTGGACGATCTCGAAGCGAGCTATCCGACCCCCGCCGATCGCCGCGCGATCGCCAAGGTCGAGCGCCCGCCGCGGCGGGTCTCGGTCCTCGCCCGGCGCTTCGGCCGCCAGGTCGAGGAGGGAGCGGCGATCGGCCGCATCGTCGTCCCCGACATGGCGGGGCTCGACGCCGTGTTCGTCGAAGGGACCGACCACTCGAGCCTCGAGAAGGGCCCGGGGCACTACCCGGAAACGCCGATGCCCGGGGCGCCGGGGACCGTCGGCATCGCCGGGCACCGGACGACGTACCTGGCGCCGTTCCGGCACATCGACTCGCTGAAGCCGGGAGATCCGATCACGCTCGAGATGCCCTACGCGACGATCCGTTACCGGGTCGAGAAGTCGGCGATCGTCGACCCCACCGACGTCGGGGTCGTGCGGGACGTGGGCTACAACCGGCTCGTGTTGAGCGCCTGTCACCCCCTATACAGCGCCGCCGAGCGCTACATCGTCTTCGCCCGCCAGGTCAGCGCCCGGCCGGCCCCGGAGACCGCCAGGTGACCGCGGAGCCGGTCGCACCCGGACCGGACCGCCCGGCGCGCCCGCGGCGACGGCTCGACCTGGCACTCGGCGTTCTGCTCGGCGTCCTGCTCGGGATCGCCGTCATCTCCGCCTTCGTGTTCCTGGGCGAAGCCAGCCCGATCGACGCGCCGCGAATCGAGGGAGTCGACACCGGCAAGCAGCAAACCGCGCCGGCGGCGAGCCCAGCGAAGGCTAGAAGCGCACCGGCACCCTGACGATGACGTCGTCGACGCTGCCGACGACCCCGTTCCCGTTCTTGACCGCCCCGAGCAGCACGCCGCTGGACTGGCCGCTCAACTCCCCGCCCGAATCGTCGAGCGCTTCGGCGACTTTGCTGCCACCCAGGAAAGCGTTGACCTGGACCTTGCCCGGCTCCCCGGTCTCAACCACCTGCAGCCTCAGCGCGTTCGCCTTGTCCACACCGTTCACGAGCTTCTCGCCGCGATCGACGGCGAGGTACTCGGCGCCCCCCGCCACGATCTTCACCAGCTGCACCTTGCGCTGCAGCGGGAAGACGAGCATCGCGTAACGGGCCCCGGCACCGGCTCGCGCGACCACGCCCAGGTAGGCCCCGTGCCGGGCCTTCTTCGGCGTCATGCTCGACAGCCGGGCGGTCGCCCCGATCTCGAGGTTGCGGCCGACCACCGGGGTGCGGTAAGAGCATTCCGGCGTCGCCTTGCCAAGCGTGATGCGCAGCGCCTCGGCGGACCCGCCGCGGACGCAGTCCTTGCCCGTGAGCTTGATCAACT
>CAMPIP010000150.1 GCA_946886425.1 uncultured Actinomycetes bacterium
GCGGCCGCGCCCTGCCCGCCAACGCCTCCCGCTTGGCCGCCGGCGCGGTGGTCGGGTTGATCGCCGACGAGCTGATCGGCGGCCGAGAGGACGAGCTTCCGAACTTGCTTTCGGACCTGCTTTTTGCGACCCTGGTCGCCTATCTCGGCCCCGATGCGGCAGCGAGGGAGGTGGGCGAAGAGGCTAGATAAACATCTTCGTACACGATGCCGCTATGATGAATGTACAGGGCAGTTCAGCAGCCTCTCTCGAAGGCGGGCCGATGCATTCGACGGAATCTTCGCGGCGTCAGGACATCCTCGCGGGCATGATCCGCGTGGTCGGGGCAAAGGGATACAAGGAGACCTCGGTCGCCGACGTGATCGAGGAGGCCGAGACCTCCCGCACCACCTTCTACAAGTACTTCGAGGACAAGCACGACTGCTTCCTCGCCGCCTACGGGATGCTGGTCGAGCAGGTCTTCGGCGAGGTCGTCGCCAACTGCGACGGCGAGGCGAGCTGGATGGCGCGAATGACCACCGGGCTGACCACGATCGTCGACCGCTTCGCCGACGAGCCGGCGCTGGCGCGAACCGCGGTCGTCGAGGTCGCCGCCGCCGGGGCCGACGCGCGGCAGATGCACACCAACGCGATCGCTCGCTTCACCGAGTACCTCGACGGCGGCCGCGAGCTCGCGGCGGGCAAGGCGCTGCCGGAGAACATCTCGCTGATGTCGGCCGGGGCCGTCTCCGGGCTGATCTTCGATGAGCTGCTGGCCGGGCGGGCGGAGCGGCTGCCGGACCGACTGCCGGACCTGCTCTTCGCGATGCTGGTGCCCTACGTGGGACCGCAGGCGGCGACGGCGGAGATGCGCCGCGTCGCGGCGCGCCAGTAGAGGTCGACCCCCGGACCGAACCCTCACTGCAGCACGTAGGCGCGGCGCAGCTTGTTGCGGGCGCGGTGCAGCCGCACCTTCACGGTTCCCTCCGGGATGCCGAGGCGGCGGGCGATCGTCGACTGGGTCAGGTCGTCCTCGTAGCGCATCTCGAGGATCTCGCGCTCGCGCTCGTTGAGCTGCCGCAGGGCGGCATGCAGGTCCGCCCGTTCGACCGTCGCCGTCACCTGGGCGTCTTCGACGCCTTCCGCCGTCTCGACCGTGGCGATTGGTTCCGGCCGCAGCCGCGCGTGCTGGCGGAACGCCTCGTTGCGGACGATCGTCCCCAGCCACTGGTTGCGGCGACCGGGCTCGCGCAGCGTCGAGCGCCGGCGCCAGGCCCGGAGCAAGGCGTCCTGGGCGATGTCCTCTGCCTCACTTGGATTGCTCGCGTAGCGGTACGCGAACCGAAGGCAAACCCTGTGCGCCTCGCTCCATTCCCAGCCGTCATCACCGCGACGATGCCGAAGTGGAGAGCTGATCAAACGAAACTACTATTTTAAACACTGGGAGAGTGAGTTTTAACGTTGAAACACTTCTGATCGAAGCTGGGTCTCTCTTCTGTGGGAGCCGCGCGAGCAGGTGAAACCGAGGCGCTGGGGGCGGAAACCGCCTATGAGGCGATCGCCCCCGTCTACGACGACTTCACCGCCCACCACAACTACGACGCCTGGCTGAAAGAGCTGCTGGTCCACCTCGAGCGGCAGGGACTGACCGGCCGCCGCCTCCTCGACGTCGGCTGCGGGACCGGCAAGAGCTTCATCCCGATGCTCGAGTGGGGTTGGGAGGTGACCGCCGCCGATATCTCGCCGGCGATGGTCGAGCTGGCCCGGCGGAAGGTCGGCGACCGCGCCGAGCTCCTGGTCGCCGACACGCGCCGGCTCCCCCACCTCGGCGAGTTCGACCTGGTCTGGAGCCTCGATGACGCGATCAACTACCTGCTCGGCGGCGAGGAGCTGGAGCAGGCGCTGCGAGCGATCCGGCCGAACCTGACACCGGAGACCGGGCTGCTGCTCTTCGACACCAACGAGCTGCAGACTTACCGGAGCTTCTTCGCCGAAGAGGTCGAGGTCGAGATGGGCGGGCGGCGGCTGCTCTGGCACGGCCGCTCGAGCCCCGACGCGGCCCCCGGCTCGATCTCCGAAGCGGTCTTCGAAGGCGAGCCGCTGCCGGGCAGCGACGCCCCGGCCGTCCCGCCGGAGACGCACCGCCAGCGCCACTTCCCGGAAGCCGAGGTGCTGGCGGCGCTGGAGCGCTGCGGTTACGAGTGCCTCGAGGTCTACGGAATGCAGACCGACGGGATCCTCCGCCAGCCGCTCGAATCCGAGCGCCACAGCAAGGCCGTCTACGTCTCCCGCCTCGCCCGCCCGTAGCCCCGGCGCGTAGAGTCCGCGGCAATGCGTGTCGAGATGCTCAACGTCGGCTGGATGACCGCGGCGCGGGGGATCTGGCGGCAGGGCGAGGAGGAGCCCGAAAAGCCGATTCGGCTGCCGGTGCCCGCCTACCTGATCGAGACCGGGAGCGAGCGGATCCTCGTAGACACCGGCCTGCACCCGGGCGCCGTCGCCGACCGCGAGGGCCACTACGGACAGGGCCCGATCTCCTTCTTCGCGCTCGAGCAGGAGCAGTCGATCGCCGAGCAGGTCGACCTGGGGACGCTGACCCGGGTCGTCCTCACGCACCTGCACTTCGACCACGCCGGCGGCCTCGAGCTGATCCCCGACTCGGTCCCGGTCGTCGTCCAGCGCGCCGAGTGGGAGGCGGGGCGCGAACGGGCCGCGATCGAGCGCAACTTCCTGCTGCCGCGCGACTACGAGGGGCTGGGGCGCGAGCCGGTCCTGGTCGACGGCGACCACGACCTGCTCGGCGACGGCTCGGTGCTGCTGCTCGGCACCCCGGGCCACACCGCCGGACACCAGTCGGTGCGGATCGGTGACCTGGTGCTCGGCATCGACGCCGGCCTCTTCGCCGAGACCTTCGACGACCTCCGCTTCCCCGCCTTCGGCGATGACCCCGAGGCGCAACTTCGGTCCGCCGCGCGGCTGCGGGAGCTGCGCGACGCCGGCCTCACGGTCCGGCCCGGACACGATCCCGACGTGCTTCGTCCCGGGCCGGTGGCGGCGGAATCGGGGAACGACCTGGAACCAAACGGAAGGGAAGCGAGATGAGCGAGAGCGCGATCGAGGTGGGCGGCGTCGACTTCGTCACCGTCTTCGTCAAGGACTATCCGGCGGCGAAAAGCTTCTACGGGAAGACGCTTGGGCTCGAGCAGTCCTCCGAATACGGCAAAACGCCGGGCGGCGAATTCGAGACCGGCAACCTCACCCTGCAGGTCATGGACTCGCCGGCGATCGGCCGCGAGTTCGCGCCGAGCGGCCACCCGATCGCCCTTCACGTCGATGACGTCGCGGCCTCGCGCCAGAGCCTCGAAGCGGTCGGGGTGCAGTTCCTCGGCGAGACGATCGACAGCGGCGTCTGCCACATGGCCTTCTTCCAGGACCCGGACGGCAACGCCCTGATGATCCACCACCGCTACGCGCCTCGCGACTGAGCCAACGCCGCTGCGCTCGCCGGCCCTACTTGAACTGGAAGCTGGTCAGGTCCTGATTGAAGGCCGGGTTGAAGACGATCTTGTCGAGGTCGATCGCGTCGGAGACGAAGGTTGAGGTGGTGCTGGTCCCGTAGGGGATCCAGGGCGCCTGCTCCATGAATTCGCGGTCGAGGTCGGCATAGGCGGCTTCCTGCTCGGGCCCGAGCTGCTCTTCGGCCAGTTCCTCGATCTTGGCGCTCAACTTCGGGTCGGCGAAGCGGCCGAGGTTGGTGGTGTTGGTCGGGGTGATGCTCTCTTCGGAGAGCAGCGGCTGGAAGAAGTTGTTGGGGTGCGGGTAGTCCTCGAACCAGCTGGCGTAGCCGACGTCGCGGTCGGGGGTCGACTCGTTGCCGACGACCGGGAAGTAGTTGTCGGAGTTGACGATTTTCAGGCTCGGGTCGAGGCCGATTTTGCGCAGCACGTCCTCGAGGTATTCGGCCGCTTCGTCGTTGGGGCTTTCGTTGTCGGACCAGACGGTGACCTGGCGATCGGTCGGGTTCGCTTCCCGGACCAGTTCCTTGGCCTTGTCGAGGTCGTAGGGGAAGCGGTCGAGCTTCTCGTAGCCCGGCATCCCTGGCGGCAAAATCTGCTCGGTGGAGGTCAGCTGGCCGGCGTAGATCCGTTCCAGAGCGGCGCGGTTGACCGCGTAGTTGGCGGCTTCGCGGACGCGCAGGTCCTCGAAGGGGCCCTCGTTGGCGTTGAGCCAGAAGAAGTAGGTGCTGTTGATCTCCTCGACCCGGAACTGGCTGCCTTCGAACTTGGATTTGACGGCGGCGTAGCGGTCGGCGGGCGGCGAGTTCTGCATCCAGTCGCTGCCGCCCTGTTCGACTTCGTTGACCTGGGTGGCGCCGTTGCGGACGACGGTCACGTCGATCTCGTCCATGTAGCCGTTCGGGATCTCCGGGATCAGCTCGGCGTTGGTGGTTTTCCAGACCGGGTTGCGGTCGTATTCCCAGCCGCGCCCGGGCTGCGATTTGACGATCTCGTATGGGCCGGTCGCCGGCGGCGGGTCGGCGGTGAGGTCCTCGTCCGGCGTGCCGGCCGGCAGCAGCGCCACGAACGGGAGGCCGAGCTCGTTGGTGAAGGTCCCGCGCGGTTTGGCGAGGCGGATGACGATCTTGCCGGTCTTGTCGTCGGCTTCGATGCCGGGGATGCCCCCCCGCTTGGTCTTCTGAAACTGTTCGGCACCGACGATGTCGGTGTAGAAGAACGTCCCGCTGGAGTTCATCTTGAAGAGCCGTTCGACGGCGAAGGGGAAGTCCGAGGCCTTGACCGGCGTTCCGTCGGAGTACTTCAGGCCCTTGCGGAGGAAGAGCGTGTAGGTCTTGCCGTCCTTGGAGACCTCGGGCAGCGCTTTGGCGAGCCCGGGGACGACCTGGCTGCCCGCCTTGCCGCTCTCGTGGGCGTAGGTGAGCAGCGGGATGTAGGTGTTGTAGATCGCCGTCCAGCCTTCCTCGGAGTGCGAGAGGGCCGGGTCGAGGTAGTCCGGGAAGGACCCGATCGAGGACTTCAGGGTCCCCCCTTCCTTTCCACTCGAAGACCCGCAGGCGACGAGGCCGAAGCTGGCGACGAGGCCGACGATGAGCAGCGATATGTGGCGGGTTAGCCGTGGCACG
This sequence comes from uncultured Actinomycetes bacterium, assembly GCA_946886425.1. The sequence continues at coordinate 5,120 of CAMPIP010000150.1, forward strand.
CTTCCGGGGAATCGGCCCCGACCGGCGGCACCTTGAATCCTGGGCGCTCGGACATGCGGCCAGCGGCGAAACCGGATGATTAGGACTAACCGATCAAACTTTCCGTTCGCTCGTCCGGCAAACCGCCGTAGAAAGCCGCAAGAACCTCCCCGAACAGCGCCTCCCCCGGCGCCGCGCGAGCGAAGAGCGTCATCGAGGACCGCAGCTTGACCGCATCGATTCCGCCCAGAATCTCCTCCGCGGAGCTGTCCGCGTGCCCCAAAACGGCTGCCGCGCACTCCCGCAACCGAGGCCCCAAGGTGGGGTGCTCGACGTAGGCACGCGCCTCCGCCAACGACCCGATCGCATACCGCCGCGACATCTCGCTCTCCCCCAACCCGGAGACCTGCGGAAAGACGAACCACATCCAGTGGCTCGTCTTGCGACCGGCGCGCAGCTCGGCGAGGGCGCGGTCGTAGGTACCGCCGGCGTCCTGAGCGTCAAGGAAGCCCTGGAGGGTCATCTCCCGACAGGTTCTCACCCCGGATTACCGGTCGGACCCAACACCTGTCGCCGCTTCCGAGGACGGCCTCCGCGGGCGCGGGCAGCGCGAAGCGGGAGCGACGGGACTCGAACCCGCGACCTCCGGCGTGACAGGCCGGCGCTCTAACCAACTGAGCTACA
>CAMPIP010000151.1 GCA_946886425.1 uncultured Actinomycetes bacterium
GCCGACGATCACGCCCGGGTGGGCCTCGAGCTGCTTGGCGACGTCGGCGCCGCGATCGCCCAGGAGCAGGTCAACAAGCAGGTCGAGAGCGACCTGCGGACCGCCGAGATGCTCGCCTTCCCACTGCTCTTCCTGCTCTCGCTGCTGTTCTTCCGCAGCCTCGTCGCGGCGCTGCTGCCGTTGATGATCGGCGGCCTGGCGATCGTCGGCACCTTCCTGATCCTCCGCCTCGCCTCCGAGTTCGGCTCGATCTCGATCTTCGCGCTCAACCTGACCACGGCGCTGGGACTGGGGCTGGCGATCGACTACAGCCTCTTCGTCGTCTCCCGCTACCGCGAGGAGATCGCCAAGAGCGGGCCGGGGCTGACGGCGATGCGGCGGGTGCTGGCGACCTCCGGGCGGACCGTCTTCTTCTCATCGTTGACGGTCGCGGCGGCACTCGCCTCGCTGCTCGTCTTCCCGCAGCGATTCCTCTACTCGATGGGGCTCGGCGGCGCTCTGGTCGCCCTGTTCGCGGCGCTGATCTCGCTGACCGTGCTGCCGGCGGTGCTGACCCTGCTCGGCACCCGCGTCAACGCCGGCGCCCCGAAGTTCCTGCATCGCCGCGCCGAGGCCGACGCCCGGCCCGACGAGCAGGGCTTCTGGTACCGGCTCTCGCGCTTCGTGATGCGGCGGCCGGCGCCGATCGCGACCCTCAGCGCCCTCTTCCTGATCGTCCTCGGCCTGCCCTTCCTCGGGATCAAGTTCAACACCGTCGACCCCGGCGTGCTGCCGGAATCGGCGAGCGCCCGGCAGGCCTACGACACGATCAGCGAGGAGTTCCCGCCCTACCGCGAAACGCCGATCTGGGTCGACGTGGCCGGCGGCGGCCCGGGGGCGGCGGCGCAGGTCGCCAAGCGGGTCGCCGACGTGCCCGGGGTCGCCACGGTGCTGCCGCCGCAGCGCCTGCGCGGCGACGTCACCGCGGTCCAGGCGGTCTCCTCCCACCCCTTCAACTCGGAGGCCAGCCAGAGCACCGTTGAAGCGATCCGGCAGCTGCGGGCGCCGCCCGGGGCGACGGTGCTGGTCAGCGGCGCCACCGCCGACTTCGTCGACCTGCAGAGCAGCCTGGTCAGCCACCTGCCAATCGTGCTGGCGATCATCGTCATCGCCACCCTGGTCATCCTCTTCCTGATGACCGGCTCGGTGGTGTTGCCGATCAAGTCGCTGCTGATGAACTTCCTCAACCTCACGGCCGTGTTCGGCCTGCTGGTCTTCATCTTCCAGGACGGCCGGCTGGAAGGGGTGCTGGACTACTCCAGCCCGGGGGCGCTCGAGCAGACGATGCCGATCCTGCTCTTCGCGGTCGCCTTCGGGCTCTCCACCGACTACGCGGTCTTCCTGCTCTCGCGGATCAAGGAGGCCCGCGACGGCGGCGCCTCGGACTCCGAGAGCGTCGCGATCGGGCTGGAGCGGACGGGGCGGATCGTCACCGCGGCGGCGCTGCTGTTCGCGGTCGCGATGGGCGCCTTCGCGACCTCGCAGATCATCTTCATCAAGGAGAACGGCGTCGGCACGGCGCTGGCGGTGCTGATCGACGCCAGTATCGTCCGCGCCCTCTTGGTGCCTTCGCTGATGGAGCTGCTCGGCAAGTGGAACTGGTGGGCGCCGGCGCCGCTGCGGCGCCTACACGCGCGGATCGGGATCAGCGAGACCGGTCCCCCTCCCCCCTCCCGCGACCCCGAGCCGGAGGGCGCGTGAGCGAGAGCGCCGGCGCGGCGACGCTGCCGGGCTTCGACGCCGACACCGCGGTCGCGCCGCTCGGCGGCAACCGCTTCGGCGCCGAGATGAGCGAACGCTGGTGGGTCGGGCGCGGGCCGAACGGCGGCTACGTCGCCGCGGTGGTGCTGCGGGCGATCCTGGCCGCCACCGGTGAGGCGCGACCGCCGCGCTCTCTGACCGTCCACTACCCGCGGGCGCCGAAGGCCGGCCCGGTCGAGCTGGTGGTGGAGATCGAGCGCGAAGGCAGCCGGGCGAGCTTCGTCTCCGCCCGCATGGAGCAGGGCGGCGAGGTGCAGGCGACGGCGCTGGCCGTGCTCTCCGAGGATTGGGCCGAGGGCGGCTTCACGGAGCTGGAGATGCCCGACGCCGGCGAGCCGGGAGAGATGCACGCGATCGAGGCCAGCGACCGCCCGGGCGCGCCGCGGATGCTGCAGAACTACCTGGTCCGGCCGGCGCTCGGCGAGCCCGCCTTCTCGGGCGGGCCGGCCCGCCACGGCACCTGGATCCGCAGCCGCGAGCCGCGCCTGCTCGACGCCCCGCTCGCCGCCGCCCTCCTCGACACCTGGTTCCCGGCCCCGTTCGTGCGGGTCGAGACTCCGCGGCCGGCGCCGACGATCGACTACACCGTCCACTTCCGGGCGCCGCTGCCGCCACCCGGAGCGACTCCGGAGGACGCCTACCTCGCCACCTTCCGGACCGGCCTGGTCCGCGACGGCTTCTTCGAGGAAGACGGCGAGCTGTGGAGCACGGACGGGACGCTGCTGGCGCAGTCGCGGCAGCTGGCACTGCTGCTCGACCCGGCCTGAGAAGAAGCTCGGCTAGGCGAAGGCCTGGGCGGCGCGGCGGCGCAGATCGGCATTGAGCATGCCGGTCACCTCACTCGGCCTTTCGCCGGCGGAGGGGACGGCGGCGCCGATCAAGCCGGCGGCGCGGAAACCGTAGAGGGGGGCGACGAAGCCGAGCTCGCGGATCTTGCGAACCAGCCGCACCGCGTCCTGGGTCTCGGCGCCGGGTCCGCAGAGGACGATCGCGGTCGGGTCGAGGGCGCCGAGGGCGCGCTCGAGCCGCTCGTCGCCAAGCTCGTTGGAGAGGACGAGGACACGGAAGCCGGCCCGGCGCAGGGCCAGATCGAGCGCCTGCATGTGGACCTCCTCGGCGTCCTGGCCGTGGCTCGAGTCGAGCAGCAGGATCCCGGCCGGTCGGGACGCGGCGGAGGCGAGGCGGCGGGCGCCGTGCAGCCATCCGGTCGCCCAGCGGGCCGCGAACTCCAGCTCGGTCTCGCGCTCGGGGTCGGCGGCGAGCCGGTCGATCGCGGGCAGCAGCAGCTCCTCGACGGTCCGCTCCAGCGGCCGCAGCGCCAGGCTCTCCTCGATCGCCCGGTCGGCGGCAGCCTCGTCAAAGCTCTCGAAAGCGGCAAACAGGGTGCCGCCACTGGCCGGCGCCGCCTGGCGCTGCCGCGTCAGCTCGATCGCCGAGGAGATGTTCCCCGTCTCGGCGAGAGCGTCGCGCAGCGTCTGCAGCTCGACCAGCTCGTAGTTGCGGTGGTTTCCGACCGTCCGCTTCGGCGTCGGGAAGCCGTAGCGGCGCTCCCAGCTGCGCAGCGTGTTGGGGCTGACGCCCAGCACTTCGGCAGCGGCGTTGGTTCGAATCCCTGGCATCTGCGGGGATTCTGGCACCGCATTCTCGGGTTTACATCAGTTATGGACAGATTTCGGAAATCTGTCAGCGATCTTGCACAGCCGCCCGCAGCTGACCGACGCCCACCGGCTGCCCCAGCGCGCGCGCTCGCCACATCGCCGCGTCGGCTTTCTGCAGTAGCTGCTCGGCATCGGCGCCATGGTCGGGGCAGGCGACGACGCCGGCCGCGACCGTGATTCGCAGGCCGCCGGCCCGCTCCAAATCATCAAGGAGACCAAGCAGCCTCTCCGCCATCTGCACGCCTTCGACGGTGCGCAGGTTGGGGGCGAGAACGCAGATCGCGTCCTCCTCGAGCGGGAAGGCTTCATCGACGATGCGGATGCTCTCGCGCAGCGCCGCGCCGAGGATCGCCAGCACCGTCTCCTGGCCACCTCCGTCGCTGCCCTCGCGAGCGCCGGGCCCGGAGGCGTCGAAGACGACCAGCGCGAACGGGTGCCCGTAGCGCCGGTTGGTCTCCAGCAGCTGCTCGAGCCGGCGCCGCATGTGGCCGGGCTGGTAGAGGCTTGTCAGCTCCTCGCTGGGAGGCGTCGCCCGCGGCGCCGCCGCGGCGTCAACCGCGGTCGCCGTCACCGAGCCGAACTCCTCGGCGAGGCGCTGGGCCGCCTCGGCGAACTGATCGTGATCGTCTCCCGGGATCTCCTCGCGCAGCTTCGCCAACAGCGACGCCTGCAACGCCGAGACCTCTCGGGCAATCCGCGCTCCCGCCGAGCCGCGCTGGAAACTGGGGTCTGCCGGGGCCTGCGTCGCCATCCCGGGACCTTCGCGAACGCGGCGGACGCCCAGTCGCGCAGAAAGCCGCTATTTGCGACGGGACACCCGTCCAGGACGAATATCCGGGGGCGAGCCTCTCAGCCGAGGCTGCGGCGCCCGGCGAGGGCCTTGCCGAGCGTCACCTCGTCGGCGTGCTCGAGGTCGGCGCCGACCGGCAGCCCGCTGGCGAGCCGGGTGACCGTCACCTTGCCGCGTAGCTGCTCGGCGATGTGGAGGGCGGTCGCCTCGCCGGTGGTGGTCGGGTTGGTGGCGAGCACCACCTCGTCGACGCCGCCGCGTTCGACCCGGCCGAGCAGCTCGGCGATCTTGAGGTCCTGGGCGTCGACGCCGTCGATCGGCGAGAGGGCGCCGCCGAGCACGTGGTAGAGGCCGCGATATTCGTGGGTGCGCTCGATCGGGATCACGTCGCCGGGCTCCTCGACCACGCAGATCGAGGCGCGGTCGCGGTTGGCGTCGGCGCAGATCCGGCAGACCGGTCCCTCGGCGAGGTTGAAGCACTCCTCGCAGAGACCGACCTTCTCCTTCACCTCGCGGATCGCGTCGCCGAGCGCGAATGCCTCCTCGTCGGGCGCGCGCAGCAGATGGAAGGCGAGCCGCTGCGCGGTCCGCTGGCCGATCCCGGGCAGCCGCGAGAGCTCGGCGACCAGCCGCGCGAGCGGCGCCGGGCCCTCGGTGCTCACATCCCCGGCAGGCCGCCGAGGCCGCCGGTGATTCCGCCCATCTTCGACTCGGCCACCTGCTGGGCGGCGCGGATGCCCTCGTTGACCGCGGCCTGGACCATGTCGGCCAGCATCTCGGCCTCTTCGGGGTCGATCGCCTCGGGGTCGATGACGATCTCCCGCAGGGTCAGGTCGCCGCCGACCTTGACCTTGACCATTCCGCCGCCGGCGCTGGCCTCGACCACCTCGTCTTTGAGCTGCTCCTGGGCTTTCAGCATCTCGGTCTGCATCTGCTGCGCCTGTTTCATCAGGGCGTTGACGTCGAACCCCCCGGGACCTCCTCCGCGTGCCACCTAACTGACCTCCTCTGCGTTGAACTCGCTCTTCAGCCTCTCGACCAGGTCGCTGTGATCGGCCTGGTGCGGCGCCTCGTCGGGCGCCTCGGGCTCGGCACTCTCCTCGTCGAGGAGGACGTAAGTCGGCCGCAGCTCCTGCCCGGCGACGCCGGTCAGCGCCTGTGCCAGCGCTTCGCGGCGCTCCGGCGACTCGGCCTTGCGTTTGTTGAAGGTCTTGTCGGCGGGGAAGCCGATCTGCAGGCCGTCGTCGTCCAAGGAGACAGGACGGGCGCCCTCGAAGGTGGCTGCCAGGGCCGGGGCCGTCTCGGCGAGCTTGTCGAGGACGGTGGGCCAGATGGCGGTGACCTCGGGGAGGGTCAGGTCCGGGGCGGCCCGGCCAGCGGGTCCTGTCGCCGGAGGGGCGTCCACGGGCCGAGCCGCGGCCGGGGGCTCCGGGTCGGGCTCGGGCGTCGACACAGGCTCCGGTTCGGTGGATGGAACCGTGTCCTGCCGGGAC
>CAMPIP010000152.1 GCA_946886425.1 uncultured Actinomycetes bacterium
GGCCGAGGACGTCTTCGCCCTCTTCGCCGACCCGGCCGCCCGCCACCCCGAGTCCTTCGCCCACCTGCTGCGCGCCCTCGACTTCCACCTCTCCGCGAGCCGCGAGGTGGCACTGGTCGGCGAGGACGTCGACGAGCTGGCGGCGGTGGTGCGCGCGGAGTTCCGGCCGCACCTGGTCCTCGCGGGCGGCCCGGAGGGCACCGCGGAGCCGCCCCTGCTCGCCGGCCGCACGACGGTCGACGGGCGGGCCGCCGCCTACGTCTGCGAGAACTTCGCCTGCCGGCTGCCCGTCACAGACCCGGCGGCGCTAGAGCGCGAGCTCTCGGACCTCGTCTAGGACGACGCGGCCGCCGACCTCGGCGCGTCCTTCGTCGAGCGGCGCCGCGTAGAGCAGCGACCCCTCCCCCTGGCGGATCGTCACCGGCCGCTCGAGGGCGACGGCGAGCATGATCGCCGCCGATCCCGTCGCCTCGTCCTCGCCGATGTCCTCCAGCGACCAGCAACGGGCGCGGGCCTGCCCGGCCGCCTCGTCCGCCCAGGCCCAGCAGAAGGGCAGGTCGCCGCCGCCAGCTGGCGGCTCGGTCATTGCCGCCACCGCCTGGGCGCTCTCGGCCTCGATCAGCTCCCAGGGCGGCGACCACTCGGCCTTGGCGGCGACGAAGGTCAGCTCGCTCTCGCGGCGCACGTCGACGATCCCGGCCGGCGGCCGCAGCTGCTCGGGCGGCTCGCCCTCGCGGGCCAGCAGCCAGGCGGTCCCGACCATCGGGTGGCCGGCGAAGGGCAGCTCCATCCCCGGCGTGAAGATCCGGCACAACGCCCGCTCCGCGTCGTCGACGAAGACAGTCTCCGAGAACCCGAGCTCGTGGGCGACCGCCTGGCGCCGCTCGGCCGGCACCTCCGCGCCGCCGAGGAAGACCCCGAGGGGGTTGCCGTGGTCGCCCGCCTCGTCGGCGAAGACGCGGAGGACGTGGAGGGTCGCCATCGCCGCCGCCTCAGAGGATCGGCAGGAAGTTTTCGATCTCGTACGGCGTCACCTGGACGCGGTACTCGTCCCATTCCTGCCGCTTGATCTCGACGAAGCGGCGGAAGGTGTGCTCGCCGAGGGTGCGCAGGACCAGCTCCGAGTCGGCGGCGACCTCGACCGCCTCGCCAAGCGTCGCCGGCAGCTGCTCGATCCCCTGCTGGGTCAGCTCCTCCTGGGAGAGGTGGTAGAGGTTCTGCTCCATCGGCTCGGGCAGCTCGTAGCCCTTCTCGATCCCTTCCAGGCCGGCCTGGAGCATCCCCGCGAAGCACAGGTACGGGTTGCAGGCCGGGTCAGGACAGCGCAGCTCGGCCCGGGTCGCCCCCTCCTTGCCGGGGTGGTAGAGCGGCACCCGGATCAGCGCCGAGCGGTTGCGCCGCGACCACGCCTGGTAGACCGGCGCCTCGTAGCCGGGAACGAGGCGCTTGTAGGAGTTGACCCACTGGGCGAACAGCGGCGAGATCTCCCGCGCGTGCTTGAGCTGGCCGGCGATGAACGACTTCGCGGTCGCCGAGAGGAAGTACGGGTCGTCCTCGTCGTAGAAGGCGTTCTTGCCGTCCTTGGCGAGCGACTGGTGGACGTGCATCCCGGAACCGTTCTCGCCGAACAGCGGCTTCGGCATGAAGGTCGCGTGCCAGCCGTACTTCATCGCGTACTCCTTGACGACGATCCGGTACGTCATGCAGTCGTCGGCCATCTCGAGCGCGTTCTTGTAGCGCATGTCGACCTCGTGCTGGGAGGGCCCGACCTCGTGGTGGGCGTACTCGACGTGGATGCCCATCTTCTCGAGCGCCAGGATGGTCTCGCGGCGGACGTCGGAGCCGGCGTCGAGGGTGGTCAGGTCGAAGTAGCCGCCCTCGTCGAGAACCTCGGGGACGCCGTCGGCCGGCTTCGCGGATTTGAAGTAGAAGAACTCCAGCTCGGGGCCGACGTTGTAGGCATCGAAGCCCATCTCCTCGGCCCGCGTCAGCGCCCGGCGCAGGATCCAGCGCGGGTCGCCCTCGTAGGGGCCGCCGCCGGGGACGCGGACGTCGCAGAACATTCGCGCGACGGCGTTGCCCTCCTCCGGGCGCCAGGGGATCAGCGCGAAGGTGGAGGGATCGGGCATAGCGATCATGTCCGACTCCTCGATCGGGTTGAAGCCGGTGATCGAGGAGCCGTCGAAGCCCATGCCGCCGTCGAAGGCGTCCTCGAGCTCGGCGGCGTTGATCGAGAAGCTCTTCAGCTGGCCGAGAACGTCGGTGAACCAAAGGCGGACGAAGCGCACGTCGTTTTGCTTGACGGCGTCGATGACGTCGCCGGCACTGCGTGGTTGGTCTGCCATTCCGGCCTCCTTGGCTTGTCCGCGAGAGGGCCGCAACGATAGGCGAAGGAACCCCGCAGGTGCATAAAGCCGTAAAGCGGGTAGACGCCTGGGACACCGGACCGCTTGCGGAGGCATCCGAAAGCAGGTATAACTTACTCCTCGTAAGTTAGTGGCTGAAAGTAAAGTAAAGGCCAAGTAAAGGCTCTGTAAAGCGGAATTGCCACCCGCAGGAGCTGGAGGCAAGAGGCGAAGTGACGGTCAAAACCGCAGTGAGCAGGTTCCATATCCACGACGAGCTGACGGCGCCCGACGAGAGCGCGCCGCTGATCAAGACCATCCAGGCGACGGGCGGCGCGGTGACCAAGTTCATCGGCGTCCTGGCCGGCTCGCCGGCGGTCCTGCGTGCCTACACGCGGATGCGCTCGGAGCTGCGCGGGGGCGTACTGCCACAGGCGACCCGGGAGCGGATCGCCCTGGCCGTCGCCGAGTACCGCGAGGACCCCTACAGCATCGCCCAGCACGCGAAGTCGGCGAAACGGGCGGGCCTCGGGCTCGACGAGGTGTCGCGAGCGCGGAGCTTCAGCTCCGCCGACCCCAAGGAGGAGGCGCTGCTCGTCTACCTGAAGGCGGCATTACAGGCCGACGGACCTCCGCCCCTGCACCTCCATGAGGAGGCTCGGGAGAGCGGCTGGACCGACGAGGAGATCCTCGAGGCGGTCGGCCACCTGGCCCTGAACGAGTTCCAGAGCCTGATCGCCGGTGCCGCGGCGCTGCCGAAAGATCAGGCGACGCCGAGGGTCCTCCCCTCGGCGGCGGCCTAGACGGTCGAAGTCAGCGGCCCTCGGTGAGGGTCGCCGTGTAGAGCAGGCGGGCGGTGGAGTAGCGGCAGCCGTAGGTTGCCCTGCTCCCCACCCGCTCCTGTGCTTCGCCCTGGCGGATGTCGGTCGAGTTGGTGCACTTGCCGGGAGCGCGGCTGGCCCGCCAGACGCTGGTCGAGGGCAGGTCCTGGGCGAAAGCCGGGGCCCAGGTCGGCACCGTGATGGCGACGATGTCGCCCTGCTCGGCCTTCAGCGAGGAGCCGAACTTGACGGTCTGCCCGAGGTAGGGGGTCAGGACCTTGATCGAGCTCTGCGAGCGCAGCGTGTAGCGGGGAGGGTTGGTCCCCGCGACGCGGCGGAGGATCGAGAGGCGCGCCTCCGGCGGCGTGCCGAAGAAGCCATTGAAGAAGGAGCGCTGCTTGTTCGTCGGCTGGGCCAGGGTCAGGGACCAGGCTGTGACGGTCCCGTCGTGGGGCACGATGAATGGCGAGCGGGTCTGGCCGTTGCTGACCTGGAAGCCGGTGACGCTGCCGATCGCCTGGCAGGGCAGGCCCGGGCAGGACGGGTCGGGCGCGTTCGAGGTCTCGCCGAGGACGACCGTGGTGGCCGGAACCTGGGCGGCGTTGCCGGCCACGGCTCCCGTCGCCAGGACCAGGGAGCAGCCCGCCAGCGCCGCCAGCGCCAGCCGGCGCGACCGGCCCGCCGGGACGGCGGAGAACGCTCCTCGGAAAGACCTCGACATACCACTGCTCCTCTCGTGAAAGCTCTTGCTTTGCGGGGGAGAGTAGCCGCCTGGTCGGCTCGGCAGTCCCGGGCGTTCAGCGGCCGGCGCCGGAACGCGCGTATTCGAGCGCGACCGCGTAGCGCAGCTTGCCGGCGCCTTCGAATCCGAGGGCGTCGCTGGCGGCGGCGGTGAGGTCCCAGGCCCGGCCTTTGACGAAGGGGCCGCGGTCGATCACGGCGGCGACGACGCTGAGGCCGTTGTAGGTGAACCTGACCGGGGTGCCGCAGGGCAGGCTGCGGTGGGCGACGCCGATCGTCGTCGCGCGCAGGGTCTGGCCGCAGGCGGTCTGTCGCCCGTAGAGGCCGGGTCCGTACCAGCTGGCACCGGCGGTGCGGGTCGGCCCGAAGGCGAGTTCCGAGCTTTCCGGAAGCTCGACGGCGAAGCCGGAGGAGGCGGTGGCGCCGCCGGTGGCGGCCTGCGCGGGCATCGCCGCGACGGCAAGGAGCGCCAGCGCGATCAGCGCCGAGAAATGGGTTTGCCGCGCAAGGCGGTTTCGGAGTAGCTGCATGTCTCTTTCCATGCGCTTGCGGGGTTAGCTGACGGGCTCGCGCTGAAAGAGCTGCGCTACGCGGCAGATGCCTGCGATTCGCCCCAACTGATTGGGCCCCCCGCTCTTCGCGTTATGTGGCGAAGATTCAGCGGAAGTTGGCGCCAGATTAGCAAACGCTAAGACAGCAAAAGATGTCGCGGCCACGCTGGGCCCGGAGAAATGGGAGAGGCCCCTCGCGGGGCCTCTCCTTTAGCGGGCCTGTAAGCCGGATCCTGTCTTGAGCGGCCATCTATCTATGCGGCCTACCTGGACCTCGCCGAGCCGGGTCGACGGTCCTGCTTGGCCTTGCACCGGGCGGGGTTTGCCTGGCCGCCGCGTCACCGCGACGCCGGTGCGCTCTTACCGCACCTTTTCACCTTTGCCTGTACGCGACTCACGTGTGGCCGCGCCATCGGCCGTGTGTTTCTGTGGCACTTTCCCGCGGGTTTCCCCGGGTGGGCGTTACCCACCGCCCTGCCCTGTGGTGTCCGGACTTTCCTCGAGGGGTTTTCTCTCCCCCCGCGGTCCGCTCGGCCCGCCCCTCGATGGTACGCCGCTCGCCGCCAGGAGCCAAATCGCGGCCGGATATGGTGGCGGCCATGCGCACGGCGGTGGTCACCGGAGCCGGCGGCGGCCTCGGCCGCGCGATCGCCCTGGAGCTGGCCGGCCGTGGTTACGCGGTGCGGGTCACCGACGTCGACGCCGAGGCGTCGGCCCGGGTCGCGGCCGAGATCGGCGGCAGCGCCACCTCCTCCCCGCTCGACGTCCGCGACGAGGCGGCCTGCCGGGCACTGGCGGGCGAGATCGCCGCCCCGGGCGGCCTCGACCTCTGGGTCAACAACGCCGGCATCCTCGCCACCGGCCTGAGCTGGGAGCAGGACGAGCCGACCCGCGGCGCGATGCTGGCGATCAACGCCGCCGGGACGATGAACGGCACCGTCGCCGCCCTGGAGCAGATGATCCCGGCCGGCCGCGGCCACGTCGTCAACGTCGTCTCCCTGGCCGGCATCGTCGCCGCCCCCGGCGAGGTCGCCTACTCGGCAAGCAAGCACGCCGCGATGGCCTTCACCCTCGGCACCCTCTTCGACCTCCGCCGCGCCGGCCACCGCGGCATCGAGCTCTCCGCCGTCTGCCCGGACGGCATCTGGACCCCGATGCTGGAAGACAAGCTCGACGACCCCGACGCGGCAGGCTCCTTCTCCGGCCACCTCCTCACTCCCGAGCAGGTGGCCCGCGAGGTCGGCCGCCTCACCGAGAGCCCCCGCCCCGTCCACGTC
>CAMPIP010000153.1 GCA_946886425.1 uncultured Actinomycetes bacterium
CTCCGAAACGGCCCAGGCCAGCAGTGATTTGGATTCCAGTCCTACCGGCAGCGCCACTGTCTCCGGGGAGGTGGCTGACTAAAGCACCGGGAGTCCGCGCCGATTACCGGGGGCGATCCGGCGTGGATCGCTCCCGATGAACCTGTCCATATCCCCGCTCCTGGCCGCGATGGCCCAGCACGGCGGCGAGAACGAACCGCTCGATCTCGCCGGCCCAGCCGCGGGCGCGAACAGCGCCGGCGGCGGCAGCCTGGTGCGCACGATCGTCGGCCTGGCGATCGTCCTGGCGGTGATCTTCGGGCTGCGCTGGGTGCTGAAGCAGGTCAAGGCGAGCCGCGAGGAGCGCAGCCACGGCCGCGGCCTCAGCCAGATGGCGTCGCTGCCGCTTGGCTCCAACCGCTCCCTGCACGTCGTCCGCGCCGGCAGCGAGGTCCTGGTCGTCGGCTCCGGCGAGCACGGCGTCACCCCCGTGCGCGCCTACACGGAGGCGGAAGCGCAGGCGCTCGGCATCTTCGAGGAGGAGGACCCGGCGCCCCCGGCGGCGAACGCAACGGCCAGCCGCGCCCTCGACACCCTGCGGGGCTGGACGGTGCGGGGGTGAACGTCGACGGCGGCAACGCCGTGGAGATGCTGCTGCTGCTGGGCGGCCTGACCCTGGTGCCGGCGCTGATCTTCACCACTACCGGGTTCACCCGGATCCTGATCGTCCTCGGCTTCGTCCGGACCGGGCTCGGCACCCCGACGGCGCCGCCCAACCAGGTCCTGATCGGGATCGCCTTCTTCCTGACCCTGTTCGTGATGGCGCCGACGCTGGAGCAGATGAAGACCGAGGCGCTCGACCCGCTGACCGCCGACAAGATCGACGACAAGCAGGCGCTGGAACGGGCCGAGGAGCCGCTCCGCGAGTTCATGTTCAAGCAGACCGGCAACAGCGAGCTCGGTCTCTTCGTCGGCCTGGCCCAGATCAAGCAGCCCGATACCCGCGCCGACGTGCCGACCTGGGTGCTGATCCCGGCCTTCATCACCAGCGAGCTGAAGACCGCGTTTCAGATCGGGTTCCTGATCTTCCTGCCATTTCTGGTGATCGACCTGGTGGTCAGCTCGACCCTGATGAGCATGGGGATGATCATGCTGCCGCCGGCCTTCATCTCGCTGCCCTTCAAGGTCCTGCTGTTCGTCCTCGTCGACGGCTGGGCCCTGGTCATGCAGTCGACCGTCGAAAGCTTCTCGTGAACGAGGACCAGGTAGTCAAGCTGGCGATGGACGCGCTGATGCTGGCGCTGAAGGTGGGGATGCCGCTGCTGCTCGCCGGGCTCGTCGTCGGCCTCGTGATCAGCGTCTTCCAGGCGGTCACCCAGATTCAGGAGATGACCCTCTCCTTCATCCCGAAGATCCTCGCCGTCGCCCTCGTCCTGATCGTCGCCGGGCCCTGGATGCTCGACCAGATGGTCGCCTACACCAGCGACCTCTACCACTCGATCCCGGGGCAGGTGAAAAACCGATGACCTCGGCGATCGACCAGCTCGGCCACAACCAGCTGGCCGGCTTCGTGCTGGTGCTGGCGCGGGTCGGGCCGCTGTTCCTGCTCGCTCCCCCCTTCTCCTCGCGGATGATCCCGCCGCGGGCGCGCGGGATCGTCGCCGTGGCGATCGCGATCGGGCTGGCGCCGATCGCCCTCGGCGGCCAGAACGTCCCCAACGACCTGCTCGAGATCGCCGGCCTGGCCCTCAAGGAGGCGCTGGTCGGGCTCGCCTTCGCCTTCGCGCTGGCCTGCCTGTTCGCCGCCTTCTCGACCGCCGGCTCGATCCTCGACACCACGATCGGGTTCAGCTTCGGCTCCCTGGTCGACCCGGTCACCAACCTCCAGGCCGGGCAGATAACCCAGCTCTACGCGATGGTCGCGGTCGCCGTCTTCATCGCGATCGGCGGCGAGGCCTGGGTGATCCAGGGGCTGGCGCGGACCTACGAGCTGGTGCCGCTGCTGGCGACGCCGTCGCTCTCGGCGCTGGTCGCCGGCGCCGTCGCGGCCTTCGCCGGGATCCTCACCGCGGCGCTCGAGGTGGCGGCGCCGGTGATCCTCGCCCTGCTGCTCACCGACGTCGCCTTCGGGGTCGTCTCCCGGGTGGTCCCGCAGCTGAACGTCTTCGCGGTCGGCTTCCCGACCAAGATCGTCGTCGGCCTGCTGGTCGTCGGCGTCTCCCTGCCCTTCGTCGGCGGCTGGCTCTCCGACCAGCTCCAGCTCAGCGTCGAATCGGCGTTGACGACCCTGAAGGTGGCCTGATGTCGGCCTCGGACAAAACCGAGAAGGCGACTCCGAAGCGCCGCGAGGAGGCGCGCAAAAAAGGCCAGGTCGCGCGCAGCACCGACCTCAACGGCTCGGTCGTCCTGATCGCCGCGCTCGGCGCCCTCGCCGCCTTCGGGCCGATGATCGTCGACGGGCTCGGCGAGTCGATGCGGGGGCTGCTGGCCCAGATCGCCAACCCCGGCCAGGTCAGCGCCGCCGGCCTGCGACCGCTGCTGGAAACCGCCGGCCTGGCGGTCGCGGTGGCGACGATCCCGGTGGCGCTCGCCTGCCTGCTCGCCGGGCTCGGCGTCAACCTCGCCCAGGTCGGCTTCCGGATCGCCCCGGAAGGGCTCAAGCCGGACCCGAAACGGCTCAACCCGATCCAGGGCGCCAAGAACATCTTCGGCACCAACGCGATCGCGGAGACGATCAAGAGCAGCGCCAAGGTGCTGATCGTCGGCGCGATCGCGGCGATGGCGCTGCTGCCGAACCTGCAGGACCTGGCGGCGCTGGTCGGGATCGAGCCGCCGGCGCTGGGGAAGGAGATCGCCTCGCGGGCGGCCGGGATCGCCTGGAAGGCGGCTGCCGCCTACCTGCTGATCGCCGCCGCCGACATGTTCTGGCAGCGCCACCGCTTCGAGAAACAGCTGAAGATGGCGAAGGAGGAGGTCCGCCGCGAGCAGAAAGAGGAGACGCTCTCGCCGGAGCTGCGCGCCTCGCGGCGCCGCCGCCAGCAGGAAATGTCCGGCGGCCGGATGATGGCGGCGGTGCTCGGCGCCGACGTCGTCGTCGCCAACCCGACCCACTTCGCGGTCGCGCTCAGCTACGACGGCAGCAAGGCGGCGCCGACCGTCGTCGCCAAGGGACAGGATCTGGTGGCACTGCGGATCCGCGGTATCGCCGAGGAGAACGGCATCCCGGTGGTCGAGAACCCGCCGCTGGCCCGCTCGCTGTTCGACTCGGTCGCGCTCGAAGCCGAGATCCCCGAGGACTTCTACCGCGCCGTCGCCGAGCTGCTCGCCTTCGTCTACCGCACCGCCAAGCGCGGTGCCCCGATCGCGAGGGCCGCGTGAGCGCCGGGATGAAGCGCCTGATGGCGCACGCCGACCTGGTCGCCGCGGTAGCGGTGGTGATGGTCGTGGTGATGATGATCGTGCCGCTGCCGCCGCTGCTGATCGACCTCTTCATCACCCTCAACATCTCGGCGGCGATCGCGATCGTGGTCGCGACGCTGTACGTGCCCCGGGCGCTCGACTTCGCCGCCTTCCCAAGCCTGCTGCTGCTGACGACGATGTTCCGGCTCGGGATCAACGTCTCGGTGACCCGGCAGATCCTGCTGCACGGCGAAGGCGGCGAGGTCGTCCACGCCTTCGGCAGCTTCGTGGTCGGCGGCAACGTCGTCGTCGGGCTGGTCGTCTTCTTCATCCTCGTGGTGATCCAGTTCGTGGTCGTCACCAACGGCGCCGGCCGCGTCGCCGAGGTCGCCGCCCGCTTCACCCTCGACGCGATGCCGGGCAAGCAGATGGCGATCGACGCCGACCTCAACGCCGGCCAGATCACCGACCAGCAGGCCCACGACCGCCGCGAAGACATCGCCCGCGAGGCCGACTTCTACGGGGCGATGGACGGCGCCTCCAAGTTCGTCAAAGGCGACGCGATCGCCGGCATCCTGATCGTCCTCATCAACCTCGTCGGCGGCATCGTGATCGGGGTGATGCAGCAGGGGATGTCGTTCTCCGAAGCGACCGCCCACTACTCGCTGCTGACCGTCGGCGACGGCCTGGCGGCGCAGATCCCGGCCCTGCTGATCGCCGTCGCGACCGGGATCCTCGTCACCCGGTCCGCCTCCAAACGGGACCTCGGCAACGACATCGCCCACCAGATCTTCTCCCAGCGCAAGGCGCCGATGGTGGCGGCGGCGGTGATCTGCGGCTTCGCCCTCGTGCCGGGCCTGCCGAAACTCCCCTTTCTGTTGATCGGCGGCGCCCTGGCCGGGATCGCTTACGCGGTCCGCGACGGGATGCCGGGCGACGAGGACGAGCAGAAGGCGCTCGAGGCCGGGGCGGCGCCGCTGGAGCTGCCACCGGGACCGGCCGAGGGCGGCGCCCCGGCGGTCGACCCGCTGGAGCTGGCGATCGGGTTCGGGCTGGTGCCGCTGGTCGACCAGGGCGCCGGCGGCGGCCTGATGGGCCGGGTCAGCGGCATGCGCAAGCAGCTGGCCGGCGAGCTGGGCACGGTGATCCCGCCGGTCCGGATCCACGACGAGATCGGCCTCGACTCGCACGAGTACGCGCTGCGGGTGCGCGGCAGCGAGGTGGCGCGCGGCCGGACGATGCCGGGCCACCAGCTGGCGATGGACTCCGGCGAGGCGGTCGGCGAGGTCGCCGGCGTGCCGACCACCGAGCCGGCCTTCGGGCTGCCGGCGACCTGGGTCCCGGACGCCTCGCGGCCGGAAGCCGAGGCGCTCGGCTTCACCGTCGTCGACGGCGAATCGGTGATCGCCACCCACCTGACCGAGACGATCCGCGGCCACGCCGCCGAGCTGCTGACCCGCCAGGAGACGCGCAAGCTGCTCGACGGCCTCAAGGAGACCAACGCCGCCGCGGTCGAGGAGGTCGTCCCCGACCTGCTCTCGCTGGGCGAGGTGCAGCGGGTCCTGCAGGCGCTGCTGCGCGAGGGCGTCCCGATCAAGGACCTCGGCGCGATCGTCGAGGCGATCGGCGACAAATCGCGCCTCACCCGCGACACCGCGGTGCTGGCCGAGTACGCGCGAGCGGCGCTGGGTCGGACGATCACCGCCCCGCACGTCGACGCCGCGCAGCGGCTGCGGGCGATCTCGCTCGACCCGGCGATCGAGCAGGAGATCGGCGACTCGATCGCCCAGACCGCCGACGGCGAGCAGCTGGCGATGGAGCCGGCCCGCGCCCAGGACCTGGTCGCGGCGCTGCGCGGCCAGCTCGACGCGGCGCTGGCCCAGGGCGGCCGCCCGGTCCTGCTCTGCTCGGCGCGCGCCCGTAGACATCTTCGACACCTCTGCGAGCAGTCACTGCCGCAGCTGACGGTTTGTTCCTACAACGAGATCGTGCCCGGAGTCCGGGTCGAGAACATGGGGGTGGTCCAGGTATGAGCGAGACGCTTACGGCCGAGGGCGAGGTCCGGACCTACCGGGGCAGCTCGATCGAGGAGCTGCTGCCGAGGATTCGGGCCGAGCTTGGGAGCGGCGCGGTGATTCTGTGCCAGCGCGAGGGGCTCATTGGCGGGATCGGTGGGTTCTTTCAGAAGCGTTGCGTTGAGGTTGAAGCGCGGGGCGGTGGAGTCGGGATCGACGTCTACGACGAAGACGAGGCGGCGGGACCCCGGGTGGACGATGCGGTCGGGCCGCGGGTCCTGTCGCAGGGGGAG
>CAMPIP010000154.1 GCA_946886425.1 uncultured Actinomycetes bacterium
GCTGCTGCGGTCGTATATCGAGCAGGGGGGCTTCATCTTCGCCGCGGCGGGCTGTGAGACGATCGTCTCGATCAGGCTCATGAAGGCCTGCCGCGCTCGCTCCATCCCGGGCGGGGCGCTCTCGTCGGCGCCGAGTTTCTTCAGGGTCGGCTCGACCATCGCTTCGACGGCGGACAGGAAGCAGGCCTGCTTGTCGTCGAAGTGCCGGTAGAAGGCGCTGCGCGAGACCCCGGAGAGGGTGACGAGGTCGGCCACGGTAGTCGCCTCGTAACCCTTCTCGGCGACCGTCGCCACCATCGCCGCGAAGAGCCTTTCGCGCTGGTTCCGTTCGGCCTCGTCCCG
This sequence comes from uncultured Actinomycetes bacterium, assembly GCA_946886425.1. Next base: position 343 of record CAMPIP010000154.1, read on the forward strand.
GGGCGTGCCACGTCCCGGGCGCAGTTTCCTCTCCCGCAGTTGCCCCGCATCCCCCCACGGCGTTCGCACCATCGCGGGCGGACCATATCCGGGCATCCGCGCGTCACTCATCGTGCTCTCAAGGCCTCATTTTCCTGGTACGCGTAGGACTATTGGGAGGCTCGCATACTTGCCTTGTACCTAAGGCTATTTTCCGCATTCTAGAGCAGAAATGGACGCTTTCAAATCGCCCGAACAGGGGGTATGTGTCCGGCGCTCCATGAGCGATCGGTCCGCGCCTGTTCTCATTCGATTCCGCTCCCAAACTGCTCTATCCGAATCGATGCGAGCGGGGCCGCGGCAGGGCGCCGCTCCCGGGGCGCTCTCGCCGAGTGAATAGCGCGGTCTGTTAGTGTTCTTAAAAAGGACCGGGGTTGGGGGATGAAGCGGTGAGCGCGGAGGCGATGGGTATGGGCGGCGCGCCCGAGTTCGGCCCAGAGGGCGAATTTGTGCGTTCGATGGCGGCGCTGGAGACGGCGATCCTCGATGCCTGCGGGGCGTCGGCGGAGTGGCCGGCCGGGATCGCGGCCGGCGTCTACGCGGGCGTCGACTTCGTCGTCGACCATCCGGACGCCGCCCAGGTTCTCACCGACGGCGCCACGAGTGGAGTCGATTACAAGCGGCGCTATGACGGCCTCGTCGGCCGTCTGACCGGTTTCCTGCGGGTGCGGGCGCCGCTCGATCGGCGCCTGCCGGTCTCGACCGACGAGGCGATGGTCGCCGGCGTCGTCGGCTTGGTCGGCGACCACGTCAGGATCGGCCGCGTCGAGCGGCTGCGGGAGCTGCGCCCGGAGCTGGTCCTCCTTACATTGCTGCCCTATCTCGGGTTCGCCGAGGCGCAGCGTTGGGCCGAACCGGCCGAATAAAGCGAACTGGCCCTTGACATATTGGTCCGTCTTTGTTCTTATTTTAGATGGCGCGCCAATCTCGGGACTGTCCCGTCCATTCCCTGTACGGCTACGGTCCCAACACGCAAACGTGATGGCTCGGGGAAGCACCCTGCTTCTCCGGGCCGTTTGCGTTTCAGGCGGCGTGACGGCGGCGCATCGCGACGACGATCGGTCGCACCGCGGGTCCCAGCGCTTCGAGCAAGGCGGCGGCGACAGGACGCGCGAAGGCGGCATCGGCGCCGGGAGCGCTGAGGTAGAAGCCGGCGACGCCGGCGAGGATCGCGGCGTGGCGGCGAGGCTGTCGTAGTGGCGCCATGGACGCCGTGCCACGGCTGGCCAGGAAGCCGATCCGGTTGGCGGCGTCTTCGGCATCCCGGTAGTAGGAGAGGTAGTTGTGGGCGTCGGCGGCGAGGTCCTCGTCGCGGTCGACGAGGTCGTCGAGCAGGACCGTGAGGGCGCCGACCGGGGGGAAGTAAGCGGCGTCGATCAGCTCCGCCTCGGCCACCGTCGTGGCGGGGTCGGCGGCGGCCGCGATCAGGGCGTGGGCGGCGACCGAGGAGCTGGCCCCGGCGGCGAGCTCCCACCAGGCGTAGCCCGGCGGCGCCGCGAGCCCTTCGGCCCAGTCCCGCAGCGCCCCGCCGTCGTCGCCGAGCTCGGCCGCGTGCGTGCGGCCCTGCCCCTCGCCGCAGCGGGCCGCGGCCCGGCGGGCGGCGGGAAGCGTGGCCGCCGCCGCGGGGAGCCCGGCGACGATCTCGCGGCAGGCGTCGATCAGGGCAACCAGGTAGCCGCCGTCGTCGCAACGGCTATGTAGCGCGTACCACTCGCGCCCGGCGCCCTCGGGTCCGCGACGTGCCATAGCGGTCTCCGCGCCGCCGCCACCACCGGCTTCGCCATCCGGCGCCAGCGCCGCGACCAGCGCCCCGTGCAGGCGGAGCCCGTTCGCGAGCGGGTCGTCCGCCGGCTGCTCTCCCAGCGTGTCCAGGTAGTCGACCGCGACCTGGAATGCCGTCATCGCCTCGACTGCCTGCCGCCGCCGGCGCCGCGGGGCGAGGATCCCGAATACCGCCGTCGCCTCGGCATTGAGGCCCTTCTCGCGCACAGAAAAGAGCGCCTGCTCGCGCAGAACGGGGTCCGGGATCGTCTCGGCGACTCGCTCCCAACCCCGCAGTCCCTCCCGCACCACGGGCACGACGGTGGCTCGGTAGGCGGCGAGGGCGCGGACAACTTCGATCCCGTCTCGCACCGTGGCAGCCGACACGGCCTTGACCCTAGCTACCATCCGCCGGTCCGGATGGAAACGATCACTTCCGAACAGCCGACCGTGCCACCGGCCGACCCAGCCAAGGGGACCGCGAACGACCCTGTCGTGCCGCGGCGCTCGCCCTTGCGCGCGGCGATCAAGACCGGCCGCCCCAAGGAGTGGATCAAAAACGTCTTCGTGTTCGCCGGGCTGCTCTTCTCCGGCAAGTTCAACCAGTCGCACGAGGTCATCGAGGCGGTCATCACCTTCGTCTCGTTCTGCCTGATCTCCAGCGCCGGCTACTTCGTCAACGACCTGATCGACGTCGAGCTCGACCGCAAGCACCCGAAGAAGCGCTTCCGGCCGCTCGCCGCCGGCGAGCTCTCCGAGGGCGCCGCCAAGGTGATCGCTCCCGTCGTCGCCATCGTCGCCATCGCGATCGCTTTCGCCTTCGTCAATTGGGAGGTCGGCCTGATGGTGGTCGGCTACGGGATCGCCCAGATGGCCTACAGCCTCGGCCTCAAGCAGATCGTGATCGTCGACGTGATGACCCTGGCTGGGCTCTTCATCCTCCGCGTTGCCGCCGGCGCCAGCGCCGTCGACGCTCACGCCTCAGAGTGGCTGATCCTCTGCACCGGCATGCTCGCCGCCTTCCTCGGCTTCACCAAGCGCCGCCAGGAGGCGGTCTCCGAGCTGCACGAGGGGACCTCGACCCGGCCGGTCCTCGAGCACTACTCGCTGCCTTTCCTCGATCAGATGGTCTCCCTGGTCACCACCGGCACCGTGATCAGCTACGCGATCTACACGGTCAACTCGCCGCTGATCGGCAGCCAGATGATGCTGACGATCCCGCCCGTGATCTACGGGATCTTCCGCTACCTCTACCTGATCTACGACCGCTCCGACGACCGCTCGATGGCCCAGATCGTCGCCGGCGACCGCGGCATCCAGGCAGCCGGCGCCGCCTACGCGGTCATCGCCTTCCTGCTCCTCTACGTCTTCAACTAGGCGCCGGGTGGAGGGCTCAGACGAGCCCCTCCTCGACGCCTTCCATCAGGTAGAAGCGGGCGCGGCCGATCTCCTCCTCGTCGACGTGGACGACGGCGGCGTGGGGGCCGGCGGCGGCGAAGGTGGCGGAGGCGCCGATCGACATCACCAGGCGCTGCTCCTGGCCGGTCGGCATCCCTGGCGGGCGACCGGTCTCGAAGCTGGCGGCGAGGCCCTCGCCGAGCTCGACCCCGTCGGGGTCCTGGATGCCGACCCGCAGCTCGTGGGTGGCGTTGGTCTCGTGCCAGCCGACGTCGATGCCGAGGGCGATGTGGAAGGCCCACTCGTGGGGCAGCTCCGGCAGGCGCAGCACGTTCCAGCCGCCGCCGGTCATGTAGAGCTTGCCGTTGACCGCCTCGGCGTGATCGGCGAGCAGCAGGAAGCCGACGTTCACTGGCTCTCGTCGTCGTAGGGGACGACGGGCAGGTCGGAGATCAGCTCGACCTTGCCGCCGCGGTGGAACTGCAGGTCGACCGTCTCGTTCTTGCGGTAGGTCCCCCAGAGCCCCAGGTACATCGCCAGCCAGCGGCTGGTGCCGATCTTCTCCTTGACGATCGGCCGGGTGAAGATGACCTCGCCGCCCTCGATCTCGTAGTCGGCGCCCTGGCTCTGCTCGACCCCGTTGATGAAGACGGTGAACGGGGGTTCGGCCCCGGCCGGCAGCCTCACCCGCTCGCCGGCGGCGTAGCTGCCTTTGGGGATCTCGGTTCCGGAGTCGCTCATCGTTCCTGCTTCCGCAGAGTCTCGCGCACCAGCTCGAACGGCGTCTCGTCCCGGCTCGGCTCCAGCTCCTCGCGCTTGACCGCGCCGTGGAACGGCACGAAGGTCCCGTCCCCGCGCACGTCGATCCCCGCCACCGGCTTGCGCAGCCGCCCCTTCCCGGCCAGTTGCAGCCGTCCCACGACCTGCTGCTCGGGCGTGAAGGTGCGCAGCACGTTCGCCGTCTTCGGCGGGCCCTGCGAGCGGATCTCCTTGGCCCGCTCACGCATGACCTCAACCGCCTCGTCGAGGTCGTCGAAGCCGAAATGAGAGACCTCGGCGCCCTTACGGACGGTCAATTTCCAACGGGGTCGGGCCACGCCTGGAGCCTAAGCTAGCCGTCCAGCCGGCCCGCGGTCCGCGCCAGGATCGCCCGCACGTAACCGGCTTCCCTGGCGACCTGCCAGTGCGTGAAGCGGAGCTGGGTGAGCCCCGCGGCGGTGTGCGTCTGGTCCCGCACCCGGTCCCGGTTCTGCGCGGAGGGCGTGCGGTGGTACTGCAGCCCGTCCGTCTCGACAACGAGGCCGAGTCGCGGCCAGTAGAAGTCGACCTCGACCCCGTTGACCCACTCTTTCGTCAGTTCGACCGGGAAGCCGGCCGCCGCGGCGATCGGCCGGAAGAGCCGTTCCAGCTCGTCGTCGGAGAGCCGGAACGTCCGCTTGTCGAGCAGCGCCGCGAGCCGCTTCACCCCAGGTTCCCCGGCGCGCTCGCTGAGCGCCGCCCGTAGCGCCTCGGGATCGATCAGGTCGTGCTTGTCCGCCTCGTTGACGGCTCGCTCCAGCCGCCCGTCCGGCAGTTCGGTCGCCAGGTCGACCAGCGTCTGCACCACCGATGTGACCGGAATCCCGCGCCGCTCGGTGACGTCCGCGGAGCGCAGCGTGGGGCGGCTGCGCGCCCTCAATCCCGAGCGCCGGTGCGCTGAGAGGCGACGCACACTGACGTCGACCCGCCCCGCCGGCTCCGTGCCGATTTTCCAAAGCGCCGCCGCGCTGCGATGACTCAGCGCCGCCCGGTCTCCGCAGGCGAGGACCGCCGCCATCCAACGCTGCTCGGGTGTCCCCCGCGGCGGTCCGACCGAGTAGACGCCGCGCGCCATCCGTCGCAATTGTCCGGTCCCGAGCCGGTGTTCGATCGCGGCCGAGCTGAATCCCAGCGCGAGCAGCTGCGACCGGGCAACCACTTGGTGCTGCTCGCCCGCCAGCCGCCGCGCCGCCCTGCTCCGCGACGCGATTGCATCTGTCCCGCCCCGCCCTGTGGAGTTTTTCCGTGCCATGGCATGGAAAAAGTCCACAGGGCTCCGCGATTGCCCCCCGTCTCGCCGACGGAGCTCGCGATTTGGGCGGAAGAAAGGGAACTAGGC
>CAMPIP010000155.1 GCA_946886425.1 uncultured Actinomycetes bacterium
GCCCGCGAAGCCGGGGTTGCCGGCGCCGACGCGCGCGGGCGCCGCCGCGGTCTACATCCCCTCTTGCACGAACCGGATCTTCGGCCGGCCCGCCGCGGCGAACGGCGGCAGCGCCGCCAGCCTCGCCGAGGCCCTGGTCGCGGTCTCGGGCCGCGCCGGGCTCCCGGTCTGGATCCCGGCCGACGTCGCCGGCAGCTGCTGCGGCCTGCCCTGGAGCTCGAAAGGCTTCGCCGACGCCCACCGCCACAAGGCCAACGAGATGGTCGCCAAGCTCTGGGCCTGGAGCGGCGAGGGGGAGCTGCCGGTCGTGATCGACGCCGCCTCCTGCACCGGCTCGGTCGCCGACCCCGGCGACGGCGTCCTCACCGAGGAGAACGTCGGCCGCCTCGCCCGGCTGCGGATCCTCGACTCGGTCGCCTGGGCACACGACCGCCTCCTGCCCAACCTCGAGATCGGCGCCAAGGTCGCCACCGCGACCGTCCACCCGACCTGCGCGACCCGCCGCCTTGGCCTCACCCGCCGCCTCGAGCGCCTCGCCGACGCCCTCGCCGAGGACGTCCACGTCCCGCCGACGGCGACCTGCTGCGGTTTCGCCGGCGACCGCGGCATCACCCACCCCGAGCTGACCGCCAGCGCCACCGCCGCCGAGGCCCGCGAGGTCTCCGGCCGCCGCTTCGACGCCCACCTCTCCAGCAACCGCACCTGCGAGATCGGCCTCGAGCGCGCCACCGGCGCCCCCTACGAGTCCGTCGTCTTCCTGCTCGAGCGCCTCAGCCGCTAGCGCGGCTCGCTCAGTTGCCGAGGATCTTCGCGTCGAGGTCGCGGATCAGCGACCTGACTTTCGGGTCGCTCTCCATCCGGCGGTCGAGCAGGGGGTTGACCAGGCCGCGCAGGGCGGAGACGTAGCGCCACCATTTGGGGACGAAGATGCGCGGGGCGCGTTCCTCGATGCCGCGGACGAGGCCGGCACCGGCTTCTTCGGGGGTGATCCGTTTCAGCAGCCACTCGGGGCTGAGCTCGCGGATCCGGTGGGAGTCCTCGCCGGAGAAGGCGTCCTGGACCATCCGGGTGTCGACCCAGCCGAAGTAGGCGACGCTGGCGCTGGCGCCGTGCGGGATCAGCTCGGTTCGCAGCGACCGGCCCAACGACTCGACCCCGGCCTTGGCGACCGCGTAGGGGCTGTTGCCCATCCCGTTGACGAAGGCGTAGACGGAGGAGACGACGACCATCTGACCCTGGCGCTCGACGATCTGCGGCAGCGCCGCGCGGACCGTGCGCCAGACCCCCAGCAGGTCGACCTCGAAGACGCGTTCCCATTCCTCGCCGGAGATCGCCCGGGCGCTCGCGAAGCCGGCCTGGGCGATGCCGGCGTTGGCGACGGCGACGTCGAGCCCGCCGAGCTTCTCGACCACCTCGGCGACGCAGGCCATCATCGCGTTCTGGTCGGTGACGTCGGCGGCCAGCCCGATCGCCCGCGGCCCGATCCGCTCCGCCGCTTCGCGCGCCTCCTCGGCGTCGAGGTCGAGGACGGCGACCGAGGCGCCGCGCAGGTGCATCTGGCGGGCGGCCTCGAAGCCGATGCCGCGGGCGGCACCGGTGACCAGCGCGACTTTGCCGTTGAGGTCGAGGGCCGGCATCAGCGCGGCAGCGTATCGGCCGCTGGGCGCATCCGTCGCCGCCGGGTAGGCTCGCGCCCTTGGCCGACCTCGGCGCCACCTACGCGGCCTTCGCGGCCGAGCGCGGCCTCGAGCCGCTGCCGGGGCTCGGGCTCGGGGCGCTGACGCCGCTGCTGGTCGAGTCCAAGCACTGCCAGCTCGAGCCGGCTGTCCGCGGCCGCCTCGGCGGCGATGTCGACGGCGTCGTCGGCCACCTCGCCTACAAGCGCAACAAGACCTTTCGCTTCAACGTCGCCCTGGTCGAGGTCCCCGGCTCGACCGCGCTGGCGCCGCGGGTCTTCTGCGTCCGCAAGGGCCGCAGCACCCGCGACGACGAGTTCTACGGGTTCGAGGCGCGTCACTCGAAGCTCTGGACCGAGAGCACCGGGCTGAACCAGCGCTACGTCATATCCACCAGCCCCTACCAGGACCCGAACTGGCTGCGGCAGCTGTTCTCGCCGGGCCTCGTCGACTACCTGGCGACCCAGCCCCCGGCCGACTTCTCCTTCGAGCTCGCCTACGGGGCCCTGCTCGGCAGCGTCGAGGACGACGACCCCGGGCCCGACGGCCTGGCGGCGCTCTGCGAGGCGACCGTCCGGGTCGCCGAGCGGATCGCCCAGGAGTGCGCGGAGTAGCGATGCAGATCAACCGCACCGGCTACTTCCTGATCGCCCTGTTCGGCGGGCTCGGCCTGGCGATGTGCGTGGTCCCGGCCCTGTTCGGCGCCGACCTCGAAACCGCGGCGATCGTCGGCTCGACCGGCGCCATCTTCGTCCTCACCGCCGCCGGGCTCGGCCTCTACGCCCGCCACGCCCAGCGCAAGGCCGCCCACCACGACTGGATCTTCCGCAACGGCATCAAGGGCACCGCGACCCTGCTCGCGGACGGCAGCTCCAGCGCCACCGTCAACGAGATGCCGCTGATGAAGCTGAAGCTCGAGCTCGACTTCCCCGGCCTCGGCCGTCGCGAGGTCAGCCGCCGCGAAGTGATGCCGGTCTTCACCGCCAACCGGATGGACGCGGGCCTCGTCCTGCCCGCCTACGCGAACCCCGAGAACCCGGCCGAGTTCGTGCTCGTCTGGTGAGACCTAGAATCCGCGGCTCGTGCCCGGATTCGAGCCAGTCGACACCAAGCAGTCCTTCCCCGAGCTGGAGGAGCGGGTGCTGGAGCGCTGGCGCCGCGACGACGTCTTCGCCCGCCAGATCGCCAACCGCGAGGGCGCGGAGATCTGGAGCTTCTACGAGGGCCCGCCGACCGCCAACGGCCGCCCCGGCTCCCACCACGTCCTCGCCCGCGTCTTCAAGGACGTCTACCCGCGCTACAAGGCGATGTGCGGCTACCGGGTCCCGCGCAAGGCCGGCTGGGACTGCCACGGCCTGCCGGTCGAGCTGGAGGTCGAAAAGCAGCTCGGGATCTCCTCGAAGCAGGAGATAGAGGAGTTCGGGATCGCCGAGTTCAACGAGCGCTGCCGCGAGTCGGTCTTCGAGTACGTCGGCGAGTGGAACAAGCTGACCGAGCGGATCGCCTTCTGGGTCGACCTCGACGACCCCTACGTCACCCTCAAGGACGACTACATCGAGTCGGTCTGGTGGTCGCTGCGCCGCCTCTACGACGACGACCGGCTCTACGAGGGCCACAAGGTCGTCCCCTACTGCCCGCGCTGCGGCACCGCGCTCTCCTCCCACGAGGTGGCGCTCGGCTACGAGGACGTCGAGGACCCCTCCATCTACGTGCGCTTCCCGCTGCTCGGCGAGGACGGGACCGCCACCGGCGAGTCGCTGCTGGTCTGGACGACCACGCCCTGGACCCTCCCCGGCAACGTCGCGGTCGCCGCCGCGCCGGAGGTCACCTACGTGCGGGCGCGCGTCGCCGGCGGCCCGGGCGGCGAGGAGACGGTGATCGTCGCCGAGCCGCTCGTGGAGAAGGTGCTGGGGGAGGGGGCCGAGATCCTCGACCGCTTCCCCGGCAGCGAGCTGGTCGGGCGGAGCTACCGCGGCCCGGTCTTCGAGCTCAACGACGGCGGCCCGGCGGCGACCGGCGCCGGCGAGCCGTTCCGCGTCCTCGCCGGCGACTTCGTCACCACCGAGGACGGCACCGGCCTCGTCCACATCGCCCCGGCCTTCGGCGAAGACGACTACCGGGTCGCCGCGGCGGCCGGGATATTCGACCCGACCGCCCACGCCACCCTCTACAACCCGGTCGGTCTCGACGGCAGGTTCACCGGCCAGGTGACCGGCTTCGCCGGCAAGTTCGTCAAGGACCCGGAGGTGACCAAGGCCCTGATCGCCGACCTCGAGGGCCGCGACCTGCTCTTCCGCGAGCAGTCCTACGAGCACGCCTACCCGCACTGCTGGCGCTGCGGCACGCCACTCCTCTACTACGCGAAGTCGAGCTGGTACGTGGCGACGTCGCAGGCCCGCGACCAGCTGCTCGCCAACAACGAGACGATCGGCTGGCACCCCGAGCACATCAAGGCCGGCCGCTTCGGCAAATGGCTGGAGAACAACGTCGACTGGGCGCTCTCCCGCGACCGCTACTGGGGGACGCCGCTGCCGATCTGGGAGTGCGAGGACGATGCCTGCGACAGTCGGTACTGCGCCGGCTCGGTTGCCGAGCTGCGCGAGCGCGCCCGCGGCGGCGAGGTCCCCGCCGACCTGCACCGCCCCTACATCGACGAGGTCGTGCTCGACTGCGAGCGCTGCGGCGGCACGATGCGCCGGGTGGAGTCGGTGATCGACACCTGGTACGACAGCGGCGCGATGCCGTTCGCGCAGTTCCACTACCCGTTCGAGAACGAGGAGCTGTTCGCGGAGCGCTTCCCGGCCGACTACATCTGCGAGGCGATCGACCAGACCCGCGGCTGGTTCTACACCCTGCTCGCCGAGTCGACGCTGCTGTTCGACCGGTCCAGCTACCGCAACTGCGTCTGCCTGGGCCTGATCCTCGACCCCGAGGGCCAGAAGATGTCGAAGAGCCGCGGCAACGTCGTCGACCCCTGGGAGGTGATCGCCACCCACGGCGCCGACGCCTTCCGCTGGTACTACCTGACCGCCCAGCAGCCCTGGGCCGGCTACCGCTTCTCGGTCGAGATCGTCGGCGAGTCGGTCCGCCAGTTCATGCTGCAGCTCTGGAACACGTACTCGTTCTGGGTCCTCTACGCCAACGCCGAGGGCCTCGGCCCCGACGACTTCGCCGCCGCGCCCGAGCCCGCCACCGACCTCGACCGCTGGGCCCTCTCGCGCCTGCAGGCGACCGTGGCGACGGTGCGTGAGCGCATGGACGCCTTCGACTGCACCGGTGCCGGCAAGGAGATCGCCGCCTATGTCGAGGAGCTCTCCAACTGGTACGTGCGCCTCTCCCGCCGCCGCTTCTGGGACGGCGACCGCGCCGCCTTCGCGACCCTCCGCCACTGCCTGCTGGAGACGACCGCCCTGCTCGCCCCCTTCATCCCCTTCCTCGCCGACGAGATCCACCTCAACCTCAGCGGCGGCGAGGACTCGGTTCACCTCCGCGACTACCCGGTGGCGGACGCGGCGCTGCGCGACGAGGAGCTGGAGGGGGGGATGGAGGCGGTGCGGCTGACGGTCGAGCTGGGGCGCGCCGCCCGCGCCCAGGCGAAGGCGAAGGTGCGCCAGCCGCTGCGCCGCGCCGTGATCGTCGCCAACGACGCCGAGCGGGCCGCGATCGAGGCCCGCGCCGACCTCGTCACCGCCGAGCTCAACGTCAAGGAGCTCGACTTCGTCAGCGACGCGGGGGAGCTGGTCAGCTACACGGTCAAGCCCAACTACCGCGCCCTCGGGCCCCGCTTCGGCAAGGACATGCCGCAGGTGGCGGCCGCGGTCGAGGCGCTCGACGCCGCCCACGTCGCCAAGGCACTCGCCGACGGCGGCGAGATCGGCATCGCCATCAACGGCAGCGACCACACCCTCGGCCCCGACGACGTCAGCCTCGCCCTGCAGCCGCTCGAGGGCTACGAGGTCGAGGCCGA
>CAMPIP010000156.1 GCA_946886425.1 uncultured Actinomycetes bacterium
CGGCCGAACACGAACGGGTCGCCGCCCTTGAGCCGGACGACGCTCTTGCCTGCCCGGGCCGCCTTGACCAGCCGCGCCCCGATCTCCTCCTGCGGCACCGAGGGCACCCCCGGTTGCTTGCCGACGTAGATCAGCTCGGCGTCGTCGCGGGCGCCGTCGAGGGCGCCCGGCGGGATCAGCCGGTCGTAGTAGATCGCGTCGGCGGCGGCGATCAACGCCAGCGATCTGGCGGTCATCAGGCCCGGGTCGCCCGGCCCGGCACCGACGAGATAGACGATTCCAGCTCGCGCGCTCATGCCAGCTCCTCCGCGCGGTCGAGGATCTCGCGGGCGCCGGCGTTGAGCAGGCGCTCGGCGAGCAGGGCGCCGGCGGCGGCGGGCTGTTTGGCGTCGCCCTCGACGCGGTCGCGCAGCCACTCGGTGCCGTCGGGGAGGCCGACGAAGGCGTCGATTCGCAGGGACTCGCCGTCGATCCGGGCGTGGACGCCGATCGGGGTCGCGCAGGTGGCGTCGAGCAGGGTGACGGCGGCGCGCTCGGCGGTCAGCTCGCGGACCGCGTCGGCGTCGGCGGCGCGGGCGCAGCGCTCGGTCGCCTCGGCGTCGCCGTGGCGGACCTGCAGGGCCAGCGCTCCCTGGCCGGCGGCCGGGACCATCGTCTCGGCCGGCAGCGCGAAGCCGATCTCGCCCTCGCGGCCGAGCCGGCGCAGGCCGGCGGCTGCCAGCACGATCGCGTCGAGCTCGCCCTCGGCCAGCTTGCGCAGCCGCGTGTCGACGTTGCCGTGCAGCTCCTCGACCCGCAGGTCGGGCCGGGCGGCGAGCAGCTGCGCGCGCCGGCGCAGGCTGGCGGTCCCGACCCGGGCGCCCTCGGGCACCGCGTCGAGCGAGTCGCCAACGCCGATCCAGACGTCGAGCGGATCCTCCCGCCGCGGCACCACGGCGATCTCCAGCCCCTCGGCCATCTCCCCGGGCAGGTCCTTGGCGGAGTGGACCCCGACGTCCGCGCCCCCGTCGAGCAGCACCCGCTCGACCCCTCGCACGAACCGCGACTTGTCCCCGGGCTCCCCATCGGACGACGCTTCCACCAGCTCGGCGCCGCCGAGGAGCTCGGCCACCTGCCCCGCCTGGGCAAGAGCGAGAGTGCTACCCCGCGTCGCAACCCGGAGCGATCCCGGTAGGGGTGGAGCGTCTTGTACTTTTTCGCGGCCTGCCATTGTCGGTAGCCGAGACGCGGCTCGAAAAAGTTAAGCGGAACCCCTACCGGGATCGCTCCTGCGCAACTCGGTGACAGTCCCTTCTTCCCCGGTCTCGAGCCCCAGCTCCACGTCGAGCCCGAACAGCTCGCGCAGAGCGCTGATGAAGAAGTAGGCCTCGCCGGAGCAGGCCGAGCGGCGGATCCGCAGGGTCGGGTCGTGGAGGATGCGCGAGGCGATCGCCCCGGCCATCTTCTCGACCCGCTCGCGGTCGGCCGCGGTGAGGCTCTCCCAGCGGCCCTCGTTCTCGGCCAGCACCCGCCGCACGACCTCGTCGCCGTGCTCGCGCAGGGCGCTTATCGTCGGCACCACCTCCTGCAGCCCGAGCCAGCGCTCGAAGCGATCGAGCTCGGCCTCGAGGATCCGCTCCGCCCGCTTCGCCTCGGCCTCGCGGCCGCTGGCGTTGCGTTCGACGATCTGCTGGACGTCGTCGATGTCGTGGACGCTGACCCCGGCGATCTCGCGGCAGCTCGGGTCGATGTCGCGCGGCACGGCGATGTCGATCGCCAGCAGCGGCCGCTCGGCGCGCTCGGCCATCACCTGGGCCAGCTCGTCGCGCTCGATGACGTGGTGGGGGGAGTTGGTCGCGGTGACGACGATGTCGGTCTCGGCGAGCTGCTCGGGCAGCGCCTCGAAGCGGACGGCGCCGCCGCCGAAGCGTTCCGCCAGCCCGATCGCGCGGTCGTAGTGGCGGTTGGCGACGAAGACGGTGCGGACGCCACGGGCGACCAGGGCCTTGGCGAGCAGCTCGGCGGTCTCGCCGGCGCCGACGATCAGGACCCGGCGCTCGGAGAGGTCGCCGAGGTCGCGGCGGGCCAGCTCGACGGCGACCGACGGGATCGAGACGCCCTTCTCCCCGACCGCGGTCTCCTCGCGGGCGCGACCGGCGGCGCTGAGGGCGCCGCGGAAGAGGCGGTTGAGGACCGGCCCGGTGGCGCCCTCGACCATCGAGAGCTCGTAGGCGCGTTTGACCTGTCCCTGGATCTCGGCCTCGCCGACGATCATCGAGTCGAGCCCGGCGGTGACGCGCATCAGGTGCCGGGCAGCCTCTTCGGCGCGCAGCGAGTAGAGGTGGCCGAGCAGCTCGGTGGGGCGGGTCTCGGCCTGGCGGGTGAGGATCCCGAGCGCCGTCGACTCGGCCTCGACCGGGTCGGAGACGACCAGGTAGAGCTCGGTCCGGTTGCAGGTCGAGATCGCCGCGGCCTCGTGGATGCCGGCGGCCGCGGTCAGCTCCTGCAGGGCGCCGACGGCGCGGCCCTCGGTCAGGGAGAGGCGCTCGCGCAGGTCGAGCGGCGCCGTCTTGTGGGAGACGCCGAGCGCGAGCAGCTCCGACATCAGGCGCTCACCTCGTCGCGCTCCTCCTCGCGCTTGCGCTGCTCCGCGAAGCTGGCGAGTTCACGCATTTCCCGCTCGATCCGCTGCAGTTTCGCGGCCATGATCCCGACGTAGATCACCAGCAGCAGCACGAAGACGATGTAGGCGCCGGCGACGTACTTGCCGGACTCGTCGAGCGGCAGGGCGGGCGCGGCGGCCAGCAGGTCGAACACCTCAGCTCACCTCCGGGGCGATCCGCGAGGAGGCGCCGGGGGCCGGCGCGTCGAGGGCGCGGCGCAGGCGCTTGACCTGGCCTGAGGCGCTCTTCGCGGTCAGCTCGAACTTGACCAGGGTCACCCAGAGCAGCCCGAAGGCGACCAGGTTGCAGAGGAAGACGAGCATCATCTCTCCCGGCAGGCCGCCGTTGGCGGTCGCGAAGGTGCGCGGGTGGACGAGGCTCTCCGCCATCCGCACCGCCATGAAGTTGAGCGGCACGAAGGCGCCGGCCGTGATCGCGAAGACCGAGGCGTAGCGGGCCTGGCGGTCGCGGTCCTCGATCGCGTAGCGGAACGGGTAGTAGGTCGCGTACATCAGGAAGACGATCAGGAAGCTGACCAGGGTCGGCTCGTCCCAGACCCACCAGTGGCCCCAGGAGCCCTTCGCCCAGATCGAGCCGGTGATGAGGACGGCGACGCCGAAGATCACCGACATGTGGATCGCGACGTACGAATACGCGTCCCACTTGGAGTTGCCGCTGCGCAGGTGGGCGATCGCGAAGATGCCGCCGACCACGAACCCGACCAGGGCCACGATCGCCAGCGGCACGTGCAGGTAGAAGATCTTCTGGATGAAGCCCTGGTCGGCGTCGAGCGGCGCGTAGAAGAAGACCAGGGAAAGCGACACGGCGAGCATCGCCACGGTGGCGATCGAGAGTGGTCTCAGTCCTTTGCCGTACATGCCTCGGGTGTGGGGAAGGGGAGGCCGGCTGCTCAGTCCTCGAGGAGGAAGTCGAACACGGCGTAGCCGACCAGGACGAAGATCAGATCGTATAGGCCGAGGACTCCAAGCCAGGTCCCGAAGCGGTCGTAGGCGGGGCCGCCCGCGGCCAGCAGGGGGTCGGTGGCACCGGTGGCGGCGATCATCAGCGGCACCACCAGGGGCAGCAGGACGAGCGGGACCAGCAGGTCGCGGGCGCGCGAGTTGACCGCCATCGAGGAGATCAGGGTGCCGGTGGCGGCGAGGCCGAGGTCGGCCAGCAGCAGGACCGCGAGCAGGGGCGGTAGCGCCGCCGCGGAGCCGAGGAAGAAGAAGGCGAAGATCGGCACCGTGACGAGCTCCAGGGCGAGCAGGTAGACGAGCAGCGCCGTCGCCTTGGCGGCGAACAGGGCGCTGCGGTCGATCGGGGCGAGCCGGATCGCGTCGAAGCCGCCCTCCTCGCGCTCGGCGACGAAAAGGCGGTTGATGCCGAGCACGGCGGCGAACAGCAGCGTCGCCCAGAGGACCCCGGCGGCGAGGCTGCCGGAGAGGCTGGTGCGGTCGAGCCCGAAGCGGAAGATCACGAAGGTGGTGACGGCGAACAGCGCCATCGCCGGCAGCGACTGCAGGGTGCGCAGCTCCGCCCGCAGGTCCTTGGCGAGGATCGCCGCGAAGGCGTGGCGGGTCGGGGTCACGAGACCGCCGCCCTCTCGCCGATGCCGAGGCGCAGCACCTGGTCGGCCTCGGGGAGGAAGCGCTCCGGGTCGTGGGTGACGATCACGCGGGTGCGGCCGGCGCCGGGGCCGATCAGGCCGCGCGCCACCTCGCGGCCCTCGACGTCGAGGTTGGAGTCGGGCTCGTCGAGCAGCAGCAGCTCCGGCTCGTGCAGCACGCAGCGGCAGATCGAGAGCCGCTGCCGCATCCCCGCCGAGAGCTCGACGATCCGCTCGTCGGCGCGCCGCTCCATCCCCACCGCGGCCAGCAGCTCGGCGATCCGGGCCTCGGCCCGCTCGCCGCGGATCCCGTGCAGGCGCGCCTGGAAGCGGAGGTTCTCGCGGCCGCTGAGGTCGCGGTACATGAGCGGCTCGTGGCCCAGGTAGCCGATCCGCCCGCGCAGCTTCCAGGCCTCGCGCGGCAGCGCGCAGCCGAGCACCACCGCCTCGCCGCCGCTCGGCCGCAGCAGCGTCGCCAGGATCCGCAGCAGGGTCGTCTTGCCGGCCCCGTTCGGCCCCAGCACGACTAGGGACTCGCCGCTCGCCAGCTCCAAGGCGACTCCGTCGAGGGCAGGCCGGTCGCCGTAGTCGCGCCGCAGCCCGGCAAGGCGGATCGCCGGGCCGCCGGCTCGGCCCGGGTCGCTTGAGGTGGGGGCGGTCACGGGGAGGATTGTGACCGCCGCGCCGCCGCCAGCGAGTTTCTCACCCGGTCGCCGGGTGCCCCCGCCCGCTTACGCGACGCGGTGAGCGTGGGCCATGCGGTGCGCCTTGCGCGGCTTTGGCCCCAGCCTGAGATCGACCTTGCTGCCGGCCGGCAGCGACTTCCGCGCTGGGGGATTCGACGACTTGACGACAAGCGGGCGCCGCCTTGCCTTCCTCGCCTTCGGCCTCCTCACCTTGCCGACCGTGCACCCCGTCGCCCTGATCTTCTTCCTCGCAACCTTCAGCTTCTTGCCGACGAGCTTCGGGACGATGCAGACGGGTTCGGGCCCGGCCGGCTTCACGCGCGTGTAGGAGATCGGCGCCGAACAGGCCGAAGTGTTGCCGGACACATCGGTGGCGGTCGCCGAGAAGGAGGCGGTGACGCCCTCGGCGACTCCGACGCGGATGCCGGGCGACGCGAGCTCGGTTGCGCCGCTGGTGGCGAGCGGCGTGCCCGAGCAGCCCGGGCCCGAGTAGAGCCGCACCGTCGAATCCGCCTCGGCCTCGCCGCGGATCCGCGGCGAGTCGCTCGCGTTGGGCGAGGCCGGGCTGGTTCCCAGCAGCCGCGGCGCCGCCGGCGCCGTCAGGTCCGCGATCGAGATCGTCGCTGCCCGCGTGCTCGCGTTGCCGCTGCCGTCGACCGCGCTGACCGTCACCGGGTATTTCCCCGGCGCGGCGTAGGTATGGG
>CAMPIP010000157.1 GCA_946886425.1 uncultured Actinomycetes bacterium
GAACAGCGTCATCAGGCCGTCGTTGACCCAGTGTTCGAGGTTCTCGGTGATCGAGAGGTCGCCGACGCCGATCCGCAGGTCGGTCGACCACAGCGAGCGGTAGCTCTCGGCGTCGATCAGGTTGACCCAGGCCAGCGCCGCGAAGGCCCCGACCAGCAGCGCCACCCCGCCGCCGGCTTCGGTGCGCAGGAAGCGGGTCGCCGATTCGAGCGCGGTGCGCTGTTCGTTGCTCGCGGGTTCGCTGATCAGCCCATCAAAACGGAATTCGCGATCTCAGGCGGGGTCGAGCGGGGCGGCCCGGGCCGACGCTACGCTCGCGTGGTGACGCCGGACGAGCTCGCCGACCTCGCGCATCTGCGCCGCGCCCGCGATCTCATCGACCGCGAGTACGCGAGCCCGCTCGACGTAACCGCGCTCGCCCGCGCCGCCCTGATGTCGACCGCGCACTTCTCGCGGCGGTTTCGCGCCGCCTACGGGGAGACGCCGTATGCCTACCTGATGACGCGCCGCATCGAGCGGGCGAAGGCGCTGCTGCGGCGCGGGGACATGTCGGTGACCGAGGTCTGCATGGAGGTCGGCTGCTCGTCGCTGGGCTCGTTCAGCTCCCGCTTCACCGAGCTCGTGGGGGAGACCCCGACTGCCTACCGGGCCCGGGACCACGGGTCCCTCGCCGAGGTGCCGGGCTGCATCGCCAGGGACCTCACCCGGCCGAGCCGCGAGCCGAGCAGGAATGGAGAAACGCCGGTGGTGTCTGCTCCCTAGCCTTGCGGCCATGAACCTCACTCTCTCCACCTGCTTCGTAATCGTCCATGACCCCGACAGCGCCGTGGCGTTCTACCGCGACACGCTCGGCCTCGAAGAGCGCAACGACGTCGCCAAAGGCGACTTCCGCTGGATCACCGTCGGCGCCGCCTCCCAGCCGGACGTCGCCGTCGTCCTCACCAACTACCTGAACGGCAGCCCCGCCGACGGCGAGGCGGTCGCCGCGCTGGTCGCCAAGGGCGCCCTCAACGGCGTCCACTTCCACACCGACGACCTCGACGCCACCTTCGACAAGCTGGTCGCCGCCGAGGCCGAGATCGTCCAGGAGCCGATGGAGCAGCCCTGGGGCACGCGCGACTGCGCGGTGCGCGACCCGTCCGGCAACATGATCCGGATCGACCAGCCGCCCGCCGCCTAGATGCACTCTGCCGACAGCCACGACCTGATCCGGGTCCACGGGGCCCGGGTCAACAACCTCAAGGACGTCAGCGTCGAGATCCCGAAGCGGCGGCTGACCGCGTTCACCGGCGTCTCCGGATCCGGCAAGAGCTCGCTGGTCTTCGGGACCGTCGCGGCGGAGTCCCAGCGGCTGATCAACGAGACCTACAGCGCCTTCGTGCAGGGATTCATGCCGACCCTGGCGCGGCCCGAGGTCGACGTCCTCGAGGGGCTGACGACGGCGATCATCGTCGACCAGGAGCGGCTCGGCAGCGACCCCCGCTCCACGGTCGGCACCGTCACCGACGCCAACGCGATGCTGCGGATCCTCTTCAGCCGGCTCGGCAAGCCGCACGTCGGCTCGCCGCAGGCCTTCTCCTTCAACGTCGCCTCGGTCGAGGCCTCGGGGATGCTCAAGAAGGGCGACGGGAAATCGGAACGGGTGAACTTCTCCCGCACCGGCGGCATGTGCCCCAACTGCGAGGGGCGGGGCACGGTCAGCGACTTCGACCTGACGGCGCTCTACGACGAGACCAAGTCGCTGAACGAAGAGGCGCTGACGATCCCCGGCTACAGCATGTCCGGCTGGTACGGCCGGATCTTCCGCGGCACCGGGTTCTTCGACCCGGACAAGCCGATCAAGAGGTTCACCAAGAAAGAACTGAACGACCTCCTCTACAAGGAGCCGACCAAGATCAAGGTCGACGGCATCAACCTCACCTACGCCGGGCTGATCCCGTCGATCCAGAAGTCGTTCCTGTCCAAGGACCGCGAAGGGATGCAGCCGCACATCCGCGCCTTCGTCGACCGGGCGATCACCTTCGCCACCTGCCCGGCGTGCGACGGCACCCGGTTGAGCGAGGCGGCCCGCTCCGCGAAGATCCGGAAGAAAAGCATCGCCGACCTCTGCGCGATGCAGATCAGCGACCTGGCCGAGTGGATCGGCGCGCTGAAGGAGCCCTCGGTGGCGCCGCTGCTGGAGGCGCTCGGCGAGACCCTCGACTCGTTCGTGGAGATCGGCCTCGGCTACCTCTCGCTGGAGCGGGCGGCGGGGACGCTCTCCGGCGGCGAGGCGCAGCGGACGAAGATGATCCGCCAGCTCGGCTCGTCGCTGACCGACGTCACCTACGTCTTCGACGAGCCGACGATCGGGCTGCACCCACACGACATCCAGCGCATGAACGAGCTGCTGCTGCGGCTGCGCGACAAGGGCAACACCGTGCTGGTCGTCGAGCACAAGCCGGAGGCGATCGCGATCGCCGACCACGTCGTCGACCTCGGGCCGCGCGCCGGCGGCGAGGGCGGGGAGGTGGTCTTCGAGGGCACCGTCGCGGGCCTGCGCAAGAGCAAGACGCTGACCGGGCGGCACCTCGACGACCGCGCCTCCCTGAAGGAGTCGGTGCGCGAGTCCTCGGAGGCGCTGGAGGTGCGCGGCGCCAGCACCCACAACCTCCAGGACGTCGACGTCGACATCCCGCTCGGGGTCCTGGTCGTCATCACCGGGGTGGCCGGCTCGGGCAAGAGCTCGCTGATCGACGGCTCGGTGTCCGGGCGGGACGGCGTCGTCACCGTCGACCAGACCGCGATCCGTGGCTCGCGGCGCAGCAACCCCGCCACCTACACGAAGCTGCTCGACCCGGTCCGCAAGGCGTTCGCGAAAGCCAACGACGTCAAACCGGGCCTGTTCAGCGCCAACTCCGAAGGCGCCTGCCCGAACTGCAACGGCGCCGGAGTCGTCTATACCGACCTGGCGATGATGGCCGGGGTCGCCACCCCCTGCGAGGTGTGCGACGGCAAGCGCTTCCAGGCCGAGGTGCTCGAGTACGAGTTCGGCGGTAGGGACATCAGCGAGGTCCTGGAGATGTCGGTGGCCGAGGCCGAGGAGTTCTTCGCCGACGGCGACGGGGCGATCCCGGCCGCCCACAAGATCCTCGACCGCCTCGCCGACGTCGGCCTCGGCTACCTGACCATCGGCCAGCCGCTGACGACCCTCTCCGGCGGCGAGCGCCAGCGCCTCAAGCTGGCCACCGAGATGGCCGGGAAGGGCGACGTCTACGTCCTCGACGAGCCGACCACCGGCCTCCACCTCGCCGACGTCGAGCAGCTGCTCGCCCTCCTCGACCGCCTCGTCGAGTCCGGCAAGTCGGTGATCGTCATCGAGCACCACCAGGCCGTGATGGCCCACGCCGACTGGATCGTCGACCTCGGCCCCGGCGCCGGCCACGACGGCGGCAAGGTCGTCTTCGAGGGCACCCCCGCCAACCTCGTCGCCGCCCGCTCGACCCTGACCGGCGAGCACCTGGCGGAGTACGTTCGCCCCGCTTGATCCCGCACCTGCACGAACGCTTCCCGGCCTTGGTCGGGACCCTGCCGCACCTCTCCCTGTCCGAGCGGCCGACGCCGGTGCGAGAGCTGGGCGGGCTCGGCGTCTGGGCGAAGGAAGACGGTCGGTTCGGTTCCGGGGGGTGGGGCGGCAACAAGGTGCGGAAGCTGGAGTGGCTGATCCCGGACGCCCAGCGGCGCGGGCGCGGGTCGATCCTCACCTTCGGCGGTCTCGGCACGAACTGGGGGTTGGCGACGGCGCTCTACGCGCGGGAGCTGGGGATCGAGACGGCGCTGGCACTGGTCGACCAGCCGGTCGACGACCACGTCCGGGCCCAGCTCGCCCGGCTCGAAACCTCGGGGGCGCGGATCCACCGGACGCACACGAAGGCCCGGACCGTGGCGATGCTGCCGTGGCTGCTCGCTCGAAACGCCCGCCGCGGGCGGCTGCCGTACCTGCTGCCGGCGGGCGGGTCCTCGCCGGTCGGGGCGCTCGGCTACGTCGAGGCGGCCCTGGAGATCGCCGCCCAGGTCGCGGACGGATCGCTGCCGGAGCCGGCGCACGTCGTCGTCCCGGTCGGCACCGGCGGCACCGCGGCCGGGCTGGCCCTCGGCTTCCAGCTGGCCGGCCTGCGCAGCCGCGTCGTCGGTGTCGTCGTCAACGACCAGCTGCGCCTCGACGCGCCGGTCTTCGCGCGGCTGGCGCGGCGCACCGCGAAGCTGCTGGAGCGCCGCGGCGCCGGCCTCGGGCCGCTGCGGCTCGGCCCCGAGATGCTCGACCTGACCCGGGAGCAGCTCGGCGCCGGCTACGGCCACCGCACCGAGGCGGGCGAGCGCGCCGCCGCCCTCGCCGCCGCGGACGGCCTCGTCCTCGATCCCGTCTACACCGCCAAGGCGATGGCCGGCCTGCTGGCCTTGCGCGAGGCGCGCCGCCTCGCCGACCCGGTGCTGTTCGTCCACACCGACGGCCCGCGCTAGGAAGCGGCCACTTCTGCTCGCCGCGCCGCCAGCTC
This sequence comes from uncultured Actinomycetes bacterium, assembly GCA_946886425.1. The sequence goes on from CAMPIP010000157.1 coordinate 4,536, forward strand.
CGCTTCCTCCGCGGAACTTTTTGGCCCTCATAGGGGCCGGAAAGTTCCGCAGAAAACTTTCAGCCGGTCTCGTCCGGGGGTCTCCTAGTTCCTCAGCTCGTCGAGCGAGCCGACCTCGAGGTCGAACGGTTCGTCGGCGGCGCGGCGGCGCCGGTACGGGGAGACGGTCACCCGGTGGGTCTCGCCGCAGACACAGGGGACCTGGATCGGGCTGGTGTCGGAGGAGGGGTCGGTGTCGACCTTGAGGCGGCGCAGCTGGCCGGTCGGCTTGCAGCCGAACGAGATCACCCAGCCGTAGTCGCCGCGCTCGGTGCGTTTTTTGGATCCGTAGGGCGAGGGCATCTACCCATCCTTTCGAATCGCCCGCCGCGCCTGCGTGGTCGTGGCCTGAACGGCCACCGCCAGCGCCGTCGCCAGGCCGAAGGCCGCGGCTATCGACATCGCCGGCAGGGCGATCGCGAGGACGAAGCAGAAGGACGCGAAGCCGTAGAAGCCGATCAGGAAGTTGCGCAGCAGGACCTCGAGCTGGCCGGCGCCGCCGTGCGAGTGGGTGAAGACGGCGAGGACGCTGGTGACGATCGGGAAGGGCGCGAGCAGGCCGCTGAGGTGGGGGCCGAGGGCTCCGGAGACGGCGGTGATGAGGAGGATCAGCGCCAGGGCGGAGAGGGCGCGGGCGGGAAGGTCCCACCAGGGCGGCGCGGGCGCAGTTCCCGCGACCGCCGGCACCGGCGGCAGCAGCCGCAGGCCGAGCGCGAAGCAGGCGCCCACGAAGAGGAACGACAGCGCCACCGGGGGCTCGACGGGGTAGAGGGCGGCCACGCAGAGCAGGAACGCCCCCCAGCCGGAGAACACGCTCGCGACCGGGCCGGCGCCCGTCGCGACCCGGCCGTAGACGACCACGAAGGCGGTCAGGGCAGCGAGCCCGAGCACGGTGCCGGCGGCGGCGTCGGCTCCGAACTCGCTTCCGTGGACGAGCGTCACGACCAGCAGGATCGGCCCCGCAACCACCGGCAGCCCTCCGAGCACCCCGGCCACCGCCATCCCCCAGCGCCGCCCCGCCAGCGAGACCGCGACCACGCAGAGCGGCGAGAGAAGG
>CAMPIP010000158.1 GCA_946886425.1 uncultured Actinomycetes bacterium
CTGACACGAAGCCGCGCGGAAGTCGGCGCGGAAGATCTTGCTTCCGGGCGAGACACGTAGAAGCTTTTTGTCTACGGTCTTCGTCTCGGCGACGGCGACCGTCGGCTTGGTCGCGACGCGGCTCTGACGAGATAGGGGAAGGCATGAGGTGGATGACGGGGGTCGCCGTCGCGGTCGCGGTCGCGGCCGCCTGGGAAGCAGAGCCGGTGGCAGCGGGCCCCGAGAGAAGGCCGACGGCGATCGTCGCACTCGGAGACAGCTTCATCTCCGGCGAGGGCGGGCGCTGGCTGGGCAACGGGACAGAACCGCTGGGGACACGTTCGGGGACCGACCGCGCCGCGTTCGGTTGCGACGGTTGGCTCTGCGAGTACGACCCGGCGCGGGTCTACGGGCCGAGCGAGGAGAACGACTGCCACCGCTCCGACGTGGCGCCGATCGTGAGCGCCCCGATCGCCGTTAGCGAGCGGGTCAACCTGGCCTGCTCGGGGGCGCGACTGGCGAACCTCTGGCCCGCCGCGCGCGGCGGGCGGTCGCATTTCGGCGAGCCGCCTCAGGCGGACCAGCTGGCCGCGGTCGCTCGCCGCCTCGATCTGCGGATGGTGGTCCTCACCGCCGGCGCCAACGACGTCGGCTTCGGCGAGCTGGTCGCCGGCTGCGCGCTCGACTGGGCCCGCGGCGACGAGGAGGACCCGGTGCTCTGCCGCGGCGAGGCCGACGCCGCGCTGCGGGCGCGCCTACCCGCGGCCGAGCGCGGGCTGCGGCGGGCGCTGCGGGGCGTCCGCGGGGCGATGGCGGCGGCCGGCTACGCGCCGGGCCGGTACCGCCTGGTGGTCGCCGGCTACGCGTCGCCGTTCCCGCCCGGACGCGACTTCCGGTACCCGGAGGCGGGCTGGAGCCGGCTCCGGCGGGGCGGCTGCCCGGTCTGGAACGGCGATGCCGACTGGGCCGACGGCGCCGCGTTGGGTTCCCTGGGGGCGGCAATGCGATCCGCCGCGGGGGCCGCGGGGGCCGAGTTCCTCGATCTTCGCGACGCCCTCGACGGCCACCAGCTCTGCGACCGCCGTGCCCGGCTGGTCGGCCCCGAGGGACCCTCGCCGCTCCAGGCGGAGTGGGTCCGCCGGCTCTCCTTCGCCCAGGGCTCGGCCCGCGAGTCGCTGCACCCCAACGCCTACGGCCAGCGGGCGATCGGCGCCTGCCTCGGCCTCCTCTACGCGGCCCCGCGCGGCGACTACGCCTGCCGCGCCGGAGGCGCCGCAATCAGCTCGACCCGGTGGCCGCAGGGGGCGATGACGCTGGCGCGCTCGGCACCCCAGTGGGCGCGCCGGGCCTCGACCTCGAAGCCGTGATCGCGCAGGCGCGCGACGGCCGCCCCGAGATCCGGGACGACGACGGCGAGGTGACCGCGGGTGGCCGCGGTCGGCTCCTCGGCCGGCATCAGGTGGACCTGGGTGCCCTCGCGCTCGAGCCAGGTGAACCCGGCGAGCGACGGCGGCGGCTCGACCCGGGCGAAGCCGAGCAGCTCGAAGAGCTCGGCGGCGCGCTCGACCTCGGCCGGCGCGATCTCGATCCCGACGTGATGGAGCATCAGAGCAGCAACGAGCCTAGTGCCGCAAGGACGACGATCGCGGTAGACCAGGCGATCGCCTCGGCCGTGATTCGGTTGTCGAGACCGTAGGCGTGCGAGACGACCATCGAGTTCAGCCCGGTCGGCATCGCCGACATCAACCGGTACGTGGTGGGAAGGTCGATCAGCGGCGCCGCCAGCAGCATCAGCAGCACCGGGACCACGGCGAGGCGGGCGACCAGGGCGAGCAGGACCGGCCGGGTCAACGGCGGCGGCAGCGGCAGCTCGCCGTGCTCGGCCCCCTCGGCGAGGGTGGCCCCGACCGCGAAGAAGCCGAGTGGCAGGATCGCCACGATCAGCGCCTGGGAGAAGTCGACGAGGACCTGCGGGGCCAGCGCCTCGGGCGCCAGGAGGCCGGCGAGGGCGGCGTAGAGCGGCGGGTTCCGGGTGAAGAATGCGGCGACGCGCTGGCGCGGCGTGTCGCCCGCCTTGGTCCCAAAGGCGGCGCCGACCGCGAAGGCCCCGAGCAGCAGCGAGGGCCCGCTGACCAGGACGTCGTAGAGCACCGCGTTGGAGAGCTCCCCGCGCCCCAGCAGGGCCACGGTCAGCGGGTAGCCGAGGTAACCGGTGTTGACGCTGAGCACCGCGCAGACGACGGCGCCGGTCTGCGGCCGCGACAGCCGCATCACCCGGCTGGCGACCCAGTAGGCGAGCAGCGAGGACAGCGCGACCGCGACCAGTCCCAGCGCCAGCCCGACCGCGTGCGAAGCGTCGATCTCCGCCTTCGCCAGGTTGAAGAAGATCACCGGCGGCAACAGCGCGTAGAGCACCAGCAGCAGCGCCTTGCGGGCGGCGTTCGCCGCCCCTTCCGGCCAGCGACGCTCCGACCAGACGCCGACCCCGACCGAGATCGCGATCGCCGCGAAGGTGATGAGCACGCCCATCCGCGATGCCTATCGGTTTTGGCGCGGGCGCCGCGCCGCGAGCAGGGCTACTCGGCGTAAAGCGCCTCGATCTCGGCCTCGTAGGCGCGCTCGATCGGGCGTCGCCGCAGCTTCATCGTCGGCGTCAGCTCGACGCCGCCGGGCGCCCATTCGCCCTCGAGGACACAGAAGCGCTTGATCTGCTCGACCCGCGAGAGGCGGCCGTTGGCGGCCTCGACCGCCTGCTCGATCTCGGCGACGATCTCGGCGTCGCCGTGGTTGGCGTCGCGCGCCGCCAGGTACTCGAGGTCGAGGGTCAGCAGGGCGACGTTGTAGGGGCGGCGGTCCCCGAAGGCGACCGCCTGGGCGATCAGCGGCGAGGCAGCCTTCAGCTTCGCCTCGATCGCGGCCGGCGACATGTTCTTGCCGGCGGCGTTGATGATCAGCTCCTTCTTGCGGTCGACGATCCGCAGGTAGCCGTCCTCGTCGTACTCGCCGACGTCGCCGCTGTGCAGCCAGCCGTTGGTGTCGATCGCCTCCGCGGTCTTCTCGGGCATGTTGCGGTAGCCCTTCATCACCAGCGCCCCGCGGACGAGGACCTCGCCGTCCTCGGCGAGCTCGATCTCCACCCCGGGCAGCGGCTTGCCGACGGTCCCGACCCGGACCGCCCCGGGCGGGTTCAGGGTCGCCGCCGAGGAAGTCTCCGACATCCCCCACAGCTCGCAGATCTCGATCCCCATCGCCAGGAAGAACTCGATCACCTCCGGCGGGGTCGGCGCCGCCCCGACCGCGAAGTGTTCGACCTCGTCGAGACCGAGCAGGCCCCGCACTTTCGAGAAGACCGCCTCGTCGGCTTTCTCCCATTCCGCCCGCAGCTCGGCGGGGACCTCGCCGGCCATGTAGGCGGCGACGTAGCGGCGGCCGACCTCCATCGCCGACTCGGTGGCGGCGCGTTTCCGCTCGTCGGCCTCGCCCTCCATCGCCGCTTCCAGGGCGGTCTTCAGTTTTTCCCAGATCCGCGGCACCCCGCCCCAGACGGTCGGCCGCACCTCGATCGAGTAGGCGACCATCTGCCGCGGGTCGGGGCAGCAGTGGACGCAGGCGCCGTAGACCATCTGCGCGTAGAGCTGCGCCCAGCGGTCGGCGACATGGGCGCTGGGCAGGAAGGAGATCGTCCGCCCGCCCGGCTTCACCGCGAAGACCAGGTCGTAGGCGTTCCACTCGGCGAGCATGTTGGCGTGGGTCAGCTGCACCCCCTTCGGCGGCCCGGTGGTCCCCGACGTGTAGATCAGGCAGAGCACGTCCTCCGGCTCGACCGCCCGCCAGGCCGCCTCGAAGTCGAAGTCCGGGTCCCCCATCGCCTCCAGCTCATCGAGCGAGATCGTCCCCTCCGGCGCCTCCCCGTCGACCACCACCACGTGCTCCAGGGTCGGGACTCGCTCGCGCGCCTCCAGCACCGTCTCCAAAAACGCCTGCTCCGTAACGATCACCGAGTTGGCCGCATCCCCAACCACGTACTCCACCTGCTCCGGCGAGGACGTGTTGTAAACCGAGAAGCAGGTCGCCCCCAGATGCATCGCCGCGCAATCGCACAGAAAGAACGCGGGCCGGTTCGTGAGCATGAACCCCACCGTGTCGCCCCGACCCACCCCCAACGCCGCGAACCCAGCCGCCCGCATCCGCACCCGCTCCGCGTACTCCCCGAAAGACGCCTCGTACTCGCTGTCCTTCAACCGCAGTGCGGGTGACTCCGCGCACTCGCCCACGGTGGTCTGAAACGCCTCGCACATCGTGCGGGCTTGCAATGCACGCGGCCTCCCGGTCACCCGTTGACCATAACGCCCGACGCGGGGGGTGGCGCCGTAGGGGGACCCACCCCTGAGGAAGCTTTAGCTACCGGAAGGGGTGGGAGTACCTGCGGCGACAGGACCCGCCGCGCCGAGCGTTAAGCCCAGCAGCTAGAAGAGAGAAGCCCCCGCATGACTGGCCCAATCGACCAGCGGCTGCGGAATCACCCCGAAGAACACCGTCGCCGCCGCGCAGACCACCGCCGGCCCGACCAGGTACCAGCGCCGCCCCGCCTCGGGGTCGACCGGATCCGCCTCGGGCGACGCCCCGGCGATCGCCGGGACACCGCCCGGCCGCTCCTCCTCCTGGCCCCTCCACATCGCCGCCACCACCCGCAGGTAGTAGGCGAGCGAGATCATCGTCCCGATCGCGATGAAGACGGCCAGCCAGGTGTAGTCGCCTTCGACCAGGGCCTCGATCAGGTAGAGCTTGCCGATGAAGCCCGCGGTCGCCGGCAGGCCGGCCAGGGCCAGCATCGCGATCGTCAGCGGCCAGGCCAGCTGCGGCCGCTCGCCGACGAGGCCGCGGACGGCGCGGATGTCGTCGCCGTAGGGGGTCTCGCGCTCGCGGGCGACGATCACCGCGAAGGCGGCTAGGTTCATGAAGGCGTAGGCGGCGAGGTAGAAGACCAGGGAGCTGATCCCGGCCTCGCTGGCGACGACGATCCCGCCCAGCATGTAGCCGGCCTGGGCGATTCCGGAGTACCCGAGCAGCCGTTTCAGCGAGTCCTGGCCGAGGGCGCCGACGTTGCCGACCACGATCGAGATCGCGGCGAGGACCGCCAGGGCCGGCTGCCAGTCGCTCGCCTCGGGAATCAGGGCGACGTCGAAGAAGCGGATGAAGACGGCGAAGGCGGCGGCCTTGGTGGCGACCGCCATGAACGAGGTGATCGGCGAGGGGGCGCCCTGGTAGACGTCCGGCGTCCACTGGTGGAAGGGGGCGATCGAGGTCTTGAAGGCGAGCCCGACCGCCGCCATCGCGATCCCGACCATCACCAGCGGGTCGCCGATCAGGCCGCCGTGGGCGATCCCGACGGCGATGCCCTCGAAGTTGGTCGAGCCGGTGGCGCCGTAGAGGAAGGCCATTCCGTAGAGCAGCGTCGCCGAGCCAACCGAACCGATAATCAGGTACTTGAGCCCCGACTCCAGCGAGCCCTCGCGGCGCAGGTTGGTGGCACAGAGGATGTACAGCGGGATCGAGAGCGCCTCGAGGGCGGCGAAGAAGGTGACCAGGTTGTAGGCCTGGGCCAGCAGCACCATTCCCAGCAC
>CAMPIP010000159.1 GCA_946886425.1 uncultured Actinomycetes bacterium
GGGAATGTGCGCGAAGGCGCGCGACATGCAATCTGTTTATTGCGCGAGCTTTAGCTCGCGCTCCAACATCCGAGCTGCGGCCCCATAGGGGCCGCGCGAATCAATTCCCGGGGCGACCACCCACCACCCCGCTGCGGTCACCCCCGTCAGATCACCTCTTCTCGAGACCAAGGCGTCTCGAAACTCGCCACCCCCACGATCGCCGCGATCGCTCCCTCGCCTTTCTGGGAGGCCAGCCGCTCGCGACTTTCGGCTTGGATCGAAAGGACCTTGTCGACGGCGCCTTCCATCGTCGCGGTCACCTCGTTCCAGCCCTGCTCGTCGAGGCGGACCGGCATCCAGTAGAGGATCGTGTCTTCGCGGCGGTCGATCGTGCCGGCCTCGAGGGCCGCTACGGCGCGGTCCATGAAGCTCTGCAGGGTGGCGCCGGAGACGCCGCCGAGCAGGGCGCGGGGGACGCGGCGCCAGATCCGGTCGCCGATGAACGAGCGGGGGGCGGCCTTGTAGAAGTGCTCAGTGGCACCGCGGCGCTTGGCGGTATCGACGAGCTCCAGGCAGCCGCATTCGTCGAGCGCCTTGGTGTGGTAAGCGACGTGGCTCAGGCCGGCGTCGAGCTCGCCGGAGAGCCGGTTGGGGCTGGCGACGCGTTCGGTGAGAATCTCGAGGATCTTGATCCGGAGGGGGTGGGCCAGCGCCTTGACCAGGCGTTGGTCGATGACTTCGGGGCGGTCTCGGTTCACGGGGCGGCTCCTTCGGGAAACGCGGTTTGTCGGGGGACTTTGGGGTAACCCTTTGAGTTACTGCTTAGTCGAATACGTGTTGAGTAATTGTTTGGATCAGTCGTAAAAGCCGCAATTTGGTAGCTAAGAAGCTCTTTACAGGGTCCAAAAGCAAATTGGATTCATTCTCATTAGGATCGGGGTCCGTGGACGCCCTGTTCGAGCCCTTCCAGCTTCCCTTCGCGCAGCGAGGCCTGTTGGAGGTCCTGATCCTGGCGATACCGGCTGGCCTGCTCGGCACCTGGATCGTCCTGCGCGGCCTCGCCTTCTTCTCGCACGCGGTGGGTACCGCCGCCTTCCCCGGCCTGGTCCTCGCCGACGGTCTCGGTTTCGGGGCGGGCCTGGGCGCCTTTGGGGCGGCGCTGCTGTTCACCGGCGGCAACGCCGCCCTGAGCAGGGGCCGGGACCGCGAGCGGGACAGCGTCGTCGCCCTCGTCCTCGTCGCCTGCCTGGCCGCCGGCGTGATCCTCGCCAGCGACGTGTTCGGCTCCGGGGCCAACGTCGAGACCCTGCTGTTCGGCAGCCTCCTGCTCGTCGATGGCGGCGACATCGCCCTCGCGGCCGGCGCCGCCGCGGCGACTTTGCTGGCCTCGGCCCTGGTCGGTCGGCGCTGGCTGGCCCTGGGCTTCGATCCCGGCTCCGCCGTCGCCGGCGCGCGGGAGAGGCGCCTCCTCGACGCGCTGCTGCTGGTGCTGATCGCGCTGGCGACGACGGCGGCGGTCTCGGTCGTCGGGGCGCTGCTGGTCGCGGCCCTGTTCGTCGTCCCGGCGGCGACGACGCGCCTCTTCGCGCGCCGGCTGCTCGGCTGGCAGCTCGCCACCGTCGCCCTGGTCGCGCTGGAGGGCGCCCTCGGCCTCTGGCTCTCGGTCAAGACCGACGCCCCGCCCGGGGCGACGATCGCCTGCGTCGCCGGCGCCGTCTTCGCGATCGCCGCAGCGGCGAAGGCGCTGGCGACGGTGCGGGTCGCGCGCACGGTAGCGGTGGCCCTGGTCGCCCTTGCCGGCCTGACCCTGGCGGGTTGCGCCGACTCCGGGTCGAGCGACGGCAAGGTCGACGTCGTCGCCACCACGACCCAGATCGGCGACTTCGTCCGCGAGGTCGGCGGCAACGCCGTCTCCGTCGACCAGATCCTGCAGCCGAACACCGACCCGCACGACTACGAGCCGCGCCCGAGCGACGTCGAGGCCGTCGCCACCGCCCAACTGGTCTTCGTCAACGGCGACGAGCTCGACCACTGGATCGACCAGGTCGTCGACGACAGCGGCAGCGACGCCGGCGTCATCGACCTCGGCGCCGTCGTCCCGGAGCGGTTGCCGGGCGAGGGCGACGAGCACGAGGAGGAGGCGCACGACCACGAAGACGAGGGCCACGACCAAGGCGAGTCCGAGTACGACCCCCACTGGTGGCACGACCCGCGCAACGCCGAGGCCGCCGTGCGCGAGATCGAGCGCCGGCTGATCGCCGCCGACCCGGCTCAGGCCGAGACCTTCCGCCGCAACGCCGATGCCTACCTCGCCCGCCTGCGGGCGCTCGACGCCGGCATCGCCCGCTGCGTCGACTCGGTGCCACCCGGCCAGCGCAAGCTGGTCACCGACCACGACGCCTTCGGCTACTTCGCCAACCGCTACGGCCTCGAGGTGGTTGGGGCGGTGATCCCCTCGCAGACGACCCAGGCCCAGCCCTCCGCCAAGGACCTCAGCGATCTCGCCGCCCTGATCGAGCGCGAGGGCGTCAAGGCGGTCTTCCCGGAGAGCTCGCTCAACTCCCGGGCCGCCGACGCGATCGCCCGCCAGACCGGGGGCTCGGTCGACTACACGCTCTACGGCGACACGCTCGGGCCGGCCGATTCGGACGGCGCCACCTACATGACCATGGAGGCGGCGAACGCCGACGCCGTCCTCCGCGGCCTCACCGGAGGGAAGCGCGGTTGCCCGCTCAACCCCTGATTGAGGCCGCCGGCCTCGACCTCGGATACGGCGGCGGCCCGCCCGCCGTCACCGGGGTCTCCTTCGCGCTTGCGGCGGGGGAGCGGCTGGCCCTGCTCGGCCCCAACGGCGGCGGCAAGACGACGATCCTGCGGGCGATCCTCGGCGAGTTGCGACCGCTGGCCGGCGGCCTCCGGGTTTCGGCCTCCTGCGGCACGGTGCCCCAGACCGAGCGCTCGCGCCTCGACTATCCGGTCTCCGCCCTCGAAGTGGCGACGATGGGCTCGCTCTCGAGGCTGCCCTGGTGGCGCCGTCCCGGCCGCGCCGAGCGCGACTCGGCACGCCGGGCGCTGGAGCGGGTCGGGATGGGCGACCTCGCCGATGCCACCTTCGGCGAGCTCTCGGGCGGCCAGCGCCAGCGGGTCCTGATCGCCCGCGCCCTCGTCCAGGAGGCGACGGTGCTGCTGATGGACGAGCCTTTCACCGGCCTCGATCGCGCCGCCGCCGAGCGGCTGGAAGCGCTGATCGCCGCCCTCGCCGGCGAAGGACACGGCATCGTCATCGCCACCCACGATCTCGAGCAGGCCGGGCGCTGGGACTCGGTGCTCTGCCTCAACGGGCGCCAGATCGCCGTCGGGCCGCCGGCAACGACCCTCGACCGCTGGGTCCTCGAAGCCACCTACGGCGGCGCCATCGTCGAGATCCCGGGCGGCGGTGGCAGGGCCGTCCTCCCTCCGCACCATCACCCCCGTCACTGACCGTGTTCGAGCCCTTCCAAGAAGCGTTCATGCAGCGGGCGATCGCCGAGATGACCCTGCTCGGGCTGGCCGGCGGAGCGCTCGGCTGCTGGGTCGTCCTCTACGAGTTCTCCTACGCGGCCGAGTCGCTCGCCCACTCGCTGTTCCCGGGCCTGGTGCTGGCGGCGCTGGCCGGCCTTCCCCTGCTGCTCGGCGGCGCCCCGGCGGTGGTCGTCGCGGCGCTCGCGATCGCGCTGGTCTCGCGGGCGCGAGGGGTCGACCGGGACGTCGGCGTCGCCATCGTCGTCACCACGATGTTCGGCCTCGGCGTCCTCCTCGCCCTCTCGCCGGACTCGCCGCCCGGCGTCTCGAGCCTGCTCTTCGGCGACATCCTCGGGCCTACCGACACCGATCTCGCCGCCGCCGCGGCGCTGGTCGCGGTGGTCGGCGGGGCGCTCTGGTTCCTGCACGGTCGCTTGCTCGCCACCGGCTTCGACCACGGCTCGGCCCGGTCGCTGGGGGTCTCGCCGGCGGTCTTCGAGGCGGCGCTGCTGGTCCTCCTGGCGGCGGCGGTCGTCGTCGCCGTCCAGGGCCTCGGCAACCTGCTCGTGGTCGCCGTCTTCGTCGGTCCCGCCGCCGCGGCCCGGCAGCTGACCGGCCGGATCGTGCCGATGATCCTCACCGCCGCCGCGATCGCCGTGCTCGCCGGCCTCGCCGGCCTCTATCTCTCCTACTACGCGGGAACCGCCGGCGGCGCCTCGGTGGCGCTGGCGATCGTGGCCTTCTTCCTGGTGTCCCTGGGCCTCGGACGACTGCGGCGCCTGAGCCCGTCGAGGCGCGCGATCGCGAGGGCTACGATCGTCTGAGATGACCGCCGCGACCGGAACCAGCTGGGCCGAGCACGCCCTCAGCGCCCTGCAGGAGGCGGGCTACCGGCGCGGCGGCGCCCGCACCGCGGTCGTCGAAGCCCTCGCCCGCCACAACTGCGCCGTCACGGCCCTCGAGCTCGACGACGAGCTGCGCCGCCGCCGGCCTCCGGTCGGCCGCGCCAGCGTCTACCGCGCCCTCGAGCAGCTCGAGGAGCTGGGTCTGGTCCAGCGGATCGAGGTCTGCCGCGGCACCGCCGGCTACGAGCGCATCGACCCCGACGGCCACCATCACCACCACGCGATCTGCCGCGACTGCGGCCGCATGGTTCCCTTCGAGGACCCAACCCTCGAGCGCGCCATCGGCGAGCTCTCGAAGTCACTCAGCTTCGACGTCACCGAGCACGATGTCGTCCTCCGCGGCCATTGCGAGCGCTGCGCCCGCCCGGCCGCCTAGCAGCGGGCTAGCTGTACCGGTCCCACTTTTCGAGGTAGGGGAGAGGGTCGATGGGGGAGCCGCCCTCGTACCAGCCTGGCGCGGTCCAGATCTCGAAGTGGAGGTGGCAGCCCTGGGCGTCGCCGGTGTCGCCGACGACCCCGATCGGCTGGCCGGTGCGGACCGTTTCGCCGGTTTGCAGCGGCGACGGTTCGGCGAGGTGCGCGTACATGAAGTCCATCGAGGTGCCCTTGCCGTCGACGACGACGTAGTTGCCGGCAAGCGCCTGGTAGCCGGAGAACTGGACCTCGCCGCCGCGGGCGGCGACCAGGGGCGTCCCGCAGACAGCCATCGTGTCCTGGCCCTGGTGGGTGTGGCCGGAGCGCCCGGCCCCGAAGCTGCCGGCGGAGAGCCCGAATTCGTGGTCGCCGAGGACCGGGAAGGCGTAGCCGTAGAAGGCGAAGCCGAGGCCGGGTGCCGTCGACTGGGTCGTCGCCAGGCGGGCCGCGACTTCGGTTCCCTGGGGGACGATCTGGAAGCTGTAGCGGCCGTTGCGGGCCGGCTTGCCGGCGTTGTCGGTGCCGTCCCAGCGGACGCCGCTGGCGACGTCGGGGGCCACGTCATTGCGGTAGTAGGTCTTGGCAATGTCGCCGGCGCTGTTGACGACGTTGATCTGCAGGTCGTTCCGCGGCTGGCTGCTGGAGATCGTGTAGGTCAGGCGCGGGAAGCGGTAGCCGAAATAGAAGGACTTGCGGGGCGTGGTCGCGGCGGCGGTGACGGTGACGGCGCCGGAGCTCGGTGCGCTGCTGGGCGTTCCGGCGGGGCTGCTCGGCGGTGGCGGGGCGCCGGTCGGAGTGG
>CAMPIP010000160.1 GCA_946886425.1 uncultured Actinomycetes bacterium
GCCCGGATCGCCCTGCGCACCCAGCAGGTGCTCGCGTATGAGTCCGGTGCCGCCGCAGACGGCGGCGAAGCCCTGCAGGGCGACGCGGATGATGTTGACCTCGGGCTGCTGGGCCTGGAGCGTGACGCCGCCGGTCTGGGTGTGGAAGCGGATCTGCATCGATTTCGGGTTCTCGGCCCCGAACCGCTCCTTGACGATCTTCGCCCACATGCGACGGACCGCCCGGAACTTGGCGATCTCCTGGAACACCTGGTTGTGGCCGTTGAAGAAGAAGGCCAGCCGGGGCGCGAACTCGTCGATCTTCAGGCCCCGCTCCAGGGCCGCCTCGACGTAGGCGATCGCGTTGGAGAGGGTGAAGGCGACCTCCTGCACAGCCGAGCAGCCCTTCTCGCGGATGTGGTACCCGGAGATCGAGATCGTGTTCCATTTCGGCACGTTCTGGTGGCAGTACTCGAAGAGGTCGGTGGTCAGCCGCATGGTCGGGTCGGGCGGGTAGATGTAGTTGCCCCGCGCCATGTACTCCTTGAGCACGTCGTTCTGGACCGTGCCGCGCAGCTTCTCGGAAGGGACGCCCTGCTCCTCGCCGACCAGCTCGTAGAGCAGCAGCAGGATCGGCGCCGGGGCGTTGATCGTCATCGAGGTGGAGACGCTGTCGAGGGGGATCTGGTCGAAGCAGATCCGCATGTCCTCGATCGTGTCGATCGGGACACCGGTCCGCCCCACCTCGCCGTGGCAGAGCGGGTCGTCGGAGTCGCGGCCGAGCTGGGTGGGCAGGTCGAAGGCCATCGAGAGGCCGGTCGAGCCGTGCTCGATCAGGTAGCGGTAACGCTCGTTGGTGTCTTCGGGCGTCGCGAAGCCGGCGTACTGGCGCATCGTCCAGAGCCGGTCGCGGTACATGCCCTCGTGGATGCCGCGGGTGAAGGGCGGCTCGCCGGGCTCGCCGAGGCGCTCCTCGAGCCCGGGAGCGACGTCGTCCTCGGTGTAGAGGCGGTCGATCTCGATCCCGGAGTCGGTGAAGACGCGCTCGTCGTCGGGCCCCACTAGCGGGGCGATAGTGCGGTGGGTCTCCTCGGCGGTTCTGTTCGTGGCCATGGCCGGAGGATATTGGGACCCGGCCGCCGCTGTTAAGCCAACTCCGCGCGCCACCAGGTGAGGAGGTCGGCGAGGCTGCGCTCGAGCGGGATCTCGGGGGCGTAGCCGGTGGCCTCGCGGAGGCGGGTCGGGTCGCCGAGGAGCACCGACGGGTCGGACGGGCGGGCCAGGGCCGGGTCGACGCGGGCGGTGACCTCGAGCGGGGTGGTGGCGGCGAGGGTCTCGGCAAGCTCGGCGACGGTCGGGGCGGTGCCCGAGCAGAGGTTGAAGGTGCCGGCGAGGCGGGCGGTAGAGAGCGCGACCAGGGCCCGGGTGGCGTCGCGGACGTCGGTGGTGTCGCGGGCGGCGCCGGGATTGCCGAGGGCCAGCTCGGTGCCGGCCTCACCGTCGCGCTCCGCCGTCGCGATCTGCCGGGCAAGGCCGGAGGCGGCGCTGTAGGCGGGCTGGCCGGGGCCAACCAGGTTGAAGGCGCGGACCACTGCGATCCGCAGATCGCGGGCGAGCGCGTACTGGGCGCAGAGCGCCTCCATCGCCAGCTTGCCGGCGCCGTAGGGACTAACCGGGGCGACGGGCGCGTCCTCCCCGAGGGGCATCGCTGCCGGCGCGGGCTCGCCGTAGACGGCCGCCGAGGAGAGGCAGACGAGGTGGGCGGCGGGCGCGTGGCGGGCGAGGGCCTCGAGCAGGTTGAGGACACCGGTGGCGTTGACGGAGAAGACCTCGGCCGGCGCCTCCCAGCTGCGCGCCACCGAGGCCGAGCCGGCGGCGTTGACGACGAGGTCGGGGCGCACGGCCTCCACGCAGGCGGCGACCGCGTCGGCGTCGAGCAGGTCGCAGGCCGGCGCCCCCTCGCCGCCGTGGCGGGTGGAGGTCGCGACGTGGATGCCGGCCTCCTTGAAAGCCTTGACCAGGTGCCGGCCGGCGAAGCCGGAGGCACCGAACAGAAGCAATGTCGGTTTCGGGGTGTTCAAGGCGGACAACGATATGCGGGCGATTCGGAGACGGCGGGACGGCTGGCGCGCGACTGTCGCGGCGGCGATGGCTGCGTGCGCGTTCCTCGCCCTCCCCCTCGCCGCCCAGGCCGAGCCGATCGTCAAAGGGAAGACGAACCTGCGGCTGAGCCGGCCCCTGATCGCGGCGCTGCGGGCCGACGAGGTGCTCGTCACCAAGCTGCCACGGGCGAAGGTGAAGGGACGCGTCGTCAGCCTCCCGATCGCCGGCGGCGAAGTCGACCTCACCAACGGCAGCGGCAGACTCGAGCACGAAGGCGGCTTCCAGATGGCAACGGCCAAAGGCGCGGTCAAGGTGACGGCGCTCCAGCTCGACACCGCCAGGCGGGGCCTCTGGGGAAAGGTCGACGGCCGGCGGATGAAGATCGCCGGCTTTGCCGCCTACACCGGCGAGCGGGACGGCTTCGGCGACGAGCTCACCGTCCCGGCCCTGAAGCTGCGGCCGAGCGTCGCCGCCCGGCTCAACCGCAAGCTCGGCCTCGCCGGAGTGTTCCCTGCCCGCCGTCCGTTCGCCTCGCTCGACAGCGCCTTCCGGCCCCAGTTCGACACCGTCGCCGGCGGCAGCCTGGTGCTGACGCTCGATCCGGTCGCCCTCGAGAAGCTGAAGGCCGTCGGCGTGGCGCCGGCGCCGTTCGAAGCGCTCGTGCTGGGCAGCGAACCGCCCAGCTACGCGGCGTCGCTGACCGGCGGCTCGATCTTCCCGGACCTGCGCGGCGGCACCGCCGGCGTCGAAGCCGGGCTGAAGCTGATCCGGGCGACGCCCTGGGCCCAGGTCTCCTTCACCGGCCTCTCGCTCTCGCTGGAATCGAACAAGCTCTTCGCCTCCACCGCGGTCGCCAGCGGCGCCGGCAGCAGCCCCAAGGGGACCGGCCCGATCGCCAGCCTCGACCTCTCCGGGGCGACGGCCCGGGTCGACCGCGACAAGCGCACGGTGAGGATCGCCAACGCGCGGGTGACCCTGGAAGCCTCGACCGCCCAGCTGATCAACGAAGCCTTCGCGAAAATGGCGGGTCAGCAGGTGGTCGCCACCGGCGAGCTGCTCGGAACGCTCTCGCTGTGGATGAGGGGGCGCTGAACGGGCGGCTCAGTCGCCGGCGCCGACGAGGCGCTCGACGCCGGTCTGCTCGATCGTCCGCCGCAGGCCCTCGTTGAGCTCCACGGTCGGTTCCCAGCCGAGCAGGTCGCGGGCGCGGCCGATGTCGGGCTGACGCTGTTTCGGGTCGTCGGTCGGCAGCGCCTCATAGACGATCTCCGAGCGCGACTCGGTCACCTCGACGACCGACTTGGCCAGTTCGAGGAGCGTGAACTCGTTGGGGTTGCCGATGTTGACCGGATCGTGGACGTCGGACTCGGCGAGCGCAACGATGCCGCGGATCAGGTCATCGACATAACAGAAGCTGCGGGTCTGGCTGCCGTCGCCGAAGACGGTCAGCGGCCGGTCCTGCAGCGCCTGCCGCAGGAAGGTCGGGATCGCGCGGCCGTCGTGCGGGCGCATCCGCGGGCCATAGGTGTTGAAGATGCGGACGATCGCGGTGTCGACGCCCTGCTGCCGGTGGTAGGCCATGGTCAGGGCCTCGGCGTAGCGCTTCGCCTCGTCGTAGACGCCGCGAGGGCCGATCGGGTTGACGTGGCCCCAGTAGTCCTCCTTCTGCGGGTGGACCTGGGGGTCGCCGTAAACCTCGCTGGTCGAGGCGATCAGGAAACGGGCGCGCTTGAACTTGGCGACCCCGAGCATGTGGTGCGTTCCCTGCGAGCCGACCTTGAGCGTGTGCAGCGGCAGCCGCAGGTAGTCGATCGGGCTGGCGGGCGAAGCGAGGTGGTAGACGAAGTCGACCGGCTCGGGGATCTCGACCTTGTTGGTGATGTCGATGTTGCGGAAGTCGAAGGCGTCGTCGCGGATGTGGGCGATGTTCTCCAGCGACCCCGTCTCCAGGTTGTCGATGCAGATGACCTTGTGCCCCTTGCCGAGCAGGTGCTCGCAGAGATGGGATCCGAGGAAGCCGGCGCCGCCGGTGACTACGCAAGTGCTCATCGCGGCCGATGCTATCGAGGGCGCCCGCGGGAGGGATCCCGCCCCCCGTCCCCCGCAATTTCCGAGAGTTGCCACTGCGAAGGTCGTCCAGAGGGGGGAGAACAGCCGTCCTGCCGGGACTAAGGACTGCCATCTTGCTGCGCCAACGCAAACCGAGCAGGGGGAATCGAGTGGTGAATCCGACCAGAGAGGCAGCGGGACAGGCGCTGCCGGGGGAGGCCGAGGCGGCCCGGAAGCGAGCCGCGGTGGAGCTGTTCTCGCAGCACGAGTCGACCCTTCGGCGCCAGGCGAGCCGCTACTCGCTGTGCGCTGACGACGTCGACGACGCCCTGCAGCGGACGCTGGAGATCCTGCTGACGAAAGCGCCGAGCGACGACCAGCGCGAACTGGTCCGCTGGACACAGACGGTGGTCAAGCACGAGGCGCTGGCGATTCGTCAGGAACGGGAGCGGGTCCTCAGCGGTCCGGCCGCGCGCGAGCAGGAGGGCAACGAGGATTGGGTGGCGCTGCTGCCCGCCCACGGGGCCGGGCCGGCCGAGCGGGTCGAGCGCAGCGAGGAGATCGCCCGCAGTCGCGAGGCGCTCCAGGCGCTGAAGCCCCAGGAGCTGCGAGCCCTCGGCCTTCTCGCCGAGGGCTACTCCTACGCCGAGATAGCGGCGCTGACCGGATTCAGCATGACCAAGGTCAATCGCTGCCTCGCTGAGGGCCGCGAGCGCTTTCGCCAGGTCCTCGCCCGAAGCAAGGACGGGCGCCGCTGCGACGAGATGGCCTCGCTGCTGTCCGCCTTCTGCGACGGCGAGGCGCCCGCCGAGGAGGCGGCGACCCTGCGCGAGCACCTGCGGGCCTGCCCGAGCTGCCGGGCCACCCTGCGCGCCTACCGGGCGGCGCCGGCGGCGGTCGCGGCACTGGGACCGACACTGGCCCTCGAGCGCTCGCTGTTCGAGCGGGCCCACGGGGCGCTCGCCGACCTGGCCGCCCGGTTCGGAGGCGGAGGGACCGGAGGCGGCGGCGACCAGGCGCTTTCGCAGGTGGCAATCGCCGGCGGCAGCAGGGGCGCGGGAGCGGCCGCGCTCGCCAAGGTCCTGGCGATCTGCGCCGGCACGGCCGGGACCGCCTGCGTCGCCACCGGCGTGGTGCCGGCGCCGCTGGCGCTGGCGCCGCCCGAGCAGGCGCCGGCGATCGAGCGGGAGTTGGGCGGGGAGGTCGTCGCCGACTGGACCGAGGAGACGGCGCCGGTGGCCGAGCCGGTCGTCTCGCCCGAGCCGCCGGAACCGGAGAGCGCGCCCGCGGATGAAGAGCCCTCGCCAGCGCATTCGCAGTCGCCGTCACCG
>CAMPIP010000161.1 GCA_946886425.1 uncultured Actinomycetes bacterium
GGCTCGCCGCTCCCGCCCGAGGGCTTCGACTGGGTCTACGAGCAGCTCGGCGCCGACACCTGGCTGTTCTCCACCTCCGGTGGCACCGACCTCTGCACCGCCTTCGTCGGCGGCGTCTCGCTGCTGCCGGTCTACCGCGGCGAGCTGCAGGGCCGGGCGCTGGGGGCCGCGGTCGAGGCCTGGGACGAGGCCGGCAACGCGGTCGTCGACGAGGTCGGCGAGCTGGTCGTCACCGAGCCGATGCCCTCGATGCCGGTCGGCTTCTGGGGCGACGCCGACGGCTCCCGCTACCGGGCCGCCTACTTCGAGCACTACCCCGGCGTCTGGCGCCACGGCGACTGGATCGAGATCACCTCGCGCGGCACCGCGATCATCTACGGCCGCTCCGACTCGACGATCAACCGCGGCGGCATCCGCATGGGGACCAGCGAGATCTACCGGGCCGTCCTCGACCACGACGACGTCCTCGACGCCCTGGTCGTCGACGTTCCCCGCCCCGACACCGACGGCTGGATGCCGCTCTTCGTCGTCCTCCGCGAGGGCGCCGAGCTGGACGACGAGCTGCGCCGGGCGCTCGCCAAGAGCATCCGCGAGCGCTGCTCGCCGCGCCACGTCCCCGATGAGGTCTTCGCGATCACGGAGGTGCCGCGCACCCTCAGCGGCAAGGTCCTCGAGGTGCCGGTAAAGCGGATCCTGATGGGAACCCCGGCCGAGCAGGCGGCCAGCCGCGACTCCCTCGCCAACCCCGCCGCGCTCGACTACTTCACGGCAATGGCGGCGCGCTCGTCGTAGTCGAGCCGAGCCGAGCCCCGCGCCCGCAGCACCGCCAGTACGGCGAAGCCCCAGGCGGCCGCGACCAGGAGGCCGGCGGCGACGTCGCTCGGATAGTGCCAGTCGAGCACCAGCACCGAACACCCGACCGCGAGGTAGAAGCCGGCGCCCGCCACGGCGACGAGGCTCCGCAGGCGCGGCGGCGTCACGAACAGCCAGGCGACGGCGATCGAGGCCGCCGCGGTCGCGTGGCCGCTCGGGAAGGCGTTGCCTCTCACCTGGAAGCCACCCAGCGACGGTTGGTAGCGCGGGTGAGCCAGTAGCACTTTGAGGACCTGGGTGGTGACGTTGGCGCCGGCGACCACGACGACCGCCGCCAGCGCCCCATCGGGGCGGCCGCGCAGCAGCGCCACCGCGCAGGCCGCGGCGAGCAGGAGCAGCAGCGACAGCGGGTCGCCGAGGTGGGCGAGGCCTTCGGCCAGCCAGCCGAGCGCGCTGTCCCCGTGCGCCGCCAGCCTGCCGAGCAGGCGCGCGTCGAGCCGCTCGCTGGGCCCGACCGCGTAGGCGAGGTAGGCCAGCGCCATCAGCGCGAGGACGCAGGCCAGGCAGGCCGCCAGCGGTGCTTTCGCTCGTTTCGCCACCGGAAAACGGTAGCGAGAGCGCTTAAACGGAAGCTCAGGCGGGCGTGACCGGGTTGCGCCGCTCGGCGAAGGAGCGATCCTTGCCGGCCGTCTGGGCGAAGCGGCGGATCAGGTCTGTGCGCAGGTCGGCCGGCTCGACGATCGCGTCGACGACCAGCTCGGAGGCGAGGTGGAGGATGTCGATGTCGGCCGCGTACTCCTCGCGTTTGGCGGCCACGAACGCCTCCCGCTCCGCCTCGTCCTCGATCGCCTGCACCTGGTTGAAGAAGACGGCGTTGACGGCGGCCTGCGGCCCCATCACCGCGATCGAGGCGCTCGGCAGGGCGATGCAGCAGTCGGGCTCGAAGGCCGGTCCCGCCATCGCGTACAGGCCCGCCCCGTAGGCCTTGCGGACGATGACGCTGATCTTGGGTACCGTCGCTTCGGAGACGGCGCTGATCATCTTCGCGCCGTGGCGGATGATCCCCTGGCGCTCGACCGCCGTCCCGATCATGAAGCCGGGCACGTCGGCGAGGAACAGCAGCGGCAGGTTGAAGGCGTTGCAGGTCTGGATGAAGCGGGCCGCCTTGTCGGCCGAGTCGACGAACAGCACCCCGCCTTTTTGCTTCGGCTGGTTGGCGACGATCCCGATCGCCCGCCCGTCCAGCCGCCCGTATCCCACGATCAGCTCTTTGGCCCAGCGCTTGTGGACCTCGAGGAAGCTGCCGGCGTCGAGCAGCGAGTCGAGCACCTCGCGCATGTCGAACGGTTGGTTCTCGTCGGCCGGGACGAGCTCGGCGATCGGCGTGTCGGAGGCCGGCCCGGCCGGCGAGGCGGCGGGCGGCTGCTCGCGCCAGTTGGCCGGCATGAAGGAGAGGTAGCGCCTGGCGACGTCGATCGCCTCCTCGTCGCTCCTGGCGAGGAAGTGGCCGCAGCCGGAGACCCCGGTGTGCATCTTCGCTCCGCCCATCTCCTCCAGCGTCACCTTCTCGCCGATCACCATCTCCGCCATCCGCGGCGAGCCGAGGTACATCGAGGCGTTGCCCTCGCGCATGATCACGACGTCGCAGAAGGCGGGGATGTAGGCGCCGCCGGCGGCGCTGGGGCCGAACAGCAGGCAGATCTGGGGGACCAGGCCGGAGAGCTTCACCTCGTTGTGGAAGATGCGGCCGGCGCCGCGGCGGCCGGGAAACATCTGCACCTGGTCGGTGATCCGCGCCCCGGCCGAGTCGACCAGGTAGACGAGCGGGATCCGCAGCACCAGAGCCCGCTCCTGGATGCGGAGGATCTTCTCGACGGTCTTCGGCCCCCAGGAGCCCGCCTTGACGGTCGGGTCGTTGGCCATCAGCGCCACCTTGCGCCCGTCGACCCGGGCCAGGCCGGTGACGACGCCGTCGGCGCCCAGCCCCTCCTGGTCCCAGTTGGCCAGCAGCGCTTCCTCGGAGAAGGAGTTCTCGTCGACGAGCCGGGCGACCCGCTCGCGGACCGGCAGCTTGCCCTGCTCGGCGGTCTTCTCGTGGTGGCGCTCGGGGCCGCCGGCGAGGGCGGCCGCTACTGCGTCCTGAAAGTCGGTCACGAAGCGGCAGCCTAATCGCCTGGCTGACTCGCCAGTCAGCCGCCTGTCGGCGTTGGCGCCCCGGAACCCGTCCCTACCCGGCGGCCTCGGGATTCCACTCGACCGGCCCGGCCGTGAGCAGGTGGGCCCCGAGGGACCGGCCCAGCAGCTCCTGGGCGGCGCCCGAAGCCGCCAACAGCTTCGTGAGGTCGATGCCCGTCTCGACGCCCATCTCGTGCAGCATCGAGACCACGTCCTCGGTCGAGACGTTGCCGGTCGAGCCGGGCGGGACCGGGCAGCCGCCCAGCTCCCCGAAGCTCGACTCGAAGGAGTCGATCCCCTGCTCCAGCGCCGACAGAACGTTGGCAAGCCCCTGGCCGCGGGTGTTGTGGAAGTGGGCGGTCAACTCGACCCCGGTGAGGCGCTCGCGGGCGGCGGCGAAGAACTCGCCGACCTGGCGCGGGTTGGCCATCCCGGTGGTGTCGCCGAAGCCGATCTCCTCGCAGCCCTCGGCGGCCAGCCGCTCGGCGATCGCGAAGACCCGCTCGGGCGGCACCTCGCCCTCGTAGGGGCAGCCGAACGAGGTGGCGACGACGCCCTCGCGGCGCAGCCCCTCCTCCCCGGCCCGCGCCAGCGTCTCCTCCAGGCCGGCGAGCGACTCCTCGATCGAGCGGTTGACGTTGCGCTGGTTGTGGGTCTCCGAGGCGGAGAGAAAGACGCTGACCTCGTCGAAGCGGTCGCGCATCTGCAGCGCCCGCTCCAGCCCGCGCAGGTTCGGGATCAGGACCGAGAAGGCGACCCCCGGCCGCCGCTGCACCGCCATCAGGACCTCGGCCGCGTCGGCGAGCTGCGGGATCACGTCCGGACGCACGAAGGAGGTGATCTCCATCCGCTTCACCCCGCTCGCCGAGAGCATGTCGATCAACCGCACCTTCTCGTCGGTCGGGATCGTCTCCGGCTCGTTCTGGAAGCCGTCGCGCGGCCCGACCTCGCGGATCCGCACGCTCTCCGGGTACTCGGCCATCCGGGGAGCTTAGGGCGCTCCGTCCCGGCCGCCGGGCCCGGCCGCGCCAAGCAGGCGCCGCGCGACCGGCCGCAGCGTCGCCAGCACGTGCTCGGGCTCGTAACGAACCTGCTCGTGGGTGAAGCGCAGCCGGGTATAGCCGGCGGCGGTGTGCGCCTGGTCGCGCTCGTGGTCGCGGCTCTGCTGTGCCGGCGTGCGGTGATGGCGCAGGCTGTCGGTCTCGACCACCAACCGCGGCTCCGGCCAGTGGAAATCGACCTCGAACCCGTTCACCCAGGCTTTCGTCTCCGGCACCGGCAGGCCGGCCCGCGCCGCCAGCGGCAGGAACCACCGCTCCAGCTTCGAGCGCGTCAGCCGGAACGTCCGCCGGTCGAGCCAGGTCCGCAGACGCCCGAGACCCGGCTGCCGCGGGTGGTCCCTCAGCGCCGCCCGCAGTTCCGGCGGGTGGATCAGGTCGAGCCGGTCCGCCTCGTCGATCATCCGCTCCGTCTCGATCCGCGGCAACCGCGCGGCCATGTCGAGGATCGTCTGCGCCGGGCTTGTCACCGGGATCCGCTCGAAGTGCCCGACGTCCTCGTCTCGCAGCCCGGGTCGCCGGTGGGCGCGGATGCCGGGGCACCGCCGTCCCCGATCTCCGCGGATCGAGACCTCGACGGTCGCCGGGAGCTCGGCGCCGATCCCGAGGAGGGCGGCTGCACTGCTGTGACTGAGGTGGGCACACCCCGCCGCGCCGACGCCGGAACCGCCGAGTCCCGCCGCGTCAGCGCGCCCGAAGACCGCGGCCCCATGCCCACAGGCAAGCACAGCCGCCATCCAGCGTCCTTTGTCCGACAACCCCGGCCGACCGACGGCGTAGATGCCGCGCCTCACGGGAAGCAGCCTTCCCTTGGCGATCCGGTGCTCGATCCCAGCACTCGAAAACCCAAACGCATAGAGCTGCTCCCGGCTCACCACCCAGTGCTGCCTTTCGGCGAGCCGCCAGGCCGCCCGAGACCTCTCCCTGGCTGACTGGGCACTTAACCATGCCATCGCACGGTTAAGAGCCCACCGAACCGCGATTCACCCCCCCAAGGCCGCGGGGTGGGGTTAGACCATGCCGAGGCCGCCGCTGACGCCCAGGGTCTCGCCGGTGACGTACGAGGCGTCGTCGGAGGCCAGGAAGGCCACGGCGGCCGCGACCTCCTCCGGTTGCCCGAGGCGGCCGAGCTGGGTGGCGGATTTCATCGTCTCGATGACTTTCTCGCCGATCTCGCCGAACTCCAGGGCCCCCATCAGCAGGGGGGTCTCGATCGGACCGGGAGCGATCGCGTTGACGGTGATGCCGTAGCGAGCGTCCTCGCGGGCGATCGCCTTGGTGAAGCCGATCATGCCGGCCTTGGCGGCCGAGTAGACGGCCGAGCCCTTGGAGCCGACCCGGCCGGCCTCGGAGGAGATGTTGACGATGCGGCCGTATTTGGCG
>CAMPIP010000162.1 GCA_946886425.1 uncultured Actinomycetes bacterium
GGTCGGCGGCGCGGGTCGCTCGCTGGCGGGCGATCGCGCGGGGGACGAGGATCATCGGGATGTCGCCGGGGCCGTAGCCCTTCGCCGTCAGGTCGTCGAGCAGTCCGTCGACGATGTGGACGTAGCGGGGGTCGTCCTGGCGGTCGGGGGCGAAGGCGCTGAGGATGTCCCAGGCGCCGTAGTAGGACCAGCCGCCGACCGAGTCGCAGGCTTCGACGAGCTCGTCGAGCGTGCGGTCCGGATCCGATTGGAGCCCTTTCTGGACGAGTTTCCCGAGTTCGAGCCCGCCCACCGCGTCGCCGCCCGGGGCCGGGCCGTTGAGCAGTCCGAAGGACTCGAGGGTGGCAGGGGCGTCGCTAGGAAGCAGGCGGCGAGGGCGATCATCGCCGCCGGAAAAGAGATCCCGCAGGCCCATGACTGCGCATCCTATCCTCAATCACTAGGGAGAGCTTGCGGCATGTTGGCGGGGGCGGCGGCGATCCCGTAGACGTCGAACTCCTCGGCCACGCCCTTGAGCGCGTGCCGCCCGCGGGGCTCGAACTCGATGCCCGAGCCGGCCGCGAGGTCCCTCACCGTGCGCGACGTCAGCACGGTGCCCGGCCCGGCCAGACCGGCGATCCGGGCCGCGACGTGGACGGCGATGCCGCCGACGTCGTCGCCCATCAGCTCGACCTCGCCGGTGTGGAGGCCGGCGCGGACCGCGATGCCGAGGGAGGGCATCTCCTCGGCGATGGCGCGGGCGGATTCGACCGCCCGGGTGGGGCCGTCGAAGACAGCCAGGAAGCCGTCGCCGGTGGACTTGATCTCGCGGCCTTCGAAGCGCTCGAGGTGGGTGCGGGTGAGGCGCTGGTGGTCTTCGAGGAGCTGGCGCCAGCGGCGGTCGCGGAGGTCGGTGGCGATCCGGGTCGAGTCGACGATGTCGGTGAAGAGGACGGTGGCGAGGACCCGTTCGGGGGCGGGGGCGGGGCGGACCCCGGTGAGGAACTCCTCGATCGCGGCCAGCGGGGCGTCGCTGTCGCCGACCCAGGGGAAGTGGTCGTCGCCCTCGAGCTCGAGGTAGCGGCTGCCCTCGATCCGCTCCGCCAGCCACCGGGCGGCGTGGTAGTTGACGGCGCGGTCGTGGCGGCGCTGCATGACCAGGGTCGGGACCTGGATCAGCGGCAGGGTCTCCCGGACGTCGGTGTCGAGGAACATCTCGAACAGCTGCCGGACCCGCATCGGGCTCGCCGCCTGGCGCTCGAAACGGGCCTGGTACTCGCGGGCACGAGCGTCGCCGGCGAGGCTGGGGCTGAAGATCTCGATCGTCGCGCCCTGTCCCCAGAGCGGTGAGACCAGCTCCTGGTTGGACTCGATCAGGGCCTCCCGGGGCGGCGCCCAGGGGTAGTCGGGGGCCGACGTCGAGCGCGCCATCGCGCCCCATAGGACAAGCGCGGAGGTCCGCTCCGGGTAGGTCGCCGCGAACAACAGGCACATGGTCGCCCCCTCGGACATCCCCAGCAGCGCCGCCCGCTCCGAGCCGGCCGCGTCCATCACCGCCCGCACGTCGTCCATCCGCTCCTCCAGCGTCGCCGCCTTCTCGACCGGGTCGGAGAGGCCGACGCCGCGGCGGTCGAAGGCGATCACCCGCGCGAAGGAGGCGAGCCGGTTGACGAAGCCCGCCAGCAGCGGGCACTCCCAGAGCAGGTCGAGGTGCGAGAGGAAGGGGAAGGCGAGGACCAGGTCGGTCTCGCCCTCGCCGACCACCTGGTAGGCGATGCCGACGTCGCCGCTGCGCGCGTATCGCGTCTGCGGGTTCATCCTCCGCCCACACTACGCCCGGGAACCCCCGGCGGCCAGTTCAGCCGAGCGCCGGTCTCGGTGTCGGCAGGGAGATCGGGCGGGCCCGGCGCGTCGGCAGCAGCAGCGCCGAGGCGCAGACCAGGGCGAAGGCGGTCGCCTGCAGGACGATGCCGAGCGGCCCCGTCGCGAGCGGATCGCCGAAGACGAGGACGCCGCCCGCGATCTGACTGACGTTGGCGACCAGCCCCATCAGCCCGATGGTCTCGATCGCTCCGCCTCGTTGCAGCGCCGCGACCGCGGCGTACTGGGCGAGGCCGCCGCAGACGACGATCAGCGCCGCCCAGGGGATCAGCAGGGCGACCGAGGTGCCGCCCTCGCCGGTCAGCCCCTTGATGGCGACGCCCGCGAAGGCGAAGAGGATGCCCGCGGTGGCGGCGAGGATGGCGCCCTGTCGCGCCGCCAGGCGCTCGGAGCGGCGACCGAGGGTGAGGCCGATCGCCATCAGCGCCAGGCCGCCCTCGAAGCCGAGGATCGCGGCCGGGTCGAACCCGGAGTGGCTCCCGTCGAAGCTCGGCAGGGTCACGGCGAGGAGGGCGAGGCCGCTGCCGCCGACCAGCAGCGCCAGCCACTGTCGCGGCTCGACCGCGTGGCCGAAGAGGCGCTGCGACATCACCGCCAGCGTCACCGCCCCACCGGCCAGGACCGCCTGGACCAGCGAGATCGGGGCCAGCGAGAGGGCGGCGACGTGGATCAGCCAGGCGGCCGCGGCCAGGCCCCAGCCCGCCGCGAACCAGCGGGAGGCGGCCAGGCCGCGGGCACTCCGCAGGGGGCGGCGGATGTCGATCGGGGCCACCCGCTGGCAGCCGCGGTGCTTCAGCAGCGAGGCGAGGTTCGCCATCACGGCCGCGAGCAGGGCCAGGGCGATCCCGATCTGGACCGAGCCCATCGTCGCTACCTAGGCGGCGCGCCCGCTCTTGCCGCGATGGCGCCGCTGAGGCCGGTGCCGCGATGGCCGCGGTTGCGCGACGGCGGCTTCGCCGCCGCCCAGCTTCTCGACCTCCCGTTTCAGACCGAGGTCGCGGGCGATGCGGCGGACCTCGTCGATCTGCTCGGCGAGGACGAAGCTGACGCCTGTGCCGCGGCGGCCCGCCCGGCCGGTGCGGCCGACGCGATGGACGTAGGTGTCGCGGTCGCCGGGCACGTCGTAGTTGATGACGTGGGTGACCCCTTCGACGTCTATGCCTCGCGCCGCCACGTCGGTGGCGATCAGCGCTTCGGCCTCGCCGTCCTCGAAGCGGGCAAGAGCCCGTTCGCGCTGGCGCTGGCTCTTGTCGCCGTGCATCACGACCGCCTCGACGCTGTGTTTGCGGAGGCGCTTGGCGAGCCGGTCGGCGCCGCGCTTGGTGCGGACGAAGACCAGCGTCGCGACGCTCTCCTCCTCGCGCAGCTGCTCGACCAGCAGGTCGATCTTCTCCGCGGGCGAGCCGACGGGGAGAAAGCGGTGCTCGATGTCCGCCTTCGCGCCCGGGTCGGGCGCCTGGGTGTGGCGCCGCGGCTTCCGCGTGTAGGCGGCGGCCGCCTTGCCGGTGGCCCCTTCGAGCGTCGCCGAGAAGAACAGCGTCTGGCGGTCGTCGGGGGTCAGGGCGACGATCCGGTCGACGGCGGGCTTGAAGCCCATGTCGAGCATCCGGTCGGCCTCGTCGAGGACGAGCGTTTCGACCTCGCCGAGGGAGACGGCGCCGCGGGCGATCAGGTCCTCGAGGCGACCGGGCGTCGCGACGAGGACGTCGGCGCGCCGCGCCGCCTTGATCTGGGGGCCGAAGCCGACGCCGCCGTAGACGGCGGCGATCTTCAGCCCGAGCGCGTCGGCCAGCGGCCGCAGCTCGTCGACGATCTGGCCCGCCAGCTCGCGGGTCGGGGCGAGGACGAGGGCTCCAGTGCTCTCGTCCTCTGGCGAGAGCCGCTCGAGCATCGGGATGCCGAAGGCGAGCGTCTTGCCCGAGCCGGTCGGCGACTGGACGAGCAGATCGTGGCCGTCCAGGCCGTCGCGGATGACCAGCTGCTGGACGGGGAAAGGCGTGGTGATGTCGCGACGCGCGAGCGCGCTGATCACAGGTTTGGAGATGCCGAGGTCGGCAAACGAAGTAATTGTGTGCTCCTTTTTGAGCGACTAAGGGGAGATCCTGCGACCCCTAGCGCTATTGAGCACACCGAGGAAACGGAACCTCTCGGGCGACCGGTTGTCGGCCCGACCGCTTCACCGTAGCAGCCGCGACCCCGGCCACCAGGCTCGGTCGCCGAGCCGGTAGGTAATTGCCGGTATCAATAGCGCCCGCACTACGAAGGTGTCGAGGAGGACGCCGATCGCGACCGTGGCACCGATCTGGACCAGCTCCTCGAGCGGCAGCAGGGTCAGGGTGGCGAAGGTCCCGGCGAGGATCAGGCCGGCGCCGGTGACGACGCCGCCGGTGCTGACCAGCGCGGCAAGGACCCCGTCCGGGGTGCCGCGAGCGGCCGCCTCCTCGCGGGCCCGGGTCATCAGGAAGATGTTGTAGTCGACGCCGAGGGCGACGAGGAAGAGGAACGACATCAGCACCAGGTTGAAGGCGAGGCCCTCGCCGCCGAGGACCGCGAAGGCGAACGTGACGACCCCGAGGGTGGCCGTGAACGAGGCGATCACGGTGAGGATCAGGTATGCCGGCGCGACTAGGGCGCGGAGGAGGAGGCAGAGGATCAGGCCGACGAGGACGAGGACGGTGGGGACGATCCTGCGGGTGTCGGCGGCGTTGGTCTGCTCGACGTCGTAGTTCTCCACCGGCAGGCCGGCAAGCAGGCCGCCCGGGTCGACCGCGTGGAGGCGGTCGCGGATCTCCTCGACCGCGGCGCTGGCCTCGCTGCCGTAGGGATCGTCGCGGAGGACCAGCACCACGACCGCCTCGTCGGCCCCGCTCGGGGCCGGCACCGGCACCGCCAGTTCGACGCTGTGCAGACGTTCCAGCCGCTCCGTGACGGCGAGGGCGGTGGCGGGCTTGACCACCGCCGCCAGCGGCGAGCCGAGTCCGGCCGGGAAGTTGCGTTCCAGCGCTTCGGTGCCGCGGCTGGAGTTGGTCGGCTGGGTCTCGCCCTCGCCGAACCCGAGCGTGCCGTGCTGGCTGAGGTTGCCGAGCGCGAGCACCAGCAGCGCCGCGACGATCGCGACCGCGATCGTCCCCGAGCGGCGCCGCACCAGCGCCGCGATCCGCTGCCAGCGGGCGTCGCCTGCCGGGTTGGCTCGCGGCCGCGCCGGCCAGAAGACTCGGTCGCCGAGCACCGAGAGGAGTGCCGGCAGCAACGTGAAGGCGGAGGCGAGCATCACCGCGACGCCGATCGCCAGGATCGGGCCCAGCCAGTGGGTCGACTGGAGATCGGCAAGGAGCAGCACCAGCATCGCCGCGATCACGGTCGCGGCCGAGGCGGCCAGGGCCGGCCCGCTCTCGATCAGCGCCTCCCGCAGCGCCGGCGCCGGCGCGCGGCCTCGTCCCAGCTCCTCGCGGTAGCGGTGAACCAGCAGCAGCGGGGTGTAGGTGGCGGCGCCGCAGAACAGGACCAGCAGCAGCAACGGCCCCGCGGG
>CAMPIP010000163.1 GCA_946886425.1 uncultured Actinomycetes bacterium
CTGCCGTCCCCGAAATCCCAGTCGTAACGGGCCACGGCGCCGTCCGAGTCCGACGAAGCGGAGCCGTCGAAGCTGACGCTGCCGCCGCTGCCGGCCGAGGAGAAGGAGCCGGTCGGGCCCTGGTTGGGGGTGATCGCGAGCGCCTGGACGTCGGGTTTGGCGACGCCGGCTTCGAAGGGCGAGCCAGCGAGCGGGGCGAGAAGTCCGTGGGTGTCGATGCCGAACCCCAGCACTGCTTTCCCGACGCTCTGCGCGGCGACGTAGAGACGCGTCCCGTCGGGGGTCACCGCGCCGCTGCGCGGAGCCGCCGCGCTCAAGATCCCGCCGCTGGGCCCCCCGGTGTAGGCGCCCGTCGGGGAGATCGAGTATGCCGCGATGGTTGCCGCGTTCATCGTGTAGAGACGGCGTCCGTCTGGGGAGATCGCGATCCCGTTCGGTTCCTGACCACCGGTGCCGAGGGGATAGCCGGGCAGCAGCGCCAGTGAACCATCAGGGGCGATCGAGAACACGGAGAGGTCGTCCGAGCCCTTGTTGACCACGTAGAGGAAGCGCCCGTCGGGGGTCACGGCGCCGGCCCAGGATTCGGCGCCGCCGCTCGCGAAGGGGGACCCCGTAACCGTCGCCAGCGTGCCGTCGCCGCCGATGGCGAGGGCCGAGACGGTGCCCTCGTAGTTCTCGGTGTAGAGGAAGCGCCCGTCGGCGGAGACGGTGATCCCGACCGGCAGGCCGGCGACCGGGAAGGGGGATCCCGGCACGACGGTGAGCGCCCCCGTGCCGTGGATCTCGAAAGCCGAGACGTCACCCGAGTCGCGGTTGTTGACGTACATGAAGCGGCCGTTGGGGGTCACCGCGTTGCCGAGCGGAAGCGCACCGACGTTGAAGGCACCGGCGATCGGCGTCAGGGCGCCGGTCGCCGTGACGTTGTAAGCCGAGACGCTCGGCGGGACCGCCCCCGCGTTGACGACGTAGGCACGGCGGCCGTCGGGGGTCATCGCGATGCTGACGGGATTGGTGCCGGCCGCGAAGGGCGAGCCGGGCACCGGCGTCAGCGAGCCGGTGCCGTCGACGTCGAGTGCCGCGACGTTGCCGGACGCGTTGCCGACCACGTAGACCCTGGGTTTGGCGCCGGCGCCGGCCGGCACGACCAGCGCCGCGACGGCGGCGGCAAGCGCCAGCGCCGCGGCGCGGCTCCAGAGCTTCCTGAATCTTCCCAGGGAAAGCACCCCCGGGATTTAACGCGGGTTGCCGGCGGTAGTGGGTGAGGACTCGGCGATCGTTTGAGCCTCCTCCCACTCCGCGTAGAGCTCCTCGACCGTCCTTTTGGCGGCGGTGTGGCGCTCGGTGGCGCGCTCGTAGCGGCCCGGCGAGGACCAGGCGCCGGGGTCGGAGAGCTCGTCCTCGATCGCGGCCAGCTCCGCCTCGGCCCTGGCGATCCTGTCCTCGAGGCGGGCGACCTTGCGGGCCGCCTTCTGCGATGTCTTCACGGTGCGCTGGCGCTTGGCGCCGGGCGCCTCGCCGCGGTCGCCCGGCGGGCCATCGCCGGGCTCCCCGTCCTCTTCGTCGCGGCGGCGCTGGTACTCGGCCCAGCCGCTGTCGTGGCTGCGCAGCTGCCCTCCCTCGCAGACCAGGGTTCGGGACCCGACCGCCTCCAGCAGGGCGCGGTCGTGGGAGATCAGCAGCACCGTCCCCTCGAACTCGGTCAGCGCGTCCTCGAGCGCCTCGCGGCTCTCGATGTCGAGGTGGTTGGTGGGCTCGTCGAGGACGAGGACGTTGGCGCCGGAGGCGACCAGGATCGCCAGCGAGAGGCGGCGCTGCTCGCCGCCGGAGATCTCGTTGAGCTGCTTGGCCGCGTCGTCGCCGGAGAACAGGAAGCCGCCGAGCAGCCCGCGTGCCTTCGGCGGCGTCAGGCCGGTCTCGCGGACCGCGGCATCCAGCACGGTGCCCTCGCCGGCCGCGGTGTCGGCGTGCTGGGAGAGGTACCCGAGCCTGACGTTGTGGCCGCGGCGGATGCTGCCGCTGGCCGGCGCGCGCTCGCCGGCCAGGGTCTCGATCAGGGTCGTCTTTCCGGCCCCGTTGGGACCGACCAGGACGACGTGCTCGCCACGTTCCAGTTCCAGCTCGGCGCTCTCGAGCAGGGTCCGCCCCGGCACCTCGACCCGCGCTTTGACCGCTTTGAGGACGACTCGGCCGGGCCGCTCGGGGGGCTTGAAGGAGAAGCGCAGCGTGCGGGCGTCGCGACTTTCGGCGACCGGCCCGCCCCGCTTCGCCTTCTCGATCGCTTTGACCCGCGACTGCGCCTGACGGGCCTTGGTCGCCTTGTAGCGGAAGCGCTCGACGAAGCGCTCCATCCGGGCGATCTCCGCCTGCTGGCGCTCGATCGCCTTGCCGAGGGCGATCTGGCGGGCCGCCTGCTCCTTGCGCCAGGCGTGCCAGGGCCCGGCAAAGAAGCGCGCCCGCTGCGCCTCCAGCTCCAGCACCGAGGTCCCGACCGCCTCCAGGAACCAGCGGTCGTGGGCGACGAGGACGACCGCGGCGTCGAGCCCGACGAGGTAGCGCTCCAGCCACTCCAGCGAGGGGATGTCGAGATGGTTGGTGGGCTCGTCGAGCAGCAGCAGGTCGGGGCGGGCGGCCAGGACCCGGGCCAGCGAGGCGCGGGTCAGCTCGCCCCCCGAGAAGGTCGAGAGGGGCCGCTCGGCCTGCTCGGGGTCGAAGCCGAGACCTCGCAGGACCGCCAGCACCTCGTCGCGCCAGCGGTAGCCGCCGCCCGCTTCGAGCTGCTGCTGGGCCTTCGCGTAGGCGTCCATCGTCTCCTCGTCGGTGCCCGCCGACATCTGCTCCTCGAGGCGGGCCAGCTCCGTCTCGGTGGCGAGCATCTCCTCCCGCCCGGAGAAGACGTAGTCGCCGAGCTTGAGCTCGGAGTCGCGCGGGGGGCGCTGGTCGTGGAGGGCGACCTTGGCGCCTCGCTGGACCGAGAGGGTGCCGCCGTCCGGCCGCAGCTCGCCGGAGAGCACCCGCAGCAGCGTCGACTTGCCGGCGCCGTTGCGGCCGGAAAGGGTCATCCGTTCGCGCGGCTCGAGCTTGAAGGAGACGTCCTCGAACAGCAGCTTGCCGCCGACGTGGACTTCCAGGGATATTGCGGTCGCGATCGCCATCCTCGTTCGCTCCCGAGCGTAACCTGCAAGCCGTGGCGGGCCCGCTCCGACATCTCGGCGAGCTGGCGAAGGCGCAGGCGCGCCGGCGCTCGGCGGCGCGTGACGACGGCCAGGCGGTAGCCGAGCTGGAGGCGCACCCGCTGGGGCTGCCCGCTGGGCTCGAGGTCGAATGGCTCGGCGTCTCCGGCTACCGGCTCACCCACGAGAACCGCACCCTGTTCGTCGACCCCTACCTCTCGCGCGTGCCCTTCGGGGACCTGCTGCGGCGGCGCCGGGCACTCCCCGACCCGGCCGCGCTCGACCGCTTCGTGCGGGCGCCGGGCGAGACCGTCGGCGTGCTCGTCGGCCACACCCACTTCGACCACGCGGTCGACGCCCCGGCCTTGGCCCGCCGCCTCGACTGCAAGGCCTACGGCTCGGCCTCGTTGGTCAACCTGATGGCGCTGCACGGAATGCCGGAGCGGGCGGTCGAGGTCGAGCCCTACCGCGTCTACGAGCTGGGCCCGTTCGAGGTCAGCTTCACCCCCAGCGCCCACTCGAAGCTGCTGCTCGGCCTCGCCGTCCCCTACGACGGCGAACTGACCTGCGAGCACCTCGACTCCCTCTCCCCGGCCGCCTACCGCTGCGGCCAGGTCTGGGGCATCACGATCGCCGTTGCCGGGGTCCGCATCTACCACCAGGGCAGCGCCAACCTCCTCGACGACGCGGTCCGCGAGCGCGGCGTCGACGTCTTCCTCGCCGGCGTCGCCGGCCGCTCCTTCACCGACCGCTACTGGCAGCGCATTCTCACCCGCCTCGAACCCCGCGCCGTCGTCCCCACCCACTACGACAACTTCTTCCGCCCTCTCGGCCAGCCGCTCGAGTTCGTCACCGCCGCCGAGCTGGCCCGGCTGCCCGAGGAGATCGGCGCCGTCAGCCGCGACATCGAGCTTGCGGCCCTGCCGCGGGCGGACCTGGAGGTTCGGTGAGCGACTTCGCGGCCCTGCCGCCTGACCTGCCCGCGCCCGAGGACGACGGCGCCGCCGACCACCTCGTCGGGATGGCGGTGCCGGCGCTGGCGCTGCCGGTAACGAGCGGTGGGGAGCTCAACCTCGCCGAGCTTGCCACGGGTCGTCTCGTCGCCTACTTCTACCCCCGCACCGGCAAGCCGGGCGAGCCGCTGCCGGACGGTTGGGACGACATCCCCGGCGCCCGCGGTTGCACGCCGCAGAGCTGCTCCTACCGCGACGCCCTCGCCGAGTTCGAACGGCTCGGCGCGACGGTGGTCGGCGTCAGCGCCCAGAGCGAAGCCGAACAGGCCGAGTTCGCGGGCCGCGAGCACATCCCCTTCCCACTGCTGAACGACCCGGATCTGCGGCTCGCGGAGGCGCTCCGCCTGCCTACCTTCGAGGTCGCCGGCATGACCCTCTACCGCCGGCTCACCCTGGTCGCCGAGGCGGGCACGATCGTCAAGTCCTTCTACCCCGTCTTCCCGCCCGACCGGGATGCCGCGGCCGTCCTCGCCTGGCTCGCCGCGCACGCCGCCTGACCCACCCCGTAAATTCTCGCGTTCGCAGGCGAACCGAGGAGGCGCTCAATGGCGAACATCTACAAGCCCGAGTTCGAGCCCGGCGGGAAACCCGAGGGCTTCGGCTCGCGGCGGGCGCGAATTGGCTACGAGCTGGGAGCCGAGTTGATCGGCGTGAGCCTCTGGGAGGTGCCTCCCGGCGAGGTCGCCTACCCGTACCACTTCCACTACTCCGACGAGGAGGTCGTGATCGTGCTTTCCGGCCGGCCGAGCCTGCGCGGCCCCGGCGGGGTGCGTGAGCTGGAGGAGGGCGAGGCGTTGCGCTTCCCCCTCGGCGAGGAGGGCGCGCACCAGATCCGCAACGACGGCGAGGAGACCGCGACCTTCCTGGCGATCTCCAGCCACGGCCGCCCGGACGTGGTCGTCTATCCCGACTCCGACAAGA
The DNA here is from genome assembly GCA_946886425.1 of uncultured Actinomycetes bacterium. Next base: position 5,105 of record CAMPIP010000163.1, read on the forward strand.
TCGGCGTCGGCGAGCGGCTCCCCCGCGGCGGCGGCCTGCGCGCGTTCTTTCGTCGCGGCGAAGCCGTCGACTACTGGGACGGCGAGGAGGACGAGAAATCGGTGGGCCCTCACCGATGAGGGCCCACCGACCGGATGGAGGCGCCGAGATTCGAACTCGGATCCGCGGACGCGGCGCGAAGGCATCTACAGGTTTAGCTGGCGCTTGATTCTCGTCTCCCGGGGTCCGCGCCAGCGGGCACTGCGGGAGATAAAGCCCCTTTG
>CAMPIP010000164.1 GCA_946886425.1 uncultured Actinomycetes bacterium
AGCCCGTACTCACCCAGCGTCGCGAAGTCGATCAGCAGGTCGGCAGCGTCGGCCAGCCGGTGGGTTAGCGTTTGCTTAGAATCGAACATGGGTTCGTAAGTTACGCCGGTCTCCGGACGGCAAGTTGGGACTGCAATGGGAATTGCAGGAGGGACCGGTATTTGGCTCTGGAGAGCGGTCTGCGTACAGGCAGCACTACTGGTCACCAGTAGTGCTGCGAACCCCAGAAGCGCGAAATGAGGCGGTTCGGCGAATGTCTGCCGCGGCTAATGCCGCTATCCGCGTTGCCTCGTCGCGCGAGATCCTAGGGGGTCGCGGGCTGGTTGGCAAACGCGAGGACCAGCCGGGCGGTCGCGGCTGGCTTCTCGACGTTGGGGGAGTGGCCGGCGCCGGCGATCAGGCGCGTCTGTGCGAGCGGATCGCTCTGGCGATAGGCGGCAAGCGCTTCGCGCGGGTTGTCGGCGATCTGCTCCTCGGCACCCATGATCGCCAGGGTCGGCTTGTTGATCGCGGCGGCGCGCTCGGAGAGAGGTCCTTCGCCCGTGTAGGTGTCGAAAGCGTCGTGTGAGCCGGAATAGGAGCCGTAGGTCATGCGCTTGACGTCGTCGACGAAGGCATCGGGGACGTCGAAGCCGGGCGCGAAGGCAACCGCGAGGCCATCCTTGATGGTGAAGTCGGGCTTGATCCGCCAAAGGAACTGGCCGATCACCGGCTTGAAGGGAAGTTCGCCGATCAGGCCGACGCTGCCGTAGGAACTGTCGGGGATGCTGTCGATCAGGACCATCCGGTCGACCAATCGCGGCGAGCGTTCGGCCAGGGCGGTGGTCACCGGGCCACCCAGGGAGTGGCCGACGACCTCGGCATCGCGCACGCCCAACCGATCCAGGGCCTGGGCGACCAGATCGGCCTGCTCTGGGATCGCGTAGCCGGAGCTGGGTTTGGCGGCCCCGTCGTGGCCGAGCAGGTCGACGGCGATCACCCGGTGGCGGCGGGAGAGGGCCGGGATCATCCCGTCCCACCAGTCGATCCCGCACGTGAAGCAGTGGATGAGGACGATCGGGCTGCCGTCGCGGGGGCCGCGTTCGACGACCTGGGTCTCGCCGGCGGGGAGGTCGAGGAGGCGCCCGCCGGGCACGGTCACCGCGGCCGACTTGGTTTCGCCGTCGACGAAGAGGGCGTTGACGATCAGCACGACGACCAGCGCCGCGATCGCCCCAAGCGCGATCTTCCAGCCCCTCCGCATTGCGGTCGTTACCCTAGCCGGACTCATGGAGAAGTTCGTCATCCAGGGCGGTGCTCCGCTCTCCGGAGAGCTCACAGTCGCAGGCAACAAGAACGCGGCCCTGCCGATCCTCGCCGCCTGCCTGCTCACCGAGGAGGAGCTGCTGCTGCACCGGGTGCCGCGGATCCGCGACACCGAGGCCCAGATCGCGCTCCTGGAGCGGCTTGGCGTCGAGGTCGCCTGGGTCGCCGACAACAGCGTCCGGCTCTGTGCCCGCAACGTCTCCGACGTCGTCGTCGACGAGGAGCTCTCGAGCAAGATCCGCGCCTCCTTCCTGGTCGCCGGCCCGCTGCTGGCCCGCTTCGGCGAAGCGCGGATGCCGCCGCCCGGGGGCGACTTCATCGGCCGCCGTCGCCTCGACGCCCACCTCGACGCCTTCAAAGACCTCGGCGCCCGGATCGCCGGCGACCGCTGGATCGAGCTGACCGCGCCGACCGGGCTCTGCGCCTGCGAGATCTTCATGGACGAGCCCTCGGTGATGGGGACCGAGAACGCGCTGATGGCGGCGGCGCTGACTCCCGGTGCGACCACGATCGCCAACGCCGCCTCGGAGCCGCACGTCCAGGACCTGGCCCGGCTGCTGACCGCGATGGGCGCCCGCGTCGACGGGATCGGCTCCAACGTGATGACCGTCAACGGCAGCGACAAGCTCGGCGGTGCCGAGCACACGATCTCCGCCGACCACATCGAGGTCGGCAGCTTCATGGCCCTGGCCGCCGCGACCGGCGGCGAGATCCGGATCAGCGACACCGAGCCCGCCGACCTGCTGATGGTGCGGCGCCAGTTCCGCCGCCTCGGTCTGCGCTCGGAGATCGAGGGCCGCGACGTGATCGTGCCGCCAAACCAGCGGCTGGAGATCGAATCCGACCTCGGCGACGCGATCCCGAAGATCGAGGACGGTCCCTGGCCGGCCTTTCCGGCCGACCTCACCTCGATCGCCCTCGCCCTGGCAACCCAGGCGACCGGGGAGATCCTGATCTTCGAGAAGATGTTCGAGAACCGCCTCTTCTTCGTCGACAAGCTGGTCGCGATGGGCGCTCGGATCACGCTGTGCGATCCCCACCGGGCGATCGTCAGCGGTCCGGGCCGGCTTCACGGCGAGCGCGTCGAGAGCCCCGACATCCGCGCCGGAATGGCGATCCTCATCGCCGCCCTGGCTGCCGAGGGCACCTCGGAGATCGGCAACATCCGCCAGATCGACCGGGGCTATGAGCAGATCGACGAGCGGCTGCGGACGCTCGGCGCCCAGATCGAGCGGGTCTCGGCCGAGGTCCCGGCGTAGCAGGGCTTTCGCCGCCTCTCTCGTAAGGTCAGTCCGATGATCCACCCGATTCCGCCTGGGACGCGCGACATCCTGCCCGACGAGATGCGGGAGCTGCGGCGCCTGCACGACTCCCTGCTGGGCGTTTTCGCCGAGCGTGGCTACGGCGAGGTGGCGACGCCGGCGATCGAGTACGACGAGGTGCTGGGGCAGGGCGACGGGCGCGCCGCCGACAGCGCCTACCGGTTCTTCGACCCCAGCGGCGAGCTCCTGGCGCTGCGCTCGGACATGACGATCCCGATCGCCCGCCTGGTCGCGAGCCGTTTCGCCGAGGCTGAGGAGCCGCTGCGCCTCTGCTACCTCGCCAACGCCTTCCGCGCCGTGCGCCCGCAGCGCGGTCAGATGCGCGAGTTCGCCCAGGCCGGGGTGGAGCTGATCGGCGTGCCGGCCCCGGCCGGTACGGCCGAGGTGATCGAGGTCTTGGAGGCCGCCCTCGACGCCGCCGGTCTCGACCGGGCCGTGATCGGACTCGGCGACTCCGACCTGTTCCGCCAGCTGCTGACCGAGTTCGGCGTCGCCGAGGAGGGCCGCGAGGAGATCCTCGCCAGGCTGGCCACACACGACCTGGTCGGCCTCGGGGTGGCGCTCGGCGAGCTGGGGCTCTCGACCGAGCAGGAAGAGACCTGCCTGGCCCTGGCGCAGATGCGCGGCGGCAGCGAGGTGCTGGACCAGGCCCGCGAGCTGGGCGGCGAGGCCGTCGAGCGCGCCACCGCCCGGATCCAGGGGACCTTCGACGAGCTGGCCGCCCGCGGTGCCGCCGACCGGGTCCAGATCGACCTCGGCCTGCTGCGCGACCTCGGCTACTACAGCGGCGCCATCCTCGAGGTCTACGACCCCGCCCTGGGACACGTGCTCGGGGGCGGCGGCCGCTATGACGACCTGCTGCGCCGCTTCGGCGTCGACCGCCCCGCGGCCGGCTTCGCCCTCTACCGCGAACGCGTCCACGTCGCCCAGATGGAGGAGTCGCGGCGCGGGGGAGGGGCCGCGTGAGCGCCGGGGTCGCCGCCACGCACGGCGCCAAGAGCGATGGGCCGCTGAAGCTGGCGGTGCCGCGCGGCGCCCTCTTCGGCGAGACGCTCGACGTCCTCGACGGGGCCGGGATCGACACCTCGGCGCTGCGCGGCGACTCGCGTTCGCTGATCTTCCCGGGCGAGGAGATCACCCTGGTGACGATGCGGCCCTCCGACGTGCCGACCTATGTCGAGGCCGGGGCCGCCGACGTCGGCATCACCGGCAAGGACGTGCTGCTGGAGCAGTCCGACCGGCTCGTCTACGAGCTGCTCGACCTCGGCTTCGGGCGCTGCCGGATGGTTCTCGCCGGACGCGTCGGCGACACCAGCCTCGGCGAGTCTCAGCGCCGCCTGGGGATGATCCGGATCGCCACCAAGTACCCGCGCATCGCCGAGCGCTACTTCGAGTCGACCGGTCGCCAGGTCGAGGCCGTGGAGGTGAAGGGCTCGGTCGAGCTGGCGCCGCTGACCGGCCTCGCCGACGGCATCGTCGACCTCGTCGCCACCGGCCGCACCATGGAAGAGAACGACCTCGAGGTGCGCGAGGAGATCGTCGTCTGCACCGCCCGCTTCGTCGCCAACCGGGTCGCCCACAAGCTGCGCGCCTCCGAAGTCGACGACCTGACCGACCGGCTGCGGAAGGCGACGGGAGGATGAGAGCGCGCCGCTTCGAGTGGGAGGGGGCTGCCCCCACCGCGGCGGCGATGCGGGGCTGGGCCGCCGAGCTGGAGCCGCAGATCGATCTCGAGGAGATCGCCGGCCGGGTGCTGGGCCCCGGCGGGCCGCGCTTCGAGGCCGGCCACCGCGCCGACGAGGGCGCCGTCCTCGAGCTGACCAACCGCTTCGACGCGACCGCGAGCCCGCGCCAGGGACTCGCGATCGGGCTCGACGAGGCGAAAGGCGCGCTGGCGGCCCTGGACGCGGGGCTGCGCGAGTCGCTGGAGCTGGCGATCGCCAACGTCCGCGCGGTCGCGGCCGCGCAGCTGGCCGAGTCCAACGCCGTCGAGCTGCCCCAGGGCCAGCGCGTGACCGTGCGCGAGGTACCCGTCGGGGCGGCCGGGATCTACGCGCCGGGCGGTCGCGCCGCCTACCCGTCGAGCGTGCTGATGTGCGCGGTCCCGGCCCGAGTCGCCGGGGTCGAGCGCCTCGCCCTCGCCTCGCCACCCGGCCCGGACGGGAGCCTGCATCCGCTGGTGCTCGCCACGGCGGCGCTCTGCGAGGTCGACGAGATCTACGCGATGGGCGGCGCCCAGGCGATCTTCGCGCTCGCCTACGGGACCGAGACGATCGCCCCGGTCGACGTGATCGCCGGACCCGGCAACGCCTGGGTGCGCGAGGCCAAGCGGGCCGTCTACGGCCAGGTCGGAATCGACTCGCTGGCGGGCCCCTCTGAGCTGATGGTCGTCGCCGGCCATGACGTCGACCCCGAGTGGGCCGCCCTCGACCTCTGCGCCCAGGCCGAGCACGGGCCGGAGAGTCCGCTGGTGGTCGCGGCGGTCGAGGAGCACGTGCTTGACGCGATCGAGCGGGCGACCGAGGCGGCCGCCTCGGGGCGCGAGAGCGTCGCCGAGGCGCCCCTCGCCCTCGTCCAGGTCCCCGACCTCGGCGACGCGATCGAGCTCGCCAACGCCTACGCGCCCGAGCACCTGGAGCTGCTCGAGGAGGACGCGGCGCTGCTTGCCGACCGGGTGACGACGGCGGGCTGCGTCTTCGTCGGCCGCCTCGGCGCCACCGCCTTCGGC
>CAMPIP010000165.1 GCA_946886425.1 uncultured Actinomycetes bacterium
GCCGCCGCCCTCGGGCGGGTGGCCCGCCCGGGCGGGGCGGGGCGCCCCCCCGCGGGCCTCCCCGCCGCGCCGCCCCCGCCCCCCCCCGCGACTGAATTCGCCCAGGGGCCTACCGGTCCCCTCTAGGCAGGACGCTCTGCCCCACTCCCTCAGCCCGCTGTTCCTCGATCCGCTTGCGCAACCCGAAGAAGTAATCCGCCCCGCTGATCACCGTTACCACCAGCGCCGCGTAAACCAGCAGGTCCACGCCCAAGGGCGCCGGGTTGGCGATGATCAGGGCGAAGACGGCGGCGATCTGGAGAACCGTCTTCAGCTTGCCGAGCCAGCTGGCGGCGATGATGATGCCGCGCTCAGAGGCGATCGTGCGGAGGATGGTGACGGCGATCTCGCGGGCGATGATCACCATCGCCACCCAGGCTTCGAGGCGGCCGAGGGAGACCAGCGAGAGCAGGGCGCCGATGATCAGCAGCTTGTCGGCGAGCGGGTCCATCAGCTTGCCGAAGGTGGTGATCGAGCCGCGGGAGCGCGCGAAATAGCCGTCGAGGCCGTCGGTGGCGGCGGCGAGGGCGAAGACCGCGGCGGCCAGGGTGTCCCCGTTCGGCGTCTCGCCGAGCAGCGCCACGACCACGACCGGCACCGCCAGGATGCGCAGCAGGGTCAGCGCATTCGGCAGGTTGAGCGGAAACACACGCTCAGTCTGACTTGTCGGAGCCCTCGTGGGAGTGGAGAACGCCCGCCCGGTGGGGATTTTGCCCCGCCGCGGCAAGCTCCGCGTCGCGCTCGGCGAAGTACTCCTCGCCCTCGATGCTGATCCTCGGCAGGATCCGGTCCAACCGGCCCGGCAGCCACCAGGCCCGCTTGCCGAGCAGGACCATCACGGCCGGCACCAGCAGGCAGCGCACCACAGTCGAGTCGATCGCGATCGCCGCCGCCAAGCCGACCCCGAACTCCTTCACCACCGGATCGCCATTGAGGACGAAGCTCGTGAAGACGCAGACCATGATCGCCGCCGCCGAGGTGATCACCCGGCCGGTGTTGGCGAGCCCTTCGACGACCGCCCGGCGCTCGTCGCCGTGCTGCTTGAAGTGCTCTCGCATCTGCGTCAGCAGGAACACCTCGTAGTCCATCGAGAGGCCGAAGAGGATCGCGAACATCAGCAGCGGCACGAAGCTGACGATCGGGATCGAGTGGTCGAGCCCGATCAGCGAGGAGCCCCAGCCGAGCTGGAAGACCGCCGTGACCACCCCGTAGGCGGCCGCGACCGAGATCAGGTTCATCGCCGCCGCCTTTATCGGCACCAGGATCGATCGGAAGGCGACCAGCAGGACCAGGAAGGAAAGCCCGACGACGATCGCGATCATCAGCGGCAGCTTGTCGGCGATCTGGGTCGCCAGGTCGATGTAGCCGGCGGTCTGGCCGCCCACGTAGGAGGCGGCTTCCGTCCCCTGCAGCGCCCTGGGGATGACCGTGTCGCGGAGGTCTTCGACCAGGCTGACGGTCTTGTCGGCCCACGGCTCCGACTTCGAGATCACCGTGAAGACGGCGACCCTGCCGTCCTTGTCGAGGTCGGCTTCGCTGACCGCGGCGACGTCGGCTGCCCCGCCGATCGCTTTCTGCAGACCCGGCAGCACCTGCTTGGCTTCCGCCGGCGAGCTGAACTCGGAGGCGATCAGGAGCGGGCCGTTGACGCCGGGGCCGAAGCCAGAGTTGAGGCCGTCGTAGGCCTGGCGCGCGGTCGTGTCCTTGGGGAGGGCGCTGATGTCGTTCTGGCCGAGGTCGAGCTGGAAGATCGGCAGCGCCAGCACCACGAGCACCAGCGTTGCCGCGATCGCCGAGCGCCAGGGCCGCACCGAGACCCCCTCGGCCCAGCGCCGCCAGCCGTGCGGCTCCTTGTCGTCCGGGTGGGTCTTGCCGAGCTTGACCCGCAGCGAGTCGATATGGGGCCCGAGCGCGCCCAGCATCGCCGGCAGCAGCGTCGCCGCCGCGGTGACCGCGACGACCACGGCGATCGCGGCGGTGAAGCCGAGCGTCGCCACCAGCGGGATCCCGGCGAAGGCCAGCGAGCAGAGCGCGATCACGACCGTGAAGCCGGCGAAGACGACGGCGCCGCCGGCGGTCGCCGTGGCGCGCGCGATCGACTCGCGCATCTCCATCCCTTCGCCGAGCTGGAGTTTGTGGCGGGTGACGATGAACAGCGCGTAGTCGATGCCGACGCCGAGCCCGATCATCGTTGCCAGGGTCGAGGCGACCCCGGGAATCTGCACCGCGTGCTCGAGCAGGCGGATGATCGAGAGCGCGCAGGCGAGCCCGATCACCGCCGAGACGATCGGCAGCAGCATCGCCGTCGCCGTCCCGAAGGCGAAGAGCAGGATGATCACGGCGGCCGTGAGCCCGATCGCCTCGCTGATCTCGGTCGAGGGCTTGGAGAGCTGCTGGCCGACGTAGCCGCCGACGGAGGCTTCGAGCCCGGCGGCTTCCGCCGGTTTGGCGGCGACGAGAATCCGTTCCGCCTCTTCTTCGTCGATTTCCCCCGGGCCGATGCTGAGGACGACCGGGATGTAGCCGATCTGCCCGTCTTCGCTGAGGGTCTCGGCGCCCTCCCTGCTGAGGGGGCTGACCGCCGAGTTGACGTCGCCAAAAAATTCGAGTTTCTTGACGGTTTCTTCGACCGCGGCCGCGTACCGCGGTTCGGTCAGCTGCTTGCCCTTCGGCGCCCTCAGGACCAGCGGGTTGCTTCCGTAGGCCTGTTCGGGCAGGTTGTCTTCGAGCAGTTCGGTGGCGATCGTCGAGTCGGTCCCCGGCAGGGTCAGGTTTTCGCTCGTTTTGCTGCCGCCGGCCTGGCCAATCAGGACGAGGGCGACGGCAACGACGACCCAGAGGCCGATCACCGGGTAGTGATGTCGCGCGCAGAAACGCCCGATGGCGTACAGCGGCGCGGTCACGGGTCAATCATCCCTTCTCGCCCGGCGGCGGAGCGGTTCCGTTCTCGAACGCTTCCGGGATCGTCTCGAGCGGACGGGCTCCGAGGGCCCGGCGCAGCAGCACCAGGTGCTGGGCCTGGTTGGCGACGATCGAGCCCATCAGCGAGCGGGGCCAAGGCGCGGTCAGGTTGGAAAGCGCCCTCAGGCCGCCGTCGATCGAGACGCTTTCGACCGCGTATAGGAAGGCGAGGGCGTCGGCGCGGGTCCGCAGCTCATCGCTCTCGATCTCTTCGTCCTCCGGTTCGGACTTGGCGCCGAGGCCGCGCAGCGCCTTGAGGATCGCGTCGGCGTGTTCCTGTTCCTGGGCGCGGAACCGGGCCGCCATCGCCCGGTCGCCGCCGCGCAGCAGCGGCAGCACCCGCCCGTAGGCGTCGACGGCCGCCAGCTCTCGGGAGAGCACCCGATTGAGGACTTCGGCGTCGGCCTCCTTGTCCGGGACCGCGGTGGTCGTGCTGCCGCCGCTGCCGCAGCCAGCCAGCAGGACGGCGACGAGCAGGGCGCCGAGCGCGAGGGCGCGCCGCGCCCCGCCGCGCGGCGTGATTCGGTTCGGTGCCATGAACGAGCCGGAAAGCCTAAGCGACAGGCCGGCATCCTCCCCCGCCGAGCGTGAGCGGAACCTCGCCGCGCTGGCGGCCGAGATCCACGTCTGCCGCCGCTGCCCGCGGCTGGTCGGGTGGCGCGAGGCAGCCGCGGCCGACCCGCCCAAGCGCTACCGCGGCCAGGACTACTGGGCGCGGCCGATCGACGGCTTCGGCGACCCGGCGGCGCGGCTGGTAATCGTCGGCCTCGCCCCGGCCGCGCACGGCGCCAACCGCACCGGCCGGATCTTCACCGGCGACCGCTCCGGCGATTGGCTCTTCGCCGCCCTGCACCGGACCGGCTACGCCAATCAAGCCGAGGCCGAGCACCGCGGCGACGGCCTGCGCCTGCGCGACGCCTGGGTCACCGCGACGGTCCGCTGCGCCCCGCCCGCCAACAGGCCGACCCCGGCCGAGCGCGACAACTGCCTGCCTTACCTGGAGCGCGAGCTGGCCCTGCTCGACCGCTGCCAAGTGATCGTCGCCCTCGGCGCCTTCGGCTGGGACGGCTTCCTGCGGTCGGCGCGGGCGCTGGGCGTCGAGGTGCCGCGCCCGCGACCCCGCTTCGGCCACGGCGCCGAGGCCAGAGTCGGCCCCTGGCGACTGCTCGGCTGCTACCACCCGAGCCAGCAGAACACCTTCACCGGCAGGCTCACCGTGCCGATGACCGACGCCGTCTTCGCCCGCGCCCGCGAGCTCTCGAGCTAGCCCTCCATCCCCTCCATCGGCGGCACCGGGCGCCGCTCGCTCTCCCCGGGGGTCTCGTAGGCCATCGTCACCGCCGAGACCTGAAAGCCGGCCTCCCCGGCGCCCGAGAGCCTGGCGGCGGCGCTGTTCTGGATCGTGAGGACCCGTTTCAGCGTCTCCGTCATCACCTCGTTCAGCTGGCCCCACCCCTCCTCGTCGAGGATCATCTTCGTCCAGGCGAGGTGGCGGTCCTCACGGGCATCGAAGGTGCCGGAGCTGAGCGCGGTGCCAGCGTCGTCGATGACGTTTTGCAGGAGCGAGGCCGACATTCCCGGCCGCACCGAGGCCGGGAGTCGGCGCCACTCTTCGTCGTCGAGGAAGATCCGAGTTGTCGCGCGGTAGTAGTGCTCGACGGCGCCCCGGCGCGGCTCGGTGCCAACCAGCTCGATGCACTCGCACTGCTTGAGGACGTTGATGTGGTAGCTGACGTGTCCCACGCCCTGCTTCAGCTCTTTGGCGATTTCGTTGGGGCTGGCGACGCGTTCGTTGAGGATCGAGAGCGCCTGCGCACGGACGGGATGGGCTAGGGCTTTGATCAGCTGTTGGTCGACGACTTCACGCTTGGCGCCCTGCTCCTGCTCTGCGTTCTTGCCGTCCTGCGGGGTGGCCATCGGGGTCTCCATTCGTTGGGGAAGCTCTGATCAATACATGGTATGACCAGTACTAGGCCCTTTGGGCAAAATTGCAGGGATTCTCGGGTAAACCGGTCGACTGTGGGAACGCTTTTAATCGCTGGATGGGTCTTAAGCATTGTCGGCCGGGAAACCGACATGGGAGAGCCAGGAACCCGAGAGGAGAGGGAGATAGATGAGCTTCAGGAAGACCGCGCACGTCGTCCCCACCGCCGCTATCCACAAGAGCAAGTAAGGCGCAGCCGTGCAGCGGCCGCGAATCAAACGAACGACGGAAGTGATCGAGACCCCGGACGGGGATCTCTACCTGTTGCGGCCGAGCGCCGCTAACGACATCAGGATCGAGCGGCCGAACGAGGAGCAGCGACAGCTTCTCCAGGCCCTCAACGGCGACCACACC
>CAMPIP010000166.1 GCA_946886425.1 uncultured Actinomycetes bacterium
AGGCGAGCGTCTCGACCGCCTCCCGCAGCGCCTCGGTCCGCGCCTCCCCGTCGGCGGCCAGCGCCGCCGCACGTAGGGCGACGCCGAGCGCTCCCGGCCTCCCCCACCCGCGCGCCCACTCGAGGTGCTCGGCCGCCAACCGCCGGGCCTCCTCGCCGGGGCCGTCGGCGCGGACGATCGCGCGGCTCAGCAGCGCCCGCCAGGCCAGCGCCCGCATCGGCCGCCCCGCCTCGTCGTCCTCGCGAAGCGGCGCCACTGCCTCGCGCACGTCGGCGAGCCGGCCCTGGGCCTCGCGCAGCCGCGCCCGGCCCCAGGGGACCCAGCGCAGCACCGTCGGCCCGCCCGGCCCCTGTGCGATCCCGGCCGCGACCAGCTCCTGTTCAGCCTCCTCCAGCTCGCCCTGGTCGACCAGGGCCATCGTCAGGTAGGCGGCGTTGACCGGGACCATGATCGGCGGCATCGCCGCCGCGGCGGCCTCGCGGGCGTCGGCCTCGGCGTCGCGGGGCCGGCCCTCGTTGAGGGCGAGCACGGCCCGGGTGCCGAGGGCGCCGGCGTGGGCGAAGGCGGAGCCGCGCCGCTGGCTGTCGGCAAGCGCGGCGTCGATCGTTGCCCGGGCCTCCTCGTGGGCCTCGCAGGTCAGGAGCGCGTAGGTGGCCATGTACCAGGCGAGCGACTCGGAGGTGTCCTCCGCGATCAGGCGGCCGCCGGCCAGAGCCCGGTTGGCGAGGGCGACAACCGCGCCGGGCGAGGCCCCGGTCGCGTGCTCCTCCTGCGCGAGCAGGGCCAGCAGCGTCCGCTCGGCCCGGGTCTCCCCGGCCAGGTCCCCGTGGCGGCGCAGCTCGAGGCCGTGCTCGCCGCCGGAGAGCCAGGCCAGCAGCGCCAGGTCGGCCTCCAGCCGCAGCACCTCGTCGCCGGCGCCGTCGAGGTCGGCGACCGCCTCGGCGACGACCCGGCGCGCCTCGCCCATGCCGGCGGCGGCGAAGGCCGCGAAGGCGCGTTCGCGGTGGGCGAGCGAGCGGGTGCCGGGGTCGGCATCGAGGGCGAGTGCCTGCTCCAGTCGTTCGAGACCGGCGTCGAACTGCCCGGCCCGGACCTGGGCCCGGCCCAGCTCGGCGAGGGCGCCGGCGCGCTCCGCGGCGGCCGGCGGCTCCAGCAGGGCGCGTTCCAGATAAGTCGCCGCCGCGCCCGGGCTACCGGTCCGCAGCGCCCGCTCGGCCAGGCGCCGCAGCAGCGCCACAAGCTGCGGGTCGCCGGCCGCCTCGGCCGCCAGCGCGTGCGGCAGCAGCGCCTGCTCGACGGCGCCGTCGGCGGCCAGCGCCGCGAAGGCGCGCCGGTGCCCGGCGGCGCGCTCGGAGGGCGGCGTGTCCTCGGCGATCGCCGCCCGCACCAGCGGGTGCACCATCCGCAGCGGCATCCCGGCCTCGAGGATGCCGGCGGCGGCGAGGACGTCGGCGGCGCGGCCGGCCGCCTCCGCGCCGAGGCCCGCGACCGCCGCCGCGTGGCGCGGCTCCGCCTCGCCGCCCATGATCGCCACCGCCTGCGCCAGCCGGCGCGCCTCCTCGCCGAGGTTGCCGAGCCGCAGCAGCAGCGAGCGCCGCACCGCCACCGGCCCGGCGCTGTCGACCAGCGTCACCGGTGTGCGCTCGGGATCGTCGCCGCCGGCGACCAGCTCGCCGGCCAGCTCGGCGAGCAGGTCGGGGTCGCCGCCGCTGGCCCGCCGGCAGGCCTCGACCAGCTCCGCCGGCGGCTCGCGGTCGGCGAAGGCGTCGCGGAGCAGCGCCGCCACCGAGTCGGTGGCCAGAGGCTCCGGCCGCAGGTAGGTCGGCTCGGCGCTGGCGAACAGCTCCGCCAGCAGCTCCTGCTGGGAACCGGGCTCGTCGTTGCGGGTCGCGACCAGCATCGTCACCGCCAGCCCGTCGAGGCGGCGGGCCAGGTAGGCGCCGACCCGCAGCGAGGCGGCGTCGCCCCAGTGGGCGTCGTCGAGGGCGACCAGCAGCGGCGCCTCCTCGGCCAGGTTTGCGACCAGCCAGTGCAGCCCGTGCTGGATCTCCGCCGAGGGGTCGCCGCCGGGGCCCTGGTCGGCGGGCAGCTCGGCCAACCCCAGCGCCGCCCCGGAGGCGGCGGCCGGCCCGGCCAGCAGCTCGGCCCGCCGCTCGGCGCTCGCCTGCACGACCGGCTTCTCGACCAGCTGCCGCGCCACCCCGTACTCGAGCTGCTGCTCGAGGACGCCACCGCGCGCCTGCAGCACCGCCATCTCCCGCTCCCGGGCCATCTCGACCGCCGCCCGCAGCAGCGTCGTCTTGCCGATCCCGGCCGGTCCCTCGACGACCAGCAGCGACCCTTCGCCGTGACGGGCGCGGTCGAGGTGCAGGCCGAGAGTCTCCAGCTCCCGCTCGCGCTCGAGCAGGGAACCGACGGATTGGAGGGACATCGGCCGCCCATCCTAAGCACGGGCGCAAGCGCCGCAGCCGGGGCCTCGACACATAGGCTCGCCGACGTGACGCGATGGGCGATCCTCGCGGTCCTCGCGGCCGCCCAGTTCCTGATGGTCCTCGACCAGGCGGTGATGAACGTCGCGATCTCGCAGCTGGTCGAGGACTTCGACACGACGGTGACGACGATCCAGGCGGTGATCGCCTTCTACGCGTTGGTGATGGCGAGCCTGATGCTGATCGGCGGCAAGCTCGGCGACAAGCTGGGCCGCCGCCGCGCCTTCCTGATCGGGATCTGCATCTACGCGGTCGGCTCCGGCCTCACCGCCGCGGCCTGGAACGTGCCGAGCCTGGTACTCGGCTGGTCGATCCTCGAGGGGATCGGGGCCGCCCTTGTCCTCCCTGCCCTGGTCGCCCTCGTCGCCGGCTCCTACGAGGGCCGCGAGCGAGCGCTCGCCTACGGCGTCCTCGGCGGCGTCGCCGGCGCCGGCATCGCCGTCGGCCCGATCCTCGGCGGCTGGGTCACCACCGACTTCACCTGGCGGCTGGTCTTCGTCGGCGAGGTCGTGGTCGCGATCGGCATCGCCCTGGGGACGCGGCTGATCCGCGAGGAGCCGCCGGCCGAGCCGCGGGCGGCCGTCGACTGGGTCGGCGGCGCCCTCTCCGCCGCCGGCCTCGCGGTGATCGTCTTCGCCGTCCTGCAGGCCAGCAACTGGGGCTGGCTGCAGCCGCGCAGCTCGCCGCTGACGCCGTTCGGGTTCTCGCTGACGCCATTCGCGATCGCCGGCGGAGCGCTACTGCTGGGCGCCTTCGCCGCCTGGGAGCGGCGGCGCGAAGCGAACGACCTGCCGCCGCTGGTCCACCTCAGCCTGCTGAAGGTGCCGGCGCTGCGCGGCGGCGTCGCGATGCTGCTCGCCCAGAACCTGGTCCTGATGGGGATCTTCTTCACGGTGCCGCTGTTCCTGCAGATCGTCCAGGGGCTCGACGCGCTCGAAACCGGGGTGCGGATGCTGCCGGCCTCGGTCGGCCTCTTCCTCGCCTCGATCGCCGGCTCGGCGCTGTCCTCCCGCTTCGCGCCGCGGTTGCTGGTCCGGGTCGGGCTCGCGATCGCCTTCGTCGCCGTCCTCCTGCTCCTCGAGACGATCGAGCCGCAGCTCGACAACGCCTCGTTCCTGGTCGCGATGGGCGTGCTCGGCGTCGGCATGGGGCTGATCGTCTCCCAGCTCGGCAACGTCGTTCAGTCGGCGGTCGGTGACGCCGACCGCAGCGAGGCGGGCGGCCTCCAGTACACCGCCCAGCAGCTCGGCTCCTCGCTGGGAACCGCCTTCCTCGGGGCCGTGGTGATCACCGGCCTGATCGGCGCCTTCACCGCCAACGTCGCCGACGACCCGCACCTCTCCGCCGCCGTCCACGAAGAGGTCGAGGTGCGGGCCGCCGCCGGCGCCAGCTTCGTGCCCGCCAGCTCGGTTGAAGCGGCCGCCCGCGAAGAGGGTCTGGAGCCGACGGCGGTCGAGGCCGTCGTCGGCCACTACGAAAGCGCCCAGCTGAAGGCGCTGAAGACGGCGATCCTGTTCGCCGCCCTGCTCGTTCTCGCCTCGTTCTGGGCGACGCGGCGGCTGCCCGGCGAGCTCAGCGCTCGCGACGGGCCGCTTCCGCAGCCGCGCGAAGATCGGTGAGGACGCGGTCCCGGACCGCCCCGATCAGCGCGCTCGCCTCCCAGCACTGCATCTCCCCCGCCGCTTCCGCCGCCGGCCGCGAGCTGCCGACGACCATTTCCAGCAGCACCGCGGCGCGGTCCTCGCCGGGGAAGGCGTCCTCCGGCAGCTCGTCGAGGATCGAGGAGAGGACGGCGCCGAGCCCGAGCGCCGTCATCAGCAGCTCTTCGATCAGGGCCTGGGCGGCTTCGGCACTCGACGATGGGCATCCCGGTTGGCGCACCCGGCTCCAATGGCCGGGGCGCCGGAGGTTCTCCCCCCTGCCGCGGGAGAACCCCGCATCTTCCGGATACGGCCTACTGGTTCTGCTCGGCCTGGGCGCGGACCCGGTCCTCCTGCTCGCGCAGCTCCGGGGTGAGCTCCTCGCCGAAGTCCTCGGCCTCGAAGACCTGCCGGATCTCGATCTCACCGCTTTCGTCGTGGGGGTTGGGGCATTTCTTCATCCACTCCACCGCGTCCTCGAAGGAGTCGACCTGGAGGATCCAGAACCCCGCGATCAGCTCCTTGGTCTCGGCGAAGGGGCCGTCGGTGACGCGCGGCTCGCCATCGCCGAAGCTGACCCGGGCGCCCTTCGAGGAGGGGTGCAGCCCCTCGCCGCCGAGCATCACGCCCGCCTTGGCGAGTTCCTCGTTGAACTGACCCATCGCCGCCAGCAGCTCCTCCTTCGGCATCGCGCCCGCCTCGGAGTCCTTGCTCGCCTTCACGATCGCCATCACTCTCATCTCGTTCCTCCTTGATTTCGCGGGCCCGGCCGGAGCCGGTTTCCCTCTTTCTACCCAGGCGACGAACGAGGATCGCCGAAATCGACACGGCCGGAGAAATTCATCCCGGGATGTCGATCCAGCGCACGATCAGGCCGTCGCGGACCTCGTGGTAGGCGGGCGGCGCCGGGGGCGGGTCCTCCGACAGGCAGGCGACGACCGCAGCCGGCCCGTGCAGGTGCTCCTCGACCGCCGTCGTCCAGTGGACCTGCGGGTGGAGCAGCCGTTCCAGGCGCCGCCAGTCCCGGCCCTCGATGGTCGCGAGCACGTCGCAGACCGCTGGCACCTGCTCCGCCACGGCCCGCGATCCTACTGGCCGCGTTCAGCCCCGATCCGGGGTCGATCTGCGAGCCTGCCGCGGTGACTGTCCTGGCCGCGAAGCTCCTTCTCTCGCCGCTCTGCGTGGTCGCGGTC
>CAMPIP010000167.1 GCA_946886425.1 uncultured Actinomycetes bacterium
CCTTGCCCCGCCCACGCCGGCATACGCGAGGCGCGCTAGTCGCGTGGGCTGGGAGTTGTGTATAAGAGCCAGCGCCGGACGCTGGCGGCCGCGGCCGCCGACGGCGCTGGCGGTGCCGGCAACGACGGCGGTGCGGGCGACTCCTCTGAGTAGTCCTGGCATCGGTGCTGCTCCTTCCTAAGCGGTGGCCTCGGCCGCGTCGAGGGCGGCGAGGAGGTCTTCGACCGGGATGCGGCCGCTGGCGACGAGCTGGCCGCCGCCGCGCCGCACGGCGCTGGCGAACGGCGCCGCCCACGAGTTTTCGTAGACGAGCAGGGCGGCCGAGGTGCCGGGCTCGAGAGCCGCGCCGGCCTGGGCGACGTCGTCGTCCCCGATCAGGCCGGAGCCGGCGCCCTCGAAGACGCCGAACTCGGCGACGGCGCCGCCGACCTCGGCGATGTCGACCCCCGCTACCGAGCCGTCCTCGCCCTTGGCGATGAAAGCCAGGTCGATGATCCGGATGATGCCGCGGTCGACGAGGTCGATCAGGTGCGGGACCGCCTCGCCGGTCGGCTGCCGGCCCTTCCACTCGACCAGCACGTAGTCGATCGGGCCGATCTCCAAGCTTTCCTCACTCATCCTCCGAACCGTCCTTCCGTCGCGGTGCTGTCGATCAGCAACGCTACGGGAATCTGCCGAACGCGCGGTTAAGGACGGCGCCGAACGCGCGGCTAGGCGTTCTCCGCCGCGAACGCCTCCGGGCCCTGCTCGACCGCGACCGGGTCCATCCAGGCGACCTCCCAGAGGTGGCCGTCGAGGTCGTGGAAGCTGCGCTGGTACATGAACCCGTAGTCCTGCGGGTCCTTGGCGGGGCCGGCGCCGGCGGCGAGAGCGGTCTCGGCGAGAGCGTTGACGGCGCCGCGGTCCTCGGCGCTGACCGCGACCGTCAGGGCGGTCTCGCGGGTCGGGTCGGCGACCGGCTTGGCGACGAACTCGGCGAAGCGGTCGCGCCGCAGCAGCATCACGTAGGCCTGCTCGCTGACGACCATGCAGAGGGCGCCGTCGTCGCAGAACTTCTCGTCGAACTCGAAGCCGAGCTCGGCGAAGAAGTTCCGGCTGGCGGCGAGATCGGTGACCGGCAGGTTGAGAAAGAGCAGGCGTGACATCGGTTCCTCCTTGGTTGGTTCGACGTCGCTTAGACGCCGGCCGCGGCGAAAACTCATCGGTTCGACGGACCGGATCGGACCGAGGGCCGGCCGCCTCTAGGATCACCGGGATGCCCTCCGCGACGACCGGGCCGCCCATCGAGCAGGACCTCGAGCGCCTGCGGCCGGCCCTGACCGGCTACTGCTACCGAATGCTCGGCTCCGGGTTCGAGGCCGAGGACGCGGTCCAGGAGGCGATGGTCCGGGCCTGGCGCCGCTCGGACACCCTGGCCGACCCCGCGGCGCTGAAGTCCTGGCTGTTCCGGATCGCGACCAACGTCTGCCTCGACCAGATCGAGGACCGCAAGCGCCGCGCCCGCCCGGTCGACCTCGCCGAGGCCGGCACCGCCGAGACCCCGGTTGGGGCGCCGCTGCCCGAGACCGCCTGGGTGCTGCCGATCGCCGGCAGCCAGGCCGTCGACCCCGAGGCCGACCCGGCGGCGCGGGCCGCCGAGCGCGAGTCGCTGCGGCTCGCCTTCGTCGCCGCGCTCCAGCACCTGCCTGCCCGCCAGCGCGTCGTCCTCGTCCTCCGCGAGGTGCTGCGCTGGAGCGCCCAGGAAGTCGCCGACCTGCTGGAGACCTCGGTCGCCTCGGTCAACAGCGCCCTGCAGCGCGCCCGCGCCACCCTCGACGACCTCGCCCTCCGCGACGCCGAGGCCCCGGCCCGGCCCAGCGCCGAGGACGAGCGCCGCCTGCTCGAGCAGTACCTCGAGGCCTTCGCCGAGTACGACGTCGACCGGATCGTCGCCCTGCTCCGTTACGACGCCGTCTTCGACATGCCGCCGCTGCCGCTCTGGGTCCGCGGCCGCGAGCAGGCCGGCGCCTTCATGCTCGGCCCCGGCGCCGCCTGCCGCGGCTCGAAGCTGATCGCCACCGAGGCCAACGGCTGCCCGGCCTTCGCCGCCTACAAACCGGACCCCGAGTCGGGCGCCTGGCTGCCCTGGTCGCTGACCGTGCTCGAGCTGGACGGATCCGGGGACGCCCCGACGGTAGCCGGCGTCCACAACTTCCTGCAGCCCTTCCTCCCCGAGCTGTTCAGCGCCTTCGGCCTGCCGGAGCGGCGCACCGACGCGGATCCGGCCGTCGCCTGAGCCTGACGCAGAAGTTCGATCAAGCTCGCCGCCGCCGGCAGGGCGAAAGGCAATAGCTGAAATATCACTGCGTAACTTTCCGGCCCCTATGGGGACCAAAAGATTCCGCAGTCGATCTTGAGTGGGACCGAATGCCGGGGTCGGCAGCTGGTCGATTACGCCGAGGCGCTGGCCGACCTGATCCTCGACGGCCTCGAGCGCCTGCTCGCCCGAAGAGCCGCGCAGGCGAGGGGAAGTTGAGGGATCTCCCCAATGGCCCTCGGCCTCCTCGTCGCCGAGCCTGACGGTGCCGCACAGAGCGGCCATCGCAATCAGGCAAGAGAAGGAGAAATCGATGTTCAGGCTCGCCGCACTTATCGCCGGCTGCTGTCTCTTCGTGCTCGGCGCGAGCGGGACGGCCGCGGCCGACTCGCTCGTCTTCATCAAGGAGAACAACGTCTGGCTGTCCAACTCGGACGGCTCCGGCCAGTTCCAGGTGACCAGCGACGGCAGCGCCGAGAACCCGTACCAGTCGCCGTCGCAGGCCGACGACGGCACGATCGTCGCTTCCCGCAAGCAGCCCAACGGCGGGCCGCTCTACCGGATGCAGCAGAACGGGGAACCGATCGGCACGATCCCGGTTGGCGCGATGCTGGCCGGTCCGTTCGCGCCGCAGGTCTCCCCCGACGGCAGGACGGTCGCCTACGAACACGTCTTCTCGAAGGCGATCAACGGCTATATCGAGACCTCGAGCGACGTTCGCTTCACCCGCACCGACGGGTCGACCCCGAACGGGATGGCCGAAGTCGGCCGCGGCGCCGGCGCCCCGTCCTGGATCGACTCCGGCCGCGCCTTCGTCGGCATCAACGCGATCGCGACGACCGTCGTGCCGGGCCAGCAGCCGGTCGAGTGGTGGAGCGACTACGACCACCAGCCGGCCTACTTCAGCTTCGGCGAGAGCGTCGAGGACGGCGAGGTGGCGCCGAACGGCTACGTCGCCGTGGTCCGCGGCGAACTGGAGGACAACACGATCCAGATCTACCGCTCGACCGGCTTCGACAGCCTGCCGATCCCGGCCTGCACCCTGGTGGGTCCCTCGCCCGGCCCCGCCGGCAAGAAGTTCGTCGACCCGACCTTCTCGCCGAGCGGCGACGCGATCGCCTGGCAGGAGGGCGACGGGGTCTGGGCGATGGACCTGCCGGAGGACTGCAAACAGGGCAAACCGCACCTGCTGATCGGCGGCGCCTCCGAACCGGATTGGGGACCGGCCGACGTCAACCCGGCGCCGCGCAAGCGCGCCGAGGTGCAGCCGCCCCCTCGGCAGCCCGACCCGGAGCCGAAGGTGAAGCCGGAGGGGCGCGGCACGGGCCTGGCGGCGACCGTCGTCACCACCAGCCTCGGCAAGGCGCTCGCGGCCGGGCTCAAGGTGCGCCTGCGGGCGCCCGGCCCCGGCAGCGCCGAAGCGATCGCCAAAGTCGGGGGCAAGGCCGTCGCCGCCGGGTCGCGGCGGATCCGCAGCGCCGGCGGTGCAGCGGTCGTCCTGCACTTCTCCAGGGTGGGGCGGAGGAAGCTGCGCGGCGCCGCCGAGGCGAAGCTGGGCGTGGTCCTTCGCTTCACGCCCAAGGTCGGCGGCAAGACCCGTACCGAGCGGGTCTCGGCGAGCCTGAAGCGCTGAGGCCCGCGGCCGCTCAATCGCTCCCGCGGGCCGTGTCCAGCGCCCGCGGGAGCTCGACCCGGGAGCGGATCCCGAGCCGGGCGTAGATCGCCGAGAGGTGGCGCTCGACGGTCTTCTCGGAGACGAAGAGGGCGGCGGCCACCTGCTTGTTGGAGCGCCCGCCCGCGACCAGCTCGGCGATCTCGCGCTCGCGGTCGGTCAGCTCGCCGCCGGCGCCGCCGCGGCGGCGCCGGCTCGAGACCCGGACGCCGGCGCGGCGGAGCTCGCGGGCGGCGGCGTCGTGGAGGCCGAGCGCCCCGGTCTCGGCGGCCGCGGCGGCGAGGGCTTGCAGGGCCTCCAAGCCGCCGTCGCGCGCGTCGTCGGCGAGCAGCGCTCGCGCCCGCAGCAAGCCGGCCTCGAGCTCCTCCTGGCGGACGCCGATCGCCGCCGCCTCCGCGGCGATTCCCGCCGCCGCCTCGGCCGCCGTTCCCGCTTCGGCGCGGGCGAGGGAGATCTCCGCTTCGGCGTGGCGGGCGCGCAGGGCGCTGACCGGCGGCTCGCCGTCGCGGACCGCGCCGGCGGCTGCGCCCGCCAAGCGCTCGGCGTCGCCGAGCCGGTCGAGCGCCAGCGCCGCCCGGGTGGCGGCGAGGGCGACCGCGGCGCGGGCCAGCGGGTTGAGCCGCTCGAGGCCGGGCCCGGCGATCCGCCCCAGCTCGGCGAGCAGCCGCTCGGGATCGTCGGCCAGCCGCACCACCGCGTTGTGGGCGAGGATCGTCCGGGAGACCGGCGCGTCGGCCTCGCCGACCAGCTCGTCGCTCTCGAAGGCGGCGCGCTCGGCGCCGACCGCGTCGCCGCGCGCGCTCAACACCCTGGCCCTGATGGAGAGCGCGAAGCCGAGGTCGAAGGCGCGGGTCTGCAGGCGGGCGATCTCCTCCGCCGTGGTGGCGTGCTCGAGGGCGTCGTCGAGCCGCAGCAGCGGCAGCTGCGACATCGCCAAGAGCACGTGGAGGTGGCCGAGCAGGTGTTCCTGGTGGGTCTCGCGGGCCAGGCGCAACCCCCGCTCGAGGACGGCCGCCGCGGCCGCGAAGCGCTCGATCTGGCCGAGGTTGCCGCCCACGGTCCAGAACGCTTCGACCCGCTGGGCCGGCTCGGACTCGTCGCTCTCCTCGAGGATCTCGGCCGCGGCGAGCAGCAGGCCTCCGCCCCCTTCCCCGCGCAGGGCGAGGCCGAAGCCGCGCTGGGCGTTCGCGGCGGCGCGCAGCGAGGGCGGCCCGTCGGTGCCGAGCTCCTCCTCAGCTTGCCGCGCCCAGTCGAGCACCTCGCCGACGTCGCCGGTGAAGAAGGCGACGCCGCCGCGCTGGAGCAGCAGCCGTGGCCGCTGCTC
>CAMPIP010000168.1 GCA_946886425.1 uncultured Actinomycetes bacterium
GCCCCGCCCTACCCCGGCAAGCTCGGCCGGGTCGGCCTGGCGGCGCTCTCGGTGCCGGCGGTGCGAAGCGACCCCGCCGAGCGCACCGTCGCCCTCGCCGGGGCGAGCCTCGGCCTCGACGCCGCCACCGCCCAGAGCCTCGAGGAGCTGTTCGCGAAGCCGCAGGGCAAAGCCGGCGTCTTCTCGGCCGGGGAAGCGCTCGGCACCGTCTCCCTGGTGGCGCAGGGGCAATAGGGAGCCGCGGTGCGCTCATGCGAATCGAAGAGTCCCGCAGCGGCTTTGCCTCCGCCTCGGCTCGGCCGGCCCGTCCCGAGCTGCTCGCCCGCCTGCGCGAGCGCCGCGCCGAGATCGAAGCGGCGACCCTGACCCGGATCATGGCCGTCCCCGACCAAAGCCCCGTCGCCAACTACACCGAGGCCTTCCGCACCGCGATCTCCGCCGCTCTTGACTTCGCCCTGGCCGAGCTCGGCCAAAGCGGCCGCGACCCCGCCCCGGTCCCCCTCGAGCTGCTCCTGCAGACCCGCGTCGCCGCCCGCAACGGCGTCGAGCTCGACACCGTCCTGCGCCGCTACCTAGCCTCCTACAACCTCTTCACCGACTTCCTGATCGAGGAGGCCGGCCGTCCCCCGGAGGTGAAGGGCGCCGCCCTGGCCTCGCTGCTGCGCGCCCAGGCCGCCCTCTTTGATCGGATGCTGGCGGCGATCGCCGAGGAGTACCGCCGCGAGGCCACCCGCCCGAGCTCCTCTGAGCAGCGCCGCGCCGCCCTGGTCGGTCGCCTGCTCCTCGGCGAGCTGCTCGACCCCTCGATCCTCGCCGCCGAGTTCGCCTATGAGCTCGACCAGCACCACCTCGGCGCCACCGCCTTTGGGATCGAAGCCGCCGAGGCGCTCGGGCAGGCGGCCCGCAGCCTCGGGCTGGCGAGCATGCTGGTCCGCCGCGGGGAGGACTCGGTCTGGGCCTGGTTCGGCTCCCGCCAGGCGCTCGACTCCGAGCGGCTGCGCGAGCGCCTCGCCCCCCAGCTCCCACCCGGCCTGGCCCTGGCGCTGGGGGAGCCCGGGGCGGGCCTTGAGGCCTGGCGGCTCAGCCACCGCCAGGCGCTCGCGGCGCTGCCGATCGCCCTGCGCGAACCGGGGGCGCCGGTCCGCTACGCGGCGGTCGCCCTGCAGGCCTCGATGCTGCGCGACGAGGTCCTGGTCGCCTCCCTGCGCGAGCTCTACCTGGTGCCGCTCGCCCAGATGCGCGACGGGGGAGAGCTGGCCCGCGAGACCCTGCGCGCCTACTTCGAGGCCAACCGCAACGTCTCCTCGACGGCGGCGGCGCTGGGGGTGAGCCGGCCGACGGTCTCCAGCCGGCTCGGGGCGATCGAGGAGGCGCTGGGATTCCACCCCGCCGCGGTCGCCCAGCAGCTCACCCTGGCCCTGCAGGTCGGGGAGCTGCTGCCCGCCTTTAAACCTGCAGGAAGGTGAGGAGAACATTGACACAGTGACGTAGTAAACAGTGACACAGGGTGGTTGGATGACGGTCAGGAAAACATAACGGTGACACTCGTCACCGAAGGGAGAAACATGACTCGTATCAAGACTCTGGGGTTGGCCCTGGTGGCTGCTCTGGCGCTGTGTGCTGTCGCCGGTGCGGCGACCGCTTCGGCGGGGTATTACGTCGTCACCGGCGGCGGCGGCTTCACCGCGCAACGGATCACGCAGCAGTACACCCAGCCGGGAGGCATTGCCGCAGACTGTCCGAGCGGTGGTGCCTTCGCTGGTTCTGTCGCCTATCTCGACAAGAGCCTCGGCGGTGTGCCATCGGACCTGAGCTGCACCTCCAGCAACGAAGGAGCTGTCAGCTGGAAATGGAACGGCTGCGCGGTCAACCTGCAGCCGGGCAACGACGGCGACCCCCTAATGGGGACCCTCTCGATCAGCGGCTGTGGATCGGTTCAGCTCAACAGCGCCAGCTGTGAAAAGCGGATCGCGCCCCAGAGCATTCCGGCCAGGTTCTACAACGAAAGCGGATCGGTCCGGGTAACGGCCGAAGGCACCCTCTACTATTCGGTGGTGAAATCTGGTGGATTCTGCAAAAACGGAGTCATCAACTACACCGGGGAATGGAAAGTGTTCCCCTATAACGGTGGTTGGATCGGCGCGTTCTCGGGCAAGGTCGGGCTATTCCACGCAGGGAACCAGTTCTCTGCCGAAACGCCGGCCTATCCGGTCAGCGTGAGCGGCAGCCAGGTTCCGTCCGAACATCACAACATGACTCTCCCTGGCGGTCGGCAGCTGAGATGCGAAAGCATTGAGCTCAGCGGCTCGCTCAGTGGTCCCTCGGCGACGATCGACCTCGCACCGCAGTACACGAATTGTGAGCTGTATATCGGCGAAACCGTTCTGCCGGCGACGGTCGACGCCAGCGCCTGCGATTACCGCCTTGGCAGCGGTGCTCTCAGCATCCTCTGTCAGAGCGAAAGCGACGCGATCGTGATCTCCGGATACATGCCTGAAGAAGAAGCTGTTCCCCTGTGCGTCTATCGGGTGACTCCGCAGTCCGGGCTCTCGAGCGTGGAAACCACCAACGTCGGTGCCGGCGCCGAAGCCGGCGTCCAAGTTCAGTTCAGCGTCAGCAACATCAGCGTCACGAGGGCCTCTGGCAGGATCGGAACCTGTGGTGCTGTGAAAACCACGTCCACCTACTCCGGCAGCTCGGTCCTGTACGGAGTGATGGAATAGGGCTCTCTCAGCGGACCTTGATGATGAGCCGCGGGCTTTGGTCCGCGGCTCATATTTTTCGGCTCGGCGAAGGTTTCGATCGAGAGCAGGGTTGGCGCCGACATCGAACCAGCCGCCACCGCCTACGGGGCGAAGGAGCGACCACCCACGACCCCGACGGCCGCCGCCGCTCCATCCCCGCCGTCGCCTAGCCAAACCCCACAGGAAGGCTAGGCGCTCGAAGCTGCTCGGCCCGCTACGAAAAACATCTACTCCGTTTAGGAACGCTCACTATCATGGCAAGCGTTCCTGTGAAGGCGCTCGAGCAAGAGCCGATCCAAAGACTGCCGGCCGGTTCCCACGGCATCCCGGCCGAGGTCGTTGCCCTCAACCAGCGCGAACGGCTGATCTCGGCGATCGCGGAGGTCTGCGCGGAGAAGGGCTACGCCGAGATCGCCGTCGCCGACGTCGTCCGGCGCGCCGGGGTCTCCACCGCCACCTTCTACAAGCGCTTCAGCGGCAAACGCGACTGCATGCTGGCCGCCCATGAGGAGCTTTCCGAACGGCTGCTCGAGGAGGTCGACCGGGTCTGCGCCGCCGCGTCGGACTGGGAGGGCGGAGTAAGGGCCGCAATCGCCAACGTGCTCGGGCTGCTCGCGGCCGACGCGCCGACGGCGCGGCTGCTCACCGTCGAGATCCTCGCCCTCGGGCCCGAGGGCGCGACCCGCCACGCCGCCATGATCGAGTCACTCGCCGCCCGCCTGCGCGCCGCCCGCGGTCCCAGCCGCGACCCCGAGTCGCCACTCTCCGCCTGGGCCACGGTCGCCGCGATCGCCGCCCTCGTCGGCAAGGTGGTAATGGACGCCGAAGCCCCCGCGCTGCCGGCCTTCGAGGACGAGCTGGTCACGCTCGTCCTCGCACCGCGCCGGTAGGTCAAAGCTCGGCTGGGCGGCGGCTCACCCCTTCGGCCTGCAGGTACGCACAACCGTCGCCGAGGCCTTCGTCCCGTCGCTGAACTTCGCCATCCCGTGCGCCTGCAGCTTGCGGTCGGTGCACTTGGCGGTGAGGACGCCGCGCTTGGTGATGTTCAGGTTGAACGAGGTCACCGAGCCGCTGCCGCCGGCGATCTTCGGGATCGTCGCCACCGATTTCAGACCGTAGCGGCCGTTCTTGAACCGCTTGATCTTGATCGTGGTGACGATCGCGGCCGGGGTGGGGACCGTGATGTAGGCATGTAGGAAGAGCGTCGTCTTGCCGCCGCGCTTGCCGCCGTTGAACAGGTACAGCGGGCTGTTGACGGGAATCGGCGCCTGTTCGGGGAACTGGATCTCCGCCTTGGCGGTGCCGGTGCCGATGATCGCCTTCCGGCACGCCGCTTTGGCCCCGGCGCTGTCCCGGGACTGGAGCTGCCCCGACCTGCAGGTCGGCACGCCCTTGACGTCGATCCCGGCGTTCTTGTCCGCTTCGAGGACGAATTCCTTCAGGGCCGGCGGATGACTGCCGTCGAGCGTCCTGATCTTCCCCGAGATGTTGAACTTGATCGGCGTCGGCTTCGTCTTCGAGAGCTTCTTCGGCGTGAAGCCCCCGTTGAAGGTCAGTTCGAGGTTGCCGGCGCGGACCTTGACCGGCTTCTCCGCAACGGCGGCCCCTGCCACCGTCAAGGCGACCACGGCCATGAGAACGGCGGCGATCGAGAGTTGCTTGCGCATGTCCCTAGCTCCTTTTCTCGACCCTGCGCTTCCTCCCTGGCGGCAAGCGAAGGGCGGCCATGTGGCCGCCCTTCCTATTCCCGCTTGATCTGGAGGCGAAACGCGTGCCCGATCGCCCGGCCTCGGGCGCAAAGAAAAGGGGCGGCCTCTCGGCCGCCCCTTTCACCTTGCCTGTCCTGAGAAGTACTCGGGACGAGACTCCGGCTAGGTGTCTACTTCTTGCCCGTGCAGGTGCGGACGACCTCACCGGTCGCGCGGGTGCCGTCGGCGAAGACAGCGGTGCCCTTGGCCTGCAGCTTGCCGTCGGGGCACTTGGCGGTCAGAACACTGACCTTCTTGCCCTTGTAGGTGAATTTTTTGTCGATGTGCAGGTTGAACGAGAGCACCGAACCGCTGCCGCCGGCGATCTTCGGGACCGAGGCGACGGATTTGATGCCGTAGCGACCGTTCGGGTGCTTCTTGACCTTGACCGTGGTGACGATCGCGGCCGGGGTCGGGACGGTGATGTAGGCGTGGACGAACAGGGTCGTCGTGCCGCCCTTGACGCCGCCGTTGAAGAGGATCAGCGGGCTTTTCACCGGGATCGGCGCCTGTTCGGGGAACTGGATCTGCACGTCGGTCTTGCCTTCGCCGAGGATTGCGTCCTTGCAGATCGCTTTCGCGTGGGTGCTGTCCTGCGACTGCAGTTTCGACGACGTGCAGGCCGGGTAACCCTTGACGTTGATCGCGCCGTTCTTGTCGGTTTCGACGATGACTTCTTTCAGCGCCGGCGGGTGCGTGCCGTCGAGAGTCTTGATCTGGCCTTCGACGTCCAGCGCGATCGGCGTCAACTTCGTCTTCGAGAGCTTCTTCGGCGTGAAGCCGCCGT
>CAMPIP010000169.1 GCA_946886425.1 uncultured Actinomycetes bacterium
TCGGCATGGGCGACGTCCTCAGCCTGATCGAGAAGGCCGAGCAGCAGGTCGACGAAGATGAGGCGCTCGACCTCCAGCGCAAGCTCGAAAAGGACGAATTCACCCTCGAAGACTTCCGCCAGCAGATGCGCCAGGTGCGGAAAATGGGCCCGTTGAGCAGCATCATCGGGATGCTGCCGGGGATGGGGGCGATGAAACAGCTGAAGAACGCGAACGTCGACGAGCGCGAGATGGACCGGGTCGAGGCGATCATTCTCTCGATGACGCCGGAAGAGCGGGCCAACCCAGCGATGATCAACGGCTCCCGCCGCAAACGCATCGCCAGCGGCTCCGGGGTCCGCGTCCAGAACGTCAAGCAGCTGATCAAACAGTTCGACCAGATGCGCAAGCTGATGCGCTCGATGAGCGGCGGCAAGATGCCGAACGAACAGCAGCTGGCCCACATGATGGGCGGTTCGCCACGGGCTCCGCGCCCGAAGATGCGGCGACGGTAGGCCGGCGGCCCGCCGATTCTGTAACCTGCCCCGTCCGAATGGCTGTACGGATAAGACTCAGACGAGTGGGTTCGAAGAAGAACCCGATCTGGCGCATCGTCGTCGCCGACAAACGCTCCCCGCGTGACGGCCGCACGATCGAGACGATCGGGCAGTACAACCCGCAGACCGAGCCCTCGACGATCGTGATCGACGAGGAGCGCGCGCGCCACTGGCTCGAGCACGGCGCCCAGCCTTCGGAGACGGTGGCGGGCCTGCTCCGCACCAAAGGCATCGCCGCCTCCGGCAGCTAGATGACCGAGCTGATCGAGTTTCTGGTCAGGGCCCTCGTCGAGGACCCTGAGGCGGTCGTGGTCGAGGAGCTCGAAGAGGACGGCGACCTCGTCTACGAGGTGACCGTCGCCGAGGGCGACCTCGGGCGGGTGATCGGCAAAGGCGGGCGCGTGGCCAACGCGATCCGGACCATTGCCAAGGCGGCCGCGGTGCGGATCGACCGCCGCGTCATCGTCGACATTCTCGATTGAAGCTCGACGTCTTCACGCTCTTCCCGGAGGCCTTCGACTGGTTCCGGACCCAGCGCTCGGTCCAGAACGCGGTCCGCGAAGGCAACGAGCTGCGCTTCTTCGACTACCGCGAGACGACGCCGCTCAAAGCCGGCCAGGTCGACGACTCGCCCTACGGCGGCGGCGCCGGGATGGTGCTGCGGGTGGACGTCGTCGACGCGGCGCTGCGGGCCGCATACCCGAACGACGAGCAGCCGCGCCGGGTCCTGCTGACCCCGACCGGCCGCCTGCTCGACGACGAGCTGGCCGACGAGCTGACCGCCGAGCCGCACCTGGCGATCCTCTGCGGGCGCTACGAGGGCTTCGATGAGCGCGTCCACGAGCACTTCGCCGATGACGAGGTCTCGATCGGCCGCTACGTCCTCGCCGGCGGCGAGCTGCCGGCGATGGTGCTCGCCGACGTGGTGATGCGCAAGTTGCCGGGAGCCCTCGGACACGCCGACTCGGCGGTCGAGGAGTCCTTCAGCCAGGTCCTCGAGGGCATGCCCGAGTACCCGCACTACACGCGCCCGCCGGTCCACCGGGGGTGGGGAGTGCCCGAGGTGTTGCTCTCCGGGGACCATGAGAAGGTGCGCCAGTGGCGGCTCGCGCAGAGCCGGATTCGCGCCGAGCAGTTCGAAACAGGCGCCGAGTAGCTACCATTCCGCCACCGCGCGGTTCCCGCACCCGGGTCCGGCGGTTTTTTCTCGTCACGACATGAGCTCCGTAATCGACAAAATCGAGCGCGACCAGCTGAGGAAGGGCCTGCCCTCCTTCGCTCCCGGCGACCGTGTCCGCGTCCACTTCCAGGTGATCGAGGGAAGCCGGAAGCGAACCCAGGTCTTCGAGGGCGTCGTCCTTCGTCGTCAGGGATCCGGCGTGCGCGAGACCTTCACCGTCCGCAAGCAGTCCTTCGGCGTCGGCGTCGAGCGGACGTTCCCGCTGCACTCGCCGAAGATCGAGAAACTCGAGGTGGCGGCCCGCGGCGACGTGCGGCGCGCCAAGCTCTACTACCTGCGCGGCCGGATCGGCAAGGCCGCCCGCGTCGCCGAGCGGCGCTGGGGCATCGACGAGGACATGGTTTCCGCGGCGCCCACCGAGGTCGAGGCGACCGACGCCGAGGGCGCCACCCAGGACGAGGTCGTCGGCGCCGTCGAGACGCCCGAGGAGGCGCCGGCAGCCGAGGCCGAGGAGGCAGCTGCCGTTGACGAGCAGGCCCCGGAGGCAGAGGCCGCCGAGGAGGCGACTCCTGAGGCCGAGACTGAGGCAGTGGCAGAGGCGGACGCCGAGGCGCCCGCGGCCGGGGAGACCGAGGACAGCAGCGCAGCGCCTGAGGATGCCGAGGACGAGGCGCCGGCCTCCTCGGCCGGCGACTCCGACGAGGGCAAGGCCTGAAACTCGCGGTCCCGAAGCCGACGTCCAAAGGCGGCGGGCTTGTCGAGCTAGTCGTCATAGTCGCGCTCGCCCTGGGATTGGCACTGGCGATCCAGGCCTGGCTGATCAAGCCGTACCAGATCCCTTCGGAATCCATGGAGCCGACGCTGGATGTCGGCCAGCGGGTCTTGGTCAACCGTTTCATCTACCACTTCACCGACCCGGGGGCGGGGGACATCGTCGTCTTCCATCCGCCGGCGGGTGCCGACAACGGCACCGAATGCGGCGTCATGCCGAAGCCGGGCGAAGCCTGTCCGAAGCCGACCAAAGCCGAGTCGAGCCAGAACTTCATCAAGCGGATCGTCGCCGGGCCGGGGGACACGCTCTCGGTCAAAGACGGCCACCCGGTCGTCAACGGCGTCGAGAAGACCGATGAGCCATACACGAACCCCTGCGGAAGCGCCGCGGCCTGCAACATGCCGCGTACCATCACGATTCCACCCGACCACTACTTCATGATGGGCGACAACCGTGGGGCGAGCGACGACAGCCGTTTCTGGGGACCGGTTCCCCGAGACTGGATCATCGGCAAGGCCTTTGCCACCTACTGGCCCCCCGACCGGGTCGGCCTCCTCTAAGCCGGGGAAGCTGCATCGTCGGCGGTTGGCCCGCAGCCGGCGACTCTTCGCTTTCGACCGCGGGCTCGAGAGCCGCTACGTGGCCGGCACCGACGAGGCCGGGCGGGGCTGCCTGGCCGGGCCGCTGGTCGCGGCCGCGGTCCTGATCGACTACGAGACCCTCTCCCGAGCGGACCGCCGCGCCCTCGCCGGCCTGCACGACTCCAAGCAGATGCTCGAGGAGCGGCGGATGGAGATCTACCCGTCCGTCCTGCGCGCCGCCGCCCGGGTCAGCGTGGTTGTCCGCAGCGCTGCGGGGATCGACCGCCGCGGCCTGCACGTGACCAACCTCGAAGCGCTCTCGGTGGCGCTGGAACGGCTCGACCCGCCCGCCGAGGCGATCTGCCTCTCCGACGGCTTCCCGTTGAAGCGCTGCGCGGTCCCGCATCGCGCCGTCGTCGAAGGCGATGGCACCAGCGCCGCGATCGCCGCCGCCTCGGTGGTCGCCAAGGTCACCCGCGATCGCTACATGCGCGAAGCCGCCCAGCGCCATCCCGGCTGGGGCTTCGAGGAGCACGTCGGCTACTCCACCCCGGAGCACCGCGCGGCGATAGAGGAGCTCGGCATCTCGCCGCTGCACCGCCGCTCGTTCCAGTCTGTGGCTTATAGCCAGCTGAGCCTCTGACGCGCCTGACGCGGCGCATCTCGGCGTCCTCGTTCGGTCATGTGCAGAGCACACTCCCTCGCTCGTCCTTGAGCTGCTTGGTCAGGCACGCCAGCTTGCATGTTCAGAAGGCGTTGCGGATGTGCTCGATTGCGGTCGCCCGGCCGCGGTCGAAGGTGACGCCGACGACGTCGAAGCGGATCGTCTGGCAGTGGGGCGCGTCGCGGTGGTCGGCCAGCCAGGCGGCGGCGAGGCGGCGGATGCGCTGTTGCTTGCGACGGTCGACGGCGAGGGCGGGACGCTCGGGGCCGTAGGCGGCATTCCGGCGGCCGGCTTTGACCTCGACGAAGACCAGCGCGTCGACGTCGCGGGCGACGATGTCGAGCTCGCCATGGCGGGTGCGGGCATTGCGGGCGAGCAGCTGCCAGCCGGCCGCGTCGAGGCGGCGGGCGACGAGATTCTCGGCCTGGCGGCCCAGGTTCTGGCGGGCGACGGTCATTGGTTTTGGGCCAAGGGCCCGGGCGTTACAGATTCGCCCCTCTTTTGACCCGCAAGATTTCGATTTAGCGCCCCACGCGTGAAATTTCCTTCCGTAGCGTCGTCGTCGTGCTCGCCACGGCCCGGACATTCACGCTCGACGGCATCGCCGCCCGCCCGGTACGGGTCGAGGTCGACGTCCACCGCGGCCTGCCCGCCTTCACGATCGTCGGCCTGCCCGACGCCGCCGTTCGCGAGGCGCGCGAGCGGGTCCGGGCGGCGCTGGTCAACTGCGGTTTCGAGTTCCCGTTGCAGAGGATCGTCGTCAACCTGGCGCCGGCCAGCCTGCGCAAGGCGGGTCCGGGGATGGACCTGGCGATCGCGGCGGCGCTGTTGAGTGCCTCAGGGCAGCTCGACTGGCCGGCCCTCTCGCGGATCGCCCTGGTCGGCGAGCTGGCGCTCGACGGCGCGGCTCGGCCGGTAAACGGTGCCCTGACGATCGCCGAGGCGGCTCGCGAGGACGGCGCCGAGGCCATCGCGCTCCCGGCTGAGAACGGCCCCGAGGCGGCGCTCGCGAACGGGATCGACGTGATCCCACTGGAGAGCGTGCGCCGGCTCGGGCAGCTCGCAGAGGGCGAGTGGGAGCCGCGCCGCCCGGCTGCCCTGCCGCTGCGGCTCGACGGCGCTCCTGGCGCGCCCGACCTGGCGGACCTGCGCGGCCAGCCGCACCTACGCCATGCTCTCGAGGTCGCAGCGGCCGGCGGGCACAGCCTGCTGATGGTCGGCCCTCCGGGCGCCGGCAAGTCGCTGGCGGCGAGCCGCCTGCCCTCGATCTTGCCCTCGCTGGCGGGTTGCGAGGCGCTGGAGGTGGCCCGGATCGCCAGCGCCTGCGGACGGCTCGAGGCGACCCTGCGGGGTGGGCGGCCGTTCCGGGCCCCGCACCACACGATCAGCGCCTCGGGCCTGGTCGGCGGCGGCAG
Organism: uncultured Actinomycetes bacterium; assembly: GCA_946886425.1. Next base: position 5,149 of record CAMPIP010000169.1, read on the forward strand.
TCAGGCCAGTCCCGGCGAGGTGACCCTGGCGCATCGCGGCGTCCTCTTTCTCGACGAGCTCTGCGAATTCAAGCGCCCGGTGCTCGAGGCGCTGCG
>CAMPIP010000170.1 GCA_946886425.1 uncultured Actinomycetes bacterium
CTCCTGCGCCGCGCCGACGAGCGCCCGGGCGATCAGCTCGACTTCGAGCGAGGTCGACGCCCAGGAGCCCAGGGCGCCGGCGACGCCCGCGCGGATCACCTCCGCCAGCCGGGCGATGAGGGCGCGGCGGGCGGCCTCGATCGCCGGGCTGACGCCGACGACCTCGACGAGGAGGATCCGGGCGCGGCGGGGATCGCCGGTCAGGGAATGGACGACCGCGCGTGACGCCGCGTCGATCGCTGGCTCGGGTTCGGTCGCGACCAGCTCGATCGCCGGTCCGACCGCGACCACGAGGTCGGCGACGATCCGCTGCGCCAGCGCGACCAGCAGCGCTTCCTTGTCGGCGAACGACTCGTAGAAGTAGCGCTCGGTCAGGCCCGCCTCGCGGCAGACGTCGCGCACGCGCGAGTTGGCGAAACCGCGCCCGGAGAACACCTCCAGGGCGGCGTCGAGCAGGCGCTCGCGGCGCTCCGCGACTCGCTGCTCCGGGCTGATCCCCCGCCACGGGCGGACGGGCTCAGACGGGGGCGTCATATCGGTTCAAGTTCTTGACCACGGCCGATGTCAGGAACATACAAGATGACAACGGCGGAAGTCGACAACGGTCACACCGTGAGAGCGGCCTTCCCGCGCCAGCCACGAGCCCGCTCAAGCAGGCAGCTCGAGGCGCTATCGCGCCAGTAACGCAGTTCGGGGGGCGCCAGCCTGAGCTTCCATTCACGGCCCGCGCGACTCCGTGCGCGACGGTGCGCTGCCGCCGGGGGCACTTTGCTTATGCGGCGCGACAACCCCTTGAACGACGAAATCCCGCCGAGGGCGGGATTTCGCGAGAAGCGGCTGATCGGATTCGAACCGACGACCTTCTGCATGGCAAGCAGACGCTCTAGCCAGCTGAGCTACAGCCGCACAGGTCGCGCATTCTATCCGAGGAAGCGCGAGCCGTGGCCCCCAGCGGCTCGGTCGTGCGCGATCGCCGTCCCGCGCGACGGCAGCGATCCTCGGAGGCGCTCGCGGCCGAGCCGCAGGAGAACGGGAGGAACGGGCCGCACGATGCCGAAGCCTGGCCTCCCCGACCCCAGCGGGTCGGCATCAGCCGGGAAGATGAAAACCAAGGCTGCAAGAAGGGATCCGGATAACAGGCAGCGTCCAGATCGACGGCTTCCGGCGCGATCCCGTGGCCTCCCCCGAACGGCACCTACGAAGCCAGCGCCAACCTCGAGAACGATTCTCTGTACGCGCTGGAAATCGAATCGACGATCGAGAAGCTCGAACTTCCATGAGCCGCTTAAAGGACCGAACGCAGGACGAGCATCCCTTGGTGCGAGACCAGGTGCTCGAGGTCGTCCGCCAGGCGTTGGACGTGTTCGCTCCCCTGCTGCTCGAACCGCTCGACTGCGTTGATCTCGGCGATCAGCACGTAGTCGGCTTCGTCAATCGCCTGCCCGGGCACGTCGGACGGCCGCATCAGGCGCCAATTCGACACCGTGTCCAGCGACCCGCGGACGATGTCGCGGTCCCCCGCCATCAGATTTTCGAAATCCTCGGCCAACTCCGGCGAGCGGAGCCGAAACCAGATGAGAAGGGTTGCGTGGGGGATCATTCGCGAAGCCTAGCCGCCGATCGGGCTACCCCAGGAAGCGCGAGCCGTGGCGGAAGAAGCCGCGCGGGACGGGGACTTCGATCTTGTAGCGGAGCGCTGCCCCTGATTGCCGATTCGAAGTTGCCGCAAAATTCCCAGCGAAACCGGTAGCGGACGTCGACGACCTGGGCGCCGCTGACCTCGAGGGCGTTCGGCAGGCCCGCCCAGCGTCACGATCCGCATCAAACGACCTTAACCGGTGATGAGGCACGGACGGTAGCTTTCAGCGAATGCTCTTCCGCCAGATCATCCACGAGGATCTCGGCTGCGCCTCCTACCTGGTCGCCGACCGCGAATCCGGCGTCGCCGTCGTCGTCGACCCGCAGTGGGACGTCGAGCCCTACCGGCGGCTGGCCCGCCTGCACGGGGTGCGGATCGGGCACGTGCTGGAGACCCACAACCACGCCGACCACGTCTCCGGGCACGGTCGGCTCGCGCACGGGACCGGGGCGACGATCCACATCCACGAGCTGGCCGCGGCCGAGTACGACCACGAGCCGTTCGCCGACGGCTGGGTGCTGGAGCTGGGAGACCTGCGGGTCGAGGCGATCCACTCGCCCGGCCACCGCCCCGAGCACACCTGCTTCCTGCTCTCCGACGCCAGCCGCGGCGGCGAGCCCTGGGCGCTCCTGACCGGCGACTCGATCTTCATCGGCGACGTAGCCCGTCCCGACCTCGCGGTCGAGCCGCGCGAGGGCGCCGCCGACATGTTTCGCTCCCTGCACGAGCGCCTGCTGACCCTGCCCGACGAGGTCGAGGTCTGGCCCGGCCACCTCGGCGGCTCGCTCTGCGGCGGCTCCGGGCTCGACCTCAAGACCTCCTCGACGATCGGCTTCGAGCGCCGTCACAACCGCGCCCTGGCGATCGCCGACGAGGCGACCTTCGTCGCCGAGGCGGTCGGCTCGCTCGGCGACAAACCGCCGAACGTCGAGCGGATCGTCTCGCTCAACCGCGGCCCCCTGGTCGACCACTTCGGCACCCCGGCGGCGATGACCCCGCACGAAGTCGAGGAGGCCGTCGCCGGTGGCGCGGTCGTCATCGACGGCCGCACCAACGACCAGTTCGACGAAGCCCATATCCCCGGCGCCCTCAGCACCTCCGCCTACGACACCGGCTTCGCGACCAAGGTCTCGCGGGTCGCCCCGCCCGGCGCCGACGTGATCGTCGTCGCCGGCTCCGACGGCGACGAGCGCGACGCCGCCGAGCTGCTCGCCTCGGTCGGGATGCCCGTCCGCGGCTTCCTCGAGGGCGGGATGACCGCCTGGCGCACCGAGGAGCGCCCGATCGAGCGGATCGAGTTGATCGACCCGGAGGAGCTCGCCAAGCGTCTGGACGGGCCCGGGGCCCCGCTGGTGCTCGATGTCCGCAACGACGCCGAGTACGCAGCGGAGCACATCCCGGGCTCCGTCCACATCCCCTACGGGGAGCTAAACGACCGCCATGGCGAGCTGCCCCGTGAGCGGCCGATCGCGACGATCTGCCGCGGCGGCAAGCGCAGCGGCCTCGCCGCCTCGATCCTGCGGCGCCAGGGCTTCGCCGGCGTCGTCCACGTCGGTCGCGGCGTCGGGGTCTGGCGGCAGGGCGGTCATCCCGTCGAGAGCGCGCCCCCTACTTGACGGGCGAGTAGATCGGGCCGGAACTGGTCCTCGCCTCGCTGCTGGTGCTCGAGGAGACCGGGGTGCAGATCGCGGTGACGGTCATCGTCTGTCCGTCGCCGCCACTCCAGCCGGTCGCCGTCCAGCCGCCGCGATCCTCGGTCGGCCCGCTGTCGTTGACGTAGGCAATGTTGTCGTCGCTGACGGTCGCGCCGCCGCCGATCACCTTCTGACCCGCAGGGCAGATCGCCGTCCCGCTCGGACCGACCATCCCTCCCCTGCCAAGCGAAACGATCACGGAGGCGTAGTGCACCGCACCGAGCGAGCTGGCGGCGACGCCGGTGAGGCTGCTGCCGACGACCTGCTTCCCGGTCAGCGAGCCGGCCCTGATCTGCCTCCCGGTGATCGCGTTCGGCTTGATCTGCTTCGCCGTGACGCTCTTTGGCTTCAACCGGTTACCCGGCAGCGACTTGGCCTTGATCTGCTTGCCGTTGATCTTGTTGCTGGCGGCGTAGACCCCGCCCCCCATGGCCAGGAACAGGGCGATGACCGCGATCACGTTCGAGAACGTGATCGCCTTCCTGATGCGACTCACACAGCCTCCTTGTCGGCTATTTGCGATTGAGAATGCTGCGAGTACTTATCAGTATTCGAGGCAATGGGGTCGCCCGACCCTCAAGGCGACTGGCTTTCCAGGTCCGCCATCAGGTTCTGCAGATCCAGCGGGCGCACGAACATCTCGACCTTGGCGCCGGGCTGAGGCTCCGGCCAGTCCTCCTTGGGCCGGTCCCAGTACAGCTCGATCCCGTTGCCGTCGGGGTCGGATAGGTAGAGCGCCTCGCTGACCCCGTGGTCGGAGGCGCCCTCGATCGGGACGTCGGCGTCGATGAGCCGCCGCAAGGCATCGGCGAGCGCCGCCCGGGTCGGGTAGCGGATCGCCACGTGGTAGAGGCCGGTCGTCCCCGGCGGGGGCGGCGAGCCGCCCTTCGACTGCCAGGAGTTGAGGCCGATGTGGTGGTGGTAGCCGCCGGCGGAGACGAAGGCGGCGTCCTCGCCGTAGCGCTGCATCAGCTCGAAGCCGAGCACCCCGCAGTAGAACTCGAGGGCGCGGTCGACGTCGGCGACCCTGAGGTGGACGTGGCCGATGTCGACCCCGGCGTCGATCGGCTTGGCCGCACGCTCGGGCATGCGACGAGACTACCCGCCGTCGAGCGCCTGGTTGACGAGCCGGTCGGCGTCGGCGTTCTCGGCCCGCCGCACATGGCGGATCGACCAGGACTCGAACGGGCGCAGCGCCGCTTTCACCTCGGCGTTGAGCTCGCGCATCGTCGCGTCCTTGACCTTGTACTGGCCCTTCATCTGCTTGACGACCAGCTCCGAGTCGCCGACCAGGTCCAGCTCGGTGCCGCCGTGGGCGGCCGCCAGCTCGACCCCGCGCAGCAGCGCCCGGTACTCGGCGACGTTGTTGGTGGCGCGGCCGATCCTCTCGCCGTGCTCCTCCAGGATGGCGCCGGCCTCGTCGCGGACGACGACGCCGATCGCAGCCGGCCCCGGGTTGCCCCGGGCGCCGCCGTCGACGTTGACCGTCAGCTTCGACATCCGTTCAGCGTGCCGGCTCGCCGGCGCCGCGCCGGGACGCAGCGACGAGAAGGATTCGGCCCTCCTGGGCGGAGGCGTTCCACTGCCTGGCAGCGGAATCGAGCTGGTCCATCTCCAGGCCCTTGTCGATCTGGAAGACCGGCCGCAGCTCGTCGCCGAGGTCGACGCCCCACTGGTACCAGGAGAGCTCCCACGCGACGGTGATCCGCACCTCCTTGGGGGCTCCGGCGGAAGCTCCGACGGAGACCCAGGGCGCACCCAGGGTGCGAACCAGGCCGGCCACGGTGCGCGAGGCTTCGCTGGCATTGAAGCGAGCGACGGCACGCTCGAAAGGACTCAGCAGTGTCGGCTCGGGATCGAGACGCTCCGGGCGGGCGCCGGGG
>CAMPIP010000171.1 GCA_946886425.1 uncultured Actinomycetes bacterium
GACCCGCGCTGGCGGGACGAGGTGCTGGCCGCCTGGTCGGACGGGGGCGACGCGCCGCGCGACGGCGGCGTCTACTGGCAGACCCGCGGCCCCCGCTTCGAGACCCCGGCGGAGATCCGCCTGATCGCCCCCCACGCCGACCTGGTCGGGATGACGATCGCCTCCGAGTGCATAGTCGCCGGCGAGCTGGGCCTCGAATACGCCGCGCTCTGCGTGGTCGACAACCTCGCCAACGGCCTCGCCGAGGGCGAGCTCGACGTCGCCGCCCTCGAGGACGACCGCCTCGCCAACGCCGAGCGGCTGCGCGAGGGCCTGGCGGCGGTGCTGCCGCGACTCGGGGCGGTCGGCCGATGATCGTGTGTGATGAGTTCTGCCCGCCTGCCGGGCAGAACTCATCACACCGGAGGCCGCGATGCCGCTGACCATCACCGATGCCCGTCTCGACGGCGCCCCGGTCGCGCTGCGCTGCGCCGACGGCGCGATCACCGCGCTGGGGCCCGAGGTGACGCCCGAGCCCGGCGACGAGACGATCGCGGCGGGCGGGGCGCCGCTGCTGCCGCCGCTGGTCAACGGCCACACCCACGCGGCGATGACGCTGTTCCGGGGCAGCGGCGGCGACCTGCCGCTGATGCCTTGGCTGGAAGAGAAGATCTGGCCGGTCGAGGCGAAGCTGGGCGAGGAGGACGTCTACTGGGGGACGCGGCTGGCCTGCGCGGAGATGGCCCGCTCCGGCACCACTCGGTTCTGGGACATGTACTGGCACCCGACCGCGGCGGCCCGGGCGGTCGTCGACGCCGGGATGCGGGCGGCGGTCGGGGCGCCGCTGATCGACATGGACGGCGCCGCCTCCTCCCTCCGCGAGACCGCCCTGCGCAGCCTCGACGAGCTGGCCGAGCTGGGGCCGGCGATCGAGCCGGCGCTGGCCCCGCACGCGATCTACACGGTCAGCGAGGAGTCGCTGCGCTGGATCGCCGAGCTCAGCCGCGAGCGCCAGGTGCCGGTCCAGATCCACCTCTCCGAGACCGAGCAGGAGGTCGCCGGCTGCCTCGCCGCCAGCGGCGCCCGGCCGGCCGTCTACCTGGACCGGCTCGGCCTCCTCAGCGAGCGGACGGTCCTCGCCCACGGAGTCTGGCTAGACGAGGAGGAGCTGGAGCTGATCGCGGCCCGCGGCTGCACCCTGGTCGCCAACCCGGCCGCCAACATGAAGCTCGCGGTCGGCGGCGTCTTCCCCTACCCGGCGGCGCATGCCGCCGGAGCGGCGATCGGGCTTGGCACCGACGGGGCCGGCTCCAACGACTCGCTCGACCTGCTCGCCGACCTGAAGCTGTTCGCGTTGAGCCAGAAGCACGCCGCCGCCGATCCGACCGCGATCGCAGCCGAGGACGCCTGGGCGATCGCGACCGGCGCCCGCGCCCCGCGGCTCGGCGCCACCGAGCTCGCCGTCGGCGCCCCCGCTGACTTCCTGTTGCCGCACCCCGACGCCCCGGAGCTGTGCTTCGGCGAGCTCGCCTCCGACCTCGTCTACGCCGCGGCGGGCTCCGCGATCGCGACCACCGTGGTCGCCGGCGAGGTGCTGGTCCGCGACGGCCGGGTCCCGGACCTGGCCGAGGTGGTCGCCCGCGCCGGGGAGAGGGCGCGCGGGCTCGGGCTGTGAACGGCCTGCAACGGGTATAGGCTCGCCGCAAGTGCCCGAGGCGAAAGCCGCAGACGACACCCACGCCGCCCCCGCCGCTTCGTCGGTCCGGTACGAGGGCGCCACCAAGCGCTACGGCGACTCGGAGGCGCTCGCCGTCGACCACCTGACCCTCGAGATCCCGGCCGGGGAGATCTGCGTCCTCGTCGGTCCCTCCGGCTGCGGCAAGACGACGGCGATGCGGATGGTCAACCGCACCGTCGAGATGACCGAGGGCGACATCCTGATCGGCGAGCGCTCGGTGCGCGACCGCGAGCCGGCCCAGCTGCGCCGCGAGATCGGCTACGTGATCCAGCAGATCGGCCTCTTCCCGCACCGCACGATCGCCGAGAACATCGGCGCGGTGCCGCGCCTGCTGGGCTGGAAGAAGGAGCGGATCCGCGCCCGTTCAGCCGAGCTGCTGGAGCTGATCGGGCTCGACCCCGAGCTCGGAGACCGCTACCCGGCCCAGCTCTCGGGCGGCCAGCAGCAGCGTGTCGGCGTCGCCAGGGCGCTCGCCGCCGACCCGCTGGTGATGCTGATGGACGAGCCCTTCGGGGCGATCGACCCGATCAACCGCGAGCGCCTCCAGAACGAGTTCCTCCGCCTCCAGGCGGAGATCCGCAAGACCGTCCTCTTCGTCACCCACGACATCGACGAGGCGATCAAGATGGGCGACCGGATCGCGGTGATGCGCGAGAGCGGCCGGGTCGAGCAGTACGCGACCCCGGCCGAGCTGCTGATGGCGCCGGCCAACGGGTTCGTCGAGGACTTCGTCGGCGCCGACCGGGCGCTGAAGCGGCTGGCGCTGATGCGGGTCGGCGACGTCAACCTCTGGGAGGCGCCGCTGGCCCACGTCGGCCAGGCGACCGGCGAGGTGCGAGCGAAGCTGGCCCGGCCCGACGTCGAAGTCCCCTACGCGCTGCTGGTCGACTCCGAGCGGCGGCCGCGCGGCTGGCTCTCCCAGCGCGACCTCGCCGGCGACACGGTCCCGGCCCGCCCCGACTCGCCGCTCGGCCCGGTGCTCGACCGCGACGACGTGCTCCGCGACGCCCTCGCCGACCTGCTCCAGGGCGAGGCCCAGTACGCGCCGGTCACCGACCACCGGGGCCGCATCGACGGCGTCCTCTCGATCGAGATCATCGCCGAGTTCCTCGGCTCCCCGGAGGCGAAATCCGACGAGCATCCCGCCGTCGAGCGACCGCAGGGCGCGGAGGAGGCGTGACCGGCCCGGTCCTGCTCGCGGCGGTCGGGGAAGTCGGCGAAGGCTTCTTCCAGGAACGAACCTCCGGGAGCCTCCCCTGCCAGGCGAAGCCGGACCAGGTCTTCTGCCTCGACTGGGCGCGCGAGCACATCGACCGCTTCGGGACGCCGACGCTGCAGCACGTCGAAATCGTCCTGCTCTCGGTGCTGCTGGGGTTCGCGATCGCCTTCGCGCTCTCCCTGCTCGCCCACCGCAACACCTGGCTGCGACCACCCCTGCTCGCCGCCACCGGGATCCTCTACACGATCCCCAGCATCGCCTTCTTCTTCCTGATGCTGCCGGTGACCGGGCTCGGGCGCGACACCGCGATCATCGTTCTCGCTGCCTACACGCTGCAGATCATCTACCGCAACACGATTCTCGGGCTCGCCAACGTCCCCAGCTCGGTGAAAGACGCGGCGCGCGGGATGGGCCTGACCGAGCGACAGATCCTCTGGCGGGTGGAGCTGCCGCTGGCGACGCCGGAGATCATCGCCGGACTGCGGATCGCCACCGTCAGCACGGTCGCGATCGCCACCCTCGCCGTCTTCATCAGCGCCGGCGGCCTTGGCACCCAGATCTACGGCGGCGGCAACCTCACCTTCCCGACCAGCATCATCATCGCCGGCGCGATCGCGATCGTGATGGCGCTGGCCTTCGACGTGCTGCTGCTGGGGCTGCAGCGACTGACCACCCCCTGGCGGCGGGCGAGGCAGGCGTGAACGGCCTCCACCCCGTCTTCGCCTCGTTCGGCGGCGCGCTCGAATTCATCCTCGAGCCGCAGACCTCCAATGTCACCGGCGGCAAGAAGGTCGGCGGCTTCGACCAGGCAATGGAGCTGATGGTGAAGCAGCTCGAGGTGACGGTCCTCGCCCTGGCGCTGGCCCTGGTTGCCGCCCTGCCGATCGGGCTTTACCTCGGCCACCGCGGCAAGGGCGAACTGCTGGCGATCGGACTCGGCAACGCCGGCCGCGCGATCCCCGAGCTGGCTCTGATCGCTCTGGTCGCGGCCCTGATCGGGGTCGGTCTCGTCAACGTCACCCTGGCCCTTGCCGTGCTCGGCATCCCGCCGATCCTCACCAACGCCTTCGTCGGCGTCCGCCAGGTCGATCGCTCCACCGTCGACGCCGCCCGCGGCATGGGGATGAGCGAGCTCGAGATCGTCCGCAAGGTCGAGCTGCCGCTGGCGATCCCAACCGTGATGGGCGGCGTCCGCAGCGCCGCGATCGCGATCATCGCCACCGCCACGATCGCTCCCCTGGCAGGGGTGGAAACGCTTGGCGACTTCATCATCAACGCCAGCATCTACGGCGAGGACGGCCGCCTCGCCGGGGCGATCCTGGTCGCGGTCCTCGCCCTCGCCCTGGAGGGCCTGCTGGCGCTGCTGCAGCGAGGACTCACTTCCGACGGACTCAAGTTGAAGACTTCCTGACTTCAGTCATACCCACAACGAGGAGGCAAACAGTGACGATCCACCGAACCAGACTGCGGGTGCTGCTGGCAGCGCTCGCGGCGCTCGCCCTCACGCTCGGCGTCGCCGCCTGCGGTGACAGTGACGACGACAGCGGCAGCGGCGAAGGCGGAGGCGGCGGTGCGATCGTCTCCAACCCGGAAAACGCCAAGGTCAACCTGACGATCGGCTCGAAGAATTTCCCCGAACAGGAAATCCTCGGGGAAATCTACGCTCAGGCCCTCAAGGCTGCCGGCTACAAGGTGAAAAGCGCCCTCAATCTCGGCTCCGAAACCGTCGCCCTGAAAGCGGTCAAGACCGGGCAGATCTCCGGCTACCCCGAGTACGCAAGCACGGCGCTCACCTCCTTCTTCGGCCTCGAACCGGAGGAAGTTCCCGCCAACGCTGGCGAAGCCTGGGAAAAAGCCAACGAAGAATTCGAAAAGGAAGGCCTGGAGGCCTTTGAACCGACTCCGTTCGCCAGCGCCAACGCGGTCGGCACCACCAAGAAGACGGCCGAGAAATACGACCTGAGGACGGTCTCCGATCTCGAAGGGGTGTCCGAGAAACTCTCGCTGTACGGGTCGCCGGAGTGCCGCCAGCGGATCGACTGCCTGGCCGGGCTCGAACAGCTCTACGGGCTGAAGTTCAAGTCCTTCACCCCGGTCGACATCGGCCTCCGGTACACGGTGCTCGAAAAGGGTCAGGCCGACCTCTCGATCCTCTTCACGACCGACCCCCAGCTCTCGGCCGAGAGCGACAAGTTGGTGATCCTCGAGGTCGACAAGGAAGTGTTGCCGGCCGGGAACAACAACATATTGTCCAAGAAGTCG
>CAMPIP010000172.1 GCA_946886425.1 uncultured Actinomycetes bacterium
CCCCGGCCCCGGTGGCCACGGCCGCCCCGGTCGCCTCGACCACCGCGGCGACGAAGGAGTTCGACGCCGTGTCGCTGCTGACCGAGCTGGCCAACGAGGTCGGCGGCCTGACAACCGTGACCGGCGGCAGCGATGGGTTCGACTACGCGGTCCACGGCAAGGAAGCCGACGTGCTGGTGCTCCGCAGCGAGGATCCGAGCTGGGCCGAGTGCGACGCCCTGGTCGAGGCCGCCAAGGCCTGGGACCGGGAGCGGCCGCGGCTGGTCCTGGTGGTCCCCGCGGCCCACGTGCGCAAGCGCGAGCAGATCTCCCACCGGGGGATGACGATCGTGCTGCGCGCCCTCCCCGCCGACGAGTAAGTGGGAGCGCCCGGTGGCGGGCTTTACCATCGGCGGGATGCCGGCATCGCGGGATCCCGACCTGGCGTTCGCCAGCACCCGGGGTCGCTGGCTGCTCGCGGTCGCGGTGCTCGGCTCCGGGATCACCTTCCTCGACAGCACCGTCGTCAACGTGGCGCTGCCGGACATCGGCCGCGACCTCGGCGCCAGCACCAGCTCTCTGCAGTGGATCGTCAACGGCTACATGCTGACCCTGGCCTCGCTGATCCTGCTCGGCGGCTCGCTCGGCGACCGCTACGGGCGGCGGCGGGTCTTCATCCTCGGCACCGGGCTGTTCACGGTCGCCTCGGGGCTCTGCGCGGCGGCGCCCAACGCCGAGCTGCTGATCGCGGCGCGGCTGCTGCAGGGCGTCGGCGGGGCGCTGCTGACCCCGGGTAGCCTGGCCCTGATCGAGGCCAGCTTCCGGCCCGGCGACCGGGCCCGGGCGATCGGCGCCTGGTCGGGCCTCGGCGGCGTCGCCACGGCGCTGGGACCGCTGCTCGGCGGCTACCTGATCGGCGCCGTCTCCTGGCGGGCGATCTTCCTGATCAACCTGCCGCTCGGCGTCTTCGTGATGGCGATGGCGGCCCGCCACGCCCCGGAGACGCTCGACCCCGAGGCCGCCGGCGGCCGGCTCGACCTGCGCGGTGCGGTGCTGGCGGCGCTCGGCCTGGCCGGGACCACCTACGCGCTGATCGAGGCGCCCGAACGGGGGATGACGGCGGCGATCCTCGTCGCCGCCGTCGGCGGCGTCCTCGCCCTCGTCCTCTTCTTCGTCGGCGAGCGCCGCGGCGCCAACCCGATGCTGCCGCTGGGGATCTTCTCCTCGCGCCAGTTCAGCGCCGCCAACGCGGTGACCTTCGTCGTCTACGCGGCGCTCGGCGGCTTCTTCTTCCTGCTCGTCGCCTTCCTGCAGATCTCGCTCGGCTACAGCCCGATCGAGGCCGGCTCGGCCTCGCTGCCGGCGACCGGGCTGATGCTGGTCTTCTCGGCCGGGGCGGGCGGCCTGGCGCAGCGGATCGGGGCGCGGCTGCCGCTGACGGTGGGGCCGCTGGTGATTGCCCTCGGCCTGCTCTGGATCTCCCAGGTCGAGCCCGGCGACAGCTACCTGACCGCGATCCTGCCGCCGATCGTCGTCTTCGGCGTCGGCCTGACCCTGGTCGTGGCGCCGGTCACGGCGACCGTGCTGGCCGCCGCCCCGGCCCGCAACTCGGGGGTCGCCTCCGGGGTCAACAACGCCGTCGCCCGCGTCGCCGGCCTGCTCGCCGTCGCGGTGCTGCCGCTGATCGCCGGCCTCACCGGCGACGACTTCTACGACCCGGCGAAGATGGCCGACGGCTTCGAGATGGCGATGATCGCCTGCGCCTTTCTCGCCGCCGTCGGCGGCGTCCTCGCCTGGTTCACGATCAGCGCCGAGGTCCTCCACACCGAGGCCGAGCCGGGCGGCGACACCCCGGAACGGCTCGCCGAGGACTTCTCCTGCGGGGTCGGCGCCCCGCCGCTGCGCCCTGGCCGCGAGGCCGAGTGCGGCTTCGCGCGGGATTGACGACGGCCCCGAGCGGGAACATGGAGCCGCGATGGAGGACCTGATCGAGACCCTGACGCGGGGCAACCTGACCGAGGTGAAGGTGGTGCTCGCCAGCCTCGTCCTCGCCCTCGCCGCCTACCAACTGGTCCTCGCCGCGGTTGCCTACGGGCGGCTGCGGCCGCGCTTCCTCGAGTCGCACGCCGCGTCCTGGGTGCACCGGGCCAGCGGCGACACGATCCTCGTCCTCACCGTCCTCGTCGCCACCGCCTGCATCTCCTTCTATGGGTTCGAGGAGGGCGGCCTGCACGCCGTCGCCGGCTGCGCCCTGCTCGGGCTGCTCGCCCTCAAGGTGGTCGCGGTCCGCGCCGGCGGACGACTCTCGCGGCTGCTGCCGCTGCTCGGCGTCTCGCTGTTCGCTGCCTTCGCGCTGACCTGGGCCACCTCAGCCGGCGACTTCCTCGGGGCCGGCTGATGCGCCGTCCGCCCCAGTCCCTGCAGATCCTCGGCTCGCTGCTCGCCGCCCTGGCGATCGCCGCGATCGCCGTCGCCGTCGTCACCGCCCACTTCGGTCCGACCAGCACCGCCAAGCTGGAGGCCCGCGAGGACGTCGTCAAGGAGCGCGTCGATGCACGGGAAGAGGCGCGCGAGGCGAGGGAAGAGGTGCGCGAGGAACGGCGCGACAGCCGCGGGGCCGGCTAGCGGGTCGATGTCTTGCGGCCGCTGCGGCGGCGGGTGACAGGATGCGCGCGTGGACATCGTCCTTGCCCTCCTCGCCGCGATGCTGTTCGCGTTCGGCACCGTGCTCCAGCAGAAGGCCGGGCTGGAAGCGCCGCAGGAAGGCGGCAGCGCCGGCCTGCTGCTGCGGATGGTGCGGCGACCGGTCTGGCTGGCAGGAATCGTCGCCGACGCTTTGGGGTTCATCGCCCAGGCGGCGGCGCTCGGGATCGGGCGGCTGGCGGTGGTGCAGCCGCTGCTGGTCTCCAGCGTCGTCTTCGCGCTGCCGCTGGGCGCCCGCCTGACCGGGCAGCGAATCCGCCGCATCGACATCGGCGGCGCCGTGCTCGTCGTCGTCGCCCTGATCGCCTTCCTGACCATCGCCGACCCCAGCGGCGGCCGCGCCGACGCGCCGCTGCGCGACTGGCTGGTCGCCGGCGCCGTCTGCGCGGCGGTCTGCGCGCCGCTGGTCATGCTCGCCCGCCGGGGGCCGGCACCGCGGCGGGCCGCCCTCCTCGGCATCGCCACCGGCATTCTCTTCGGCCTCTCAGCGGCGCTGACCAAGGCCGTCGTCGACGAGCTCGACGACGGCGTCCTCACCGTCCTCACCACCTGGCACCTCTACGCGCTGGCGGTGGTCGGCTACGTCTCGATGACGCTCAACCAGCTCGCCCTCAACGCCGGCGCTCTCGCCCCCGCGGTCGCGACGAGCATGGCCTTCGACCCGATCTCCAGCGTCGTCCTCGGCGTCACCCTGCTCGAGGAGTCGCTGCACACCTCGGCGCTCGGCATCGCCGCCACGCTCCTCGCCCTCGCCGCCGCCCTGGCCGGGATGGCGATCCTCGCCCGCTCCCAGTCTCAGGCTGAGGTCCAATCGAGTCCGTAGGATCGGGCGCCGAATGAGCTCGACCGGGGAGACCGAGGCGGCGCCAGAGCAGAGCGCGACCGAGCGCGCCGAGTTCCAGGAGCAGACGCGGGCCCACCGGCTGGAGAAGCTCGAGAGGCTGCGCGAGCGGGGGATCGAGCCCTACCCGGTCCGCTTCGACCGCGACAGCACCGCGGCGGCGATCCGCGAGGAGTTCCCGGACCTGGCCGCCGGCACCGAGACCGGCAAGGCGGTGCGGCTGGCCGGGCGGATCATGGCCGAGCGGCGTCACGGCGGCCTCGACTTCGCCGAGCTGCAGGACGAGACCGGGCGGATCCAACTGCTGGTCAGCCGCGACGTCGTCGGCGAGGAGGTCCTCCACGACTTCTCCGAGCTCGACCTCGGCGACTGGGTCGGCGTCGAGGGGACCGTGATCTCCTCCAACCACGGCGAGCTGACCGTCCAGGTCGGCGGCTTCGAACTCCTCTCGAAGAGCCTGCGGGCGCTGCCCGACATCCGCCACGGCCTCACCGACGCCGAGGATCGCTACCGGCAGCGCTACCTCGACCTGGTCCTCGACGAGCCGGCCCGGCGCGTCTTCGCGATCCGCTCCTCGGTGATCGCCGCCACCCGCCGGACGCTGATCGACGGCGGCTTCCGCGAGGTCGAGACGCCGGTGCTGCTGGGCCAGGCCGGCGGCGCCGCGGCGAAGCCGTTCATCACCCACCACAACGCGCTGAACATCGACATGACCCTGCGGATCGCCCTCGAGCTGCCGCTCAAGCGGCTGATCGTCGGCGGCATGAACCGGGTCTTCGAGATCGGCCGAGTCTTCCGCAACGAGGGCCTCGACACCCGCCACAACCCGGAGTTCACCCTGCTCGAGGCCTACCAGGCGTTCGGCGACTACCACGACATGATGGACCTGACCGAGACGATCATCGCCAACTCCTGCATCGAGGCGATCGGGACCACGGTGGTTCAAATCAACGGCCGCGACGTCGACCTGAAGCCGCCCTACCGGCGGGCGACGATGGCCGAGCTCATCGAGGAGAACGCCGGGGTGAAGATGCACCCCTCGATGCCGGTCTCCGACGCCCGCAAGATCGCCGACGAACGCGGCGTCGAGTACCTCGACGCCTGGGGCTCGGGAAAAATCATGGCCGAGGTCTACGACGACAGCTCCGAGTCGAAGCTGATCGAGCCGACCTTCGTGATGGACCACCCGCGCGAGGTCTCGCCGCTGGCGCGAGCGCACCGGGACGATCCGGAACTGACCGAGCGGTTCGAGCTGGTCGTCGCCGGGCGGGAGCTGGCGAACGCGTACAGCGAGCTCAACGATCCGGTGGATCAGGCCGAACGGTTCAGGGCCGAGGCGCGGCTGCAGGCGGGCGGGGATGACGAGGCCGAACCGGTGGATGACGACTATGTGAAGGCGCTCGAGTATGGGTTGCCGCCGACCGGGGGGCTTGGGATCGGGCTCGACCGGTTGGTGATGCTGATTTCGGGAGCAGAGGCGATTCGTGACGTGATCCTGTTTCCCACGTTGAGGCCGGAAGGGACTGGTGACTCCGTAGCCGCTGAGGGAGTCGGTACCCCCACCACACACCCCACCCCGCGGCGTGAGGTTTATTGGCTGGGGCCGCCGGGCGGGGACACCGCCCCCGCCAAAACATAGGAGGGGG
>CAMPIP010000173.1 GCA_946886425.1 uncultured Actinomycetes bacterium
GCGCCGCGCGCAGCCGCCGCGGCTGCCGGAGTGCAGCGAGCCCGAGATCGTCCGGGAGCTGGCCTCGACCCTGGCCGAGCTCTACAAGGCCGACGTCGACGCCACCGGTCAGCCGATGAGCCCGGAGCCGTTCTTGGCCGTCAAGAACGCCATCGAGCACTACCGGATCGACGAGGTGCTGATCTCGACTTTCGCCGGCGAGAGCTCGCGCTGGCTCGAGGAGGACCTGATCGGCCGGGTGCGTGAGATCACCGAGAAGCAGGTCGAGCACATCGAGGTCGGTCGTCCCGCGGCCGCGGTGGCGGCCGCGGTCGCCGAGGGAGGGGAGTCCTGATGGAGAGCGCCACGGTTGCCGTTGGGCACGCCCACGACGAGCCGCACGGTCCGCCCGAGGCCAACGAGAGCTCGCGGATCGATCGCCAGACGCTCGGCATCCTCCTTTTCATCGTCTCCGAGGTGATGCTCTTCGGGGCCTTCTTCGCCTCGTACTTCTTCCTTCGGGTCGTCGTCAGCCCCGACACCTGGCCGCCCCATCCGTACGAGCTGCCCGTCGCCGTCGCCGGCATCAACACGGCGATCCTGGTCTCCTCCAGCTTCACGATCCATTACGCCCTGGAGGCGATTCGCCACGGCAACCGCGCCGGTATGAAACTGGGCCTGGTCCTCACCTGGCTGCTCGGCATGACTTTCCTCTTCATCCAGGTCAACGAGTACGTGCACCTCGGCTTCAGCGCCCGCGACCTCGGCTTCGGCGCGATCTTCTACAGCCTCACCGGTCTGCACGGCGCCCACGTCTTCGTCGGCCTGCTGCTCCTCAGCTTCGCGACGATCCGCGCCTTCCGCGGCCACTTCGGGCCGGCGGCCAAGGACCACCTCGGTGTCGAGGTGCCAGGGATTTACTGGCATTTCGTCGACATCATGTGGATCATCGTCTTCGTGACTGTGTACGTCCTTTAGCGCGGCCGCTGCAAACCGGCGCATCTCGGGGTCCTCGGTCGCTCGGATCGGGTCACGCACCGGAGTGCGCTCCCCTTGTCTCGCTCCCTGCGTCCCCCGACCTGCTTGGTTTTCGCGGCCGTTCGCGGGACCGCTCGGGACCAAC
The DNA here is from genome assembly GCA_946886425.1 of uncultured Actinomycetes bacterium. The sequence goes on from CAMPIP010000173.1 coordinate 1,103, forward strand.
CGCTAGTGGAACGAGGATGGCGGGATGAAGATTTCTGAGGAGGCGGTTTTTCGGTGGGTCGTGATCGTCGGGATCGCGGCGGTTTCGGTGATCTTGTTGGCGTTGCTGATCCAGCCGTTGGTGGGTGCGCTTTGGGCGTTGGTGCTGGTCTGCTGGGGCGGCGTGCACGCCTACCGGTGGGGCGTTCGAAAGTGGCGGGGACGTTGACGCGGAAGATTTTGCTTCTGCGGACAACACATTGCATCTTTCTCTGTAGCCTGGCACCATGCATGCCGTGAGAGAAAAGTGGACGGACGAGCGGCTGGACGACCTGAACGAGCGCGTCAATCAGGGATTCGCCCGGGTCGATAGCGACATTCGCGAGCTGCGGAGCGAAATGAATTCTCGCTTCGACGCGATGGAGACCCGCATGGACGCGAAGTTCGACAAGGTCGACGCGCGGTTCGAGAAGATCGACGCGCGGTTCGAGAAGATCGACGCCCGGTTCGACGCTCTCAGCAAGCTGCTGCTCCGCGCCGCCGGCGGGGCCATCGCGGTGCTTGTCACGACCGGCGTGGCGCTGGTCGCAACGCAGCTCTGAGCTGCTCGCGGCGACCCACCTCGAGGACGGCCAGTACCAGTGCTACGGGGACCGTGGCCGGCAGCTGGTCGAGGGTGAAGAAGAGAAAGTCGAAGGAGACGCAGAAGACGGCGGTGAGGCCGGCGGCGGTCAGCTGCAGCCGTCGGTCAGCCGCGATCAGCGCGCCGAGGGTGGCGGCAACGAAGAGGTCGCCGAAGCCCATTACCGCCGAGCCGAAGGCGGCGAGCTGCAAGCGCGGCAGGTCGGCCAATGGCGACGCGGCGTTGAGGATCGCGTTGGGACCCTGCAGGAGGTTGGCGCCGACCAGCCAGGCATCGATCGCCGCCATCGCGTAGATCCCCCATTTCAGCCACTGGCCGGGGACGAGGCCGGCCAGCGCCCAACCCAGCGAGACGCAGGCGAGCGCCGAGAGCGTCAGGGCCGCCGCCTCGCCGGATAGCGCGCCCTGGGCGGCCCAGGCGAGCGCGAACAGCGGCGGGACCAGCAGCGCCAGTACCGGCCGGGATCCCCGCACGATCGCGGCCAGGGCCAGCGCCGCCAGCGGCGGTACCCCGATCAGGGCGACGTAGGTGAGGACCCGGGCGCTGGCCGAGTCCAGGGCGATGGCGCTGACGACGATGACGATCGAGAGCGGCGGCAGCAGCGCCCACCAGCGGGTCCGCACCACCGGCGGCAGTCGCAGCCCGGCCGCCCGTGGTGCCGCGACCAGCGCCGCCTGCACGAGGCTGAGAGCGCCGATCGAGAGCCAGAATGGCAGCACGCCTCAGGTGGCGCCGGCGGCGGCCCGGGCGGCGCCGCGCTCGTCCCCTCGCTCGGCCGGGGCGCTGGCTTCGCCGCGCGGCTCGAGGCGGCCAGCCGCGGCGACCGTCCATAGCATCGCCAGCCAGTTGCCGGTCGCCACGGCGATGTGGACCCAGACGATCCCGGCGGGAAGCTCCAGGAGCCACTGCACGCCCCCGATCGCCCCCTGAAGGGCAAGGAGACCCAGAACGACGGTGAGGGGCTTGAGAGCCCTCCTGTCGCCTCCAGGGCGCCGCAGGAGGAACCAGACGCCGATCGCGGCGAATCCGTAGATGGCGGCGATGGCGGCGTGGCGTTGGACGACCCATTCGAGGGTTTCGGCGCCGTAGAACTCGAAGCGGTGGACGAGCTCTCCGTCGTGGTCCCCGGCGTGGGGCCCGGAGGCGGTGGCGATCGTGCCGGCGAGGATCGTCAGCTGGCCGAACGGGATCAGCGTCCGCACCGCCCAGACCCCGAGCCGGTCGCCGGAGCGGCGGCGCTCCCAGGGCTCGTAGCGGGCGCACCAAGCGAGCGCGAAGGACGCGTCCAGCAGGATCATCGAGAGGATGAAGTGGGACATCACCAGGCCGGGGGCGAGGTGGAACTTCACGACAAGTGCCCCGAGGATCGCCTGCCCGAGGACACCGAGGGGGAGCAGCGCCCCGAACAGGGCGAGGTGCCAGCGGTAGGGCCGGCGGAAGAAGGCGAGCACCGAGGCGGCGATCACCGCGAACCCGACGAACCCGGTGATCAGCCGGTTGCCGTACTCGATCACCGCGTGCATTTCCAGCGGCGGCGTCGTGCCGCCGTAGCATTTCGGCCAGTCCGGGCAGCCCAGCCCGGAGCCGGTCAGCCGCACCGCGGCGCCGGTGAGGACGATCATGGCGAGGGCGGCGAGGGCCACCGCCGTGACCTGGGCGTAGCGCTTGGGGGAGATCTCGAAGCGGTCTCGGAGTCGTTCCCGCATCTCAGGTGATGATGGCAGCGGCCCCAGGGCCGCCCGGCCTCAGCCTTTGTTGTCGGACCCGCCGGCTTTGCTGCCGCCCGGGGTGTTTTCGACGAGGAATTCGACCAGCTGATCGAGTTCTTCCGCCGAGAGGATTTCCTCGAAGTTCGGCGGCATCACGCCGGGCGCGAAGCCGGGGGCGATGACCTTGTCGGGATCGACGATGTCCTCGTGGACTTTCGCGTCGCTCTGGCCCTGCAGCACTTCGTCGAGGTTCGGGCCGGCGACGCCGCCCGAACTGGCGGCGGCGAAGGTGTGGCAGCCGCCGCAGCCGTTGTTGGCGAAGACCTGGGCCCCGGGGCCACCCGGCACCTTCGGCGGTGCCGCGCCGGGCACGCCAGCGTATTTGCCGACGTAGGCGGCGACGTCGTCGAGGTCCTGGCCGGTGACGAGATCGGCCGGCATCGAGACGGCGGGGTTGTCGGTGCTCGGACGGGGCAGCTCGACCTGGGCCTTGACGACCCCTTCGATCGTGTCGCTGTCGTTGCCGATTTCGCGGGCGGCGGCGAAGGCGTCGTCGAGGTCGGGGCCGATTTGGGCGGTGGTCCCGGCCTGCGCCATCGCGTGGCAGGTGCCGCACTTCTGGACGAACAGCATGCGGCCCCGCTCGGTGTCCTGCGTCGCCGTGCCACAGCCGCTGGCGGCCACGACGACGATCGCCAGGGCGGCGAGCGCGAGCAGGGGTCGGAAGATTTGCGAGCGGGTAGACATACGGCTGCGGCGGCCGGAAGTCTATATGTCGCGGCCCCTCGAAAGCTTCCGTGTCAGGCACGGATCATCGGGTAGTCTTGCCTCAATCGGCACTATCTCCCAACCGGGACCAGAGGAGGGATGCAGATGCAGGTGAGGGACGGGATGTCGGAGGTATCGCTGACCGTTGGGCCGGCGCACACCCTGCGCGAGGCGGCGCGGATGATGGTCGAGAAGGGGACCGGGGCGGCCCTCGTCAACGACGCCGACCTGCCGACCCCCAGCATAGTCACCGAGCGCGACCTGCTGATCTCGGTGGCCCGTGGCGAGAGCCCGGACCAGGAGCGGGTTGGCGAGCACATGAGCGAGGGCGTGATCGCCGCCGGCCCGGAATGGAGCCTCGAGCGCGCCGCCGCCGAGATGTCGCGCCGCGGCGTCCGCCATTTGGTCGTCTTCGACGGCGCCGAGGCGGTCGGCGTCCTCTCGATGCGGGACATCGTCCGCTGCTGGACCAGCGAGGGGGCCACGTCGGAAATGGAAGCCCTCAGGGGCGCCTGAGAGGCCGCTGGAGGCGGTTCTAGGGCTTCGGCGGGGCCGAGATCGTCTCGACCGGCAGCGCCGCGCCGCGGGTGTGCTGCTTGCGGGGGAGGCCGTAGTAGCCGCGGATCGCGCCGCGGACGAGGCTGCGGAAGGCGAAGAGGGCGACGATGGCGCCGACGACCGCGTAGAAGACCGTCGGGAACATGAACCCGGCCGCGTAGATGCCGGCGAGGAGCCCGAGGATGCCGAGGGCCAGGAAGGCTGGCGCCCAGGAGGGCTTCGGCGAGTAGACAAGCTCGCCGGGCTCGGGGATGTGACGGTGATCGCTCACCGGCTACTGGGCGATGTAGAAGAGGGCGACGACGAAGGCTAGGGCGAAGACGCCCGTTGCTATGCAGGCGGCAACGAGGCCGGCGGCCATGTTCTTTCGTGCGTTCTCACGTTCCACTGG
>CAMPIP010000174.1 GCA_946886425.1 uncultured Actinomycetes bacterium
CGACCTCGAGGCCGACGCGATCTGGTCCGACGACGGGATCGTCATCCACCTCCCCGACGCCGACGAGCCGCCGCCCGCCGACTTGGTCCTGATCGACCCCGACGAGCTCGAGGACCTGGTCGTCGGCGAGCTCTCCGGCTCGGCCCTGTTCGGTGCCCGCTTCCGCGAGAACGCCTCGCGCTCGCTCTTGATCCCCCGCGCCTACCCCGGCAAGCGCACGCCCCTGTGGCAGCAGCGGCTGAAGTCCCAGAGCCTCCTCGAAGTCGCCCGCGACTTCCCCCGCTTCCCGGTCATCCTCGAGACCTACCGCGAGTGCCTGCGCGACGTCCTCGACCTGCCCTCGCTGGCCGAGCTGCTGCGCAAGCTGCACTCCCGCTCGTTGAGCCTGGTCGAGGTCGAGACCCCGACCGCCTCGCCGTTCGCCTCCTCGCTGCTGTTCGACTACGTCGCCACCTACATGTACGAGGGGGACACGCCGAACGCCGAGCGGCGGGCGGCGGCGCTGGCCCTCGATCGCGACCTGCTGCGCGAGCTGCTCGGCCAGGAGGAGCTGCGGGAGCTGATCGACCCCGAGGCGCTGGAAGAGGTCGAGGCGCAGCTGCAGCACCGCACCGAGGCCGGCCGGGCCGGCGACCGCGACGCCCTCCAGCAGCTGCTCCGCAACCTCGGCGACCTCACCGCCGCGGAGTGCGAGGAGCGCGTCGCCGAGGGCTACTCGGCCACCTCGATGCTGGAGAAGCTGGTCGGCGAGCGCCGCGTCGCCAAGGTCCGGATCGCCGGCGAGGAGCGGTTCGTCGCCGCCGAGGACGCCGGCCTCTACCGCGACGCCCTCGGCGTGCCGCCTCCGCCCGGCCTGCCGGAGACCTTCCTCGAGGACCACCCCGACGCGATGCGGGCCCTGGTCCGCCGCTACGCCCGCACCCACGGCCCCTTCCCGACCGCGCAGCTGGCCGAGCGCTACGGCGTCGACCCCTCGCCGGCGCTGCGCGAGCTCGAGGCCGAAGGGGCGCTGGTTCGCGGCGAGCTGCTGCCGGGCGGGACCGAGCGCGAGTGGTGCGACTCCGACGTCCTGCGCCGGGTCCGCCGCGCCAGCCTCGCCCGCCTCCGCAAGGAGGTCGAGGCCGCCGACCCGACCGCGCTGGCCCGCTTCCTGCCGAGCTGGCAGAACGTCGACGCCTACCGGCCCGCCGGCGCCGGCCCCGACCGCCTCCGCGAGGCCCTGGTGCCGCTGCAGGGCGTCGCCCTGACCCCGAAAGTCTGGGAGAACGACGTGCTGCCGCGCCGGCTGGGCACCTACTCGCCCAGCTGGCTGGACGAGCTCTGCACCAGCGGCGAGGTCGTCTGGCTCGGCGCCGGCGCCCTCGGCCGCAGCGACGGCCGCGTCGCCCTCTACTTCCGCGAGGACGTCCGCCTCGCCGGCCCGCCGCCCGCCAACTCGAAGCTGGAGGTCCCAACCGGCCAGGTCCACGACGCGATCCGCGAGCGCCTTGCCACCGGACCCTCCTTCTGGATCGACCTCGTCGCCGAGCTCGACTTCCCCGCCGAGGACCTCCACAACGCGCTCTGGGACCTGGTCTGGTCGGGCGGGGTCACCAACGACGCCTTCGCGCCCTTGCGGGCGCCGCGCCTGCGGGCGGTGCCGGCGAACGATCGCCAGGGCCGCCGCTTCGGACGCCGCCGCTCCACCGCGGGGGCCGCCGTGCAGGGCCGCTGGTCGCTGACCGAGCCGCTCTTCGCCGGCGCCCCCGGCTCCGGCCCGCGCCTGCGCGCCCAGGCCGAGCTGATGCTGGAGCGCTACGGGATCGTCACCCGCGAGACGGTCCTCGCCGAGGGGATCCCGGGCGGCTTCGCGACCCTCTACTCCGAGCTCGGCAACCTCGAGCTGCTCGGCACCGCCCGCCGCGGCTACTTCGTCGAGGGTCTCGGCGGCGCCCAGTTCGCCCTCCCCGGCGCCGTCGAGCGGCTGCGCTCGCTGCCGGAAGCCGACGGCTCCTACCTCGTGCTCGCCGCCACCGACCCCGCCAACCCCTACGGCGCCTCGCTGCCCTGGCCGAAGCTGGAGAGCGGCCGCCGCCCCGGCCGCACCCCCGGTGCCCACCTGCTGCTGCGCGACGGCGACCCGCTCGTCTTCCTCGAGCGCGGCGGCCGCGGCATCCTCCGCCTCAAGCCGATCGAGGGCGACGAGCTCGAAGAGGCGATGCAAGCCCTCGCCGACGCCGTCGTCGCCGGCCAGCTGCCGCAACTGGCGGTCGAGAAACTCGACGGCGAGGCCGTGATCGGCTCCGGCCACGAGGAGTCCCTGGTCGGGGCGGGCTTCAGCCGCGGCCCCCGCAAACTCACCGCCTCGGCGCGCTGAGCCCGCCTCAGCGGCTGCGGCCGAGGCCGACGAGAACGCCGGTCTTCGCGACGACCGTGTCCGTGAGGCCGGCAGGGACTTGGCCAAGCCGTCCTCGCAGACGTTGGGTCGACATCGAGCGAACCATCTCCGGCATCGCGAAGCTGACTCTTTCGAGTCCTCCCATCGGCGGCTCGATCCGCACGTGCAGACTGCTGCCGTGGTCCGTCGTGGTCAACGGCACGGCGATGACCAGGTTGGCGGACGAACGATTCATCGGATCGATCGAGATCACCAGGAAAGGGCGTTTTCCTCCCTGCTCGCGACCCATCACGGGATCGGGATCCGTGAGGTAGATCTCTCCGCGCTGGAACTCCCGCCGCTCAGTCCGCATCGGGATGCCGGTCGGGGAAGTCGATCCAGTCCTTCATTTCCTCGCGGATCTCATCGCCGTGCTTGCGATAGGTCTCCTCCAGCGAGGCCAGGATCTGCTGCTCCTCCAACAGGTCGACGGCCGCATCGAGAATCTCAACCACGCTGACTCCCTCGCGCTCGGCTTGCTCGGCGAGACGCTTCTGCGTGCTTCGCCGAACGCGGATGGTGGTCGTCTCGGTCACGGCCATGGAGCGAGTATACGGATCTGTCTACACGGTTCAACGGTGCCCACATGGGCCCCCAAGGTCTGGGGAGCCAAGTTCTCTCCCCCCTCGCGCGATAATCAAAGTAGGTGAGCGACGTGGAGGAGATCCTCAGCCCTGTAGAGCTGCTGCGCAGCGTGCCGCTCTTCGCCGATCTCGAAGAGGACGAGCTGGAGCGGTTCTCGCGCGTCGCCGTGCCGCGCTCCTTCCCGGCCGGGACCCGGGTCTTCCACGAGGGGGACCGTTCCGACGCCTGCTACATCGTCCGCGAAGGCAGCTTCCGGGTCACCCGCGAGCACTCCGACGGTCGCGCGATAACGCTCGCCACGCTCGGCCCGGGCGAGGTCTTCGGGGAGCTGGCGATGCTCGACGGCGACCTCCGCTCGGCCAGCGCCGAGTCGCTCACCGACGGCGAGCTGCTCGCCCTGCCGGCGGTCGACGTCAAGGCGCTGCTGGCCCGCCACCCGGAGATCTCGGTGAAGCTGGTCGCGGCCCTGGTCCGGCGCCTGCGCGCCGCCAACGAGCGGATCTCCCGCCAGTCCTTCCAGACCGTGCCCAGCCGTGTCGCCGGAGTGCTCTTGCAACTGGCCGCGGAAACGCGTGGCGGCGAGGGTGGAGAGGTGACGATCCGGATGAACCAGGCCGACCTCGCCCAGCTGGCCGGCACCTCGCGGGAGAGCGTCAGCCGCTTCCTCGCCGACCTCGAGCGCTCCGGCGTGGTTCGCTCGGGCCGGGGCCGGGTCACCGTCCTCGATCCCGAGAAGCTCCACAACTACATCTTCTGAGATGGCCGACCCCGCCGACCTCCGAGCGCGGATGGTCGAGCGGCAGCTGCGGCGGCGCGGGATCCGCGACGGGCGGGTGCTGGCGGCGATGGGCGCCGTCCCCCGCGAGGCGTTCGTGCCGGCCGAGCTGCGCCAACGCGCCTACGCCGACTCGGCGCTGCCGATCGGCGCCGGGCAGACGATCTCCCAACCCTGGATCGTCGCCGCGATGTGCCAGGCGATGGAGTTGCGCGGCGGCGAGCGGCTGCTCGAGATAGGCACCGGCACCGGCTACTCGGCGGCCGTCTTGGCCCGCCTGGCCGCCGAAGTGATCAGCGTCGAGCGCCAGGAGTCTCTGGCGGCGACGGCGGCCGAGTCGCTGGCGGCCCTCGGCGTCGCCAACGCCGAGGTCCGGGTCGGCGACGGCAGCCGCGGCGTCCCCGAGCTGGCGCCCTACGCGGCGATCGCGGTCCACGCCGCCGCCCCGGCACCACCGCCGGCGCTGCTCGGCCAGCTCGCGGACGGCGGCCGCCTGGTCGTCCCGATCGCCGCCGGCGAGGCGGAGATGCTGACCGTGCTGCGCCGCCGCGAGGAGGGCTTCGAGTCCGCGGCGATCGGCCCCTGCCGGTTCGTACCGCTGATCGGCGAGGAGGGGTACTAGCGCCGCCGGTCCCGCGAAGGGGCGATCAGACCTTGTCGACGGCACCGGGTCAGATACGCTCGCTGCGCATGCGCGGCGGCACCTACGTGCTCAACTTCTACTCCGCTGTCTTCATCGACCAGCTGAAGCGCGGTCGCAAGACGGCGACGATCCGGCTGGGCGACAAGAGCGGCAAGTACGAGCGCGGCCAGGTCGTCTGGGTCACGGTCGGTTTCCGCCACAGCCCCCGCGAGAAGATCTTCACGGCGGTGATCGACGACGTCGAGGTGAAGCGGCTCGGCGAGCTCAGCCGCCGCGACATCGAGCACGACAACCCGGAGTTCCGGCGCCTCGAGGAGACGATTCGCTTCCTCGAGCAGATCTACAGCCGGCCGGTCTCCGAGGACGACGTCGTCACCGTGATCCGCTTCTCGCAGGTGGTGGAGCCGCCGCGGCCGCATCTCGGCAACGGGGAGACCCCGCACCGCAACTGATGGCCGAGTACGCCTTTCTGACGACCTGGCTGCTCGATTCGCCCCGGCAGCCGGTCTGGGAGGCGATCTACGACCAGGAGCGCTGGCCGAGCTGGTGGCGCGGGGTGGAGGAGGCCAGCGAATTGCGGCCGGGCAACGGCGAAGACGGCGTCGGCAGCGTCGCCCGGATGGTCTGGCGCAGCCTGCTGCCCTACCGGGTTGAGTTCGACGTGACGACGACCCGGGTCGAGCACC
>CAMPIP010000175.1 GCA_946886425.1 uncultured Actinomycetes bacterium
CACCCGCTTCGCGCAGCCGGCGATCTACTGCGCCAGCCTCGCCTGCTGGGAGGCGGGCGGGCGGCCGCTCGGGGCGATGGTGGCCGGGCACTCGCTGGGCGAGCTGGCGGCGCTGGTCGCCGGCGGCGCCCTCGACGCCGAGGACGGCCTGCGGCTGGCGGTGGTGCGCGGTCGGCTGATGGAGGAAGCGGCCCGCGAGCGGCCCGGCGGAATGCTGGCGGCGCTCGGCGAGGGCGACTGCGACGTGCCGCGGCTCGCCGCCGAACTGGAGCTGACGATCGCCAACGTCAACGCCCCCGGGCAGCTGGTTCTCTCGGGTCCCGAGGACGCCCTTAAAGAGGCGCGGCGACGGTTGCGCGGCGCCGGCCTGAAGGCGATCCGGTTGCCGGTTGCCGGCGCCTTCCACTCGCCGGCGATGAGCGACGCCGCCGATCGCTTCCGTGGCGAACTGGAGGCGGTCCACTTCCAGTCGCCACGGGTGCCGGTCTTCTCGTCGGTCGCGGCGGCGCCTTTCGAGGACCCGCGCGATGGCCTGGCCGCGGCGCTGACCCGGCCGGTGCGCTGGCGGCTCACCCTCGCCCGGATGCACGAAGCCGGCGCCGAGCGCTTCCTCGAGGCCGGCCCCGGCGACGTTCTCACCGGGCTCGTTCGCCGCAGCCTCACCGGCGCCAAGGCCGAAACCCTGGCGCCCCGGGAGACCGCCCATGTTTGAACCCGCACTTCGCCCGGCTCCCTCCCCCCGCCCGCCGGCCGGGCGGCTCGGTACGGCGATCGCCGGTCTCGGCGTCGCCGTACCGGAAGCCGTAGTGACAAACGCCCCGATCGCCGCCCGCCTCGGCGTCGAGGAGGACTGGATCGTGCAGCGCACCGGTGTTCGCGAGCGCCGCGTCGCCGCCGCCGGCGAGCGCCTCAGCGACTACGCGGCGCTGGCCGGGGAGCGGGCGCTCGCCGCCGCCTCCGCGGAAGCGCGCGACCTCGACCTGGTCCTCGTCGCCACCTTCAGCAACGAGGAGCTGACCCCGGCCGCCTCGCCGCGGGTCGCGGCGGCGCTCGGCGCCAACCGCGCGGCGGCGATCGACGTCAACGCCGCCTGCACCGGCTTCGTCGCGGCGCTGGCGATGGCCGCCGGGCAGATCGAGTCGGGGCGCGCGGCCAGCGCCCTGGTCGTCGGGGCGGACCTGATGACCCGCCTCACCGACCCCGACGACCGCTCGACCGCTGCCCTGTTCGGAGACGGCGCCGGCGCGGTGCTGCTGCGCGGCTCCGGGGCGGGCCGGATCGGCCCGGTCGTGCAGGGCGCCGACGGCGGCAACGCCGACCTCGTTCGCGCCTCTCGGGCCGAGGGGCTGATGCGGATGGAGGGGCATGAGACCTTCCGCCACGCGGTGGCGCGGCTCTGCGAGGTCTCGGTCGCCGCCACCGAGGCCGCCGGCCGCCGCCTCGACGACCTCGACCTCTTCGTCTACCACCAGGCCAACGCCCGCATCCTCCGCGCCGTTGGCGAGCGCCTGGGGCTGCCCGCCGAGCGCGTCGTCGACTGCATCGGCCGCTATGGCAACACCTCGGCGGCGACGATCCCGCTGGCGCTCGACGCCGCCCGCTCCGAGGGCCGCCTCAGCGACGGCGACCGGGTCCTGCTCGGCGCATTCGGCGCCGGCCTCACCTGGGGCGCGACCGTGGTCGAGTGGGGTGAGGGCGGTGGGTGACATCGTGTCCCAGGGCTCGGCGCTGGTGACCGGCGCCTCGCGCGGGATCGGCGCGGCGACGGCGCTGGCGCTGGCGGCTGACGGGTGGCCGGTGCGCATCAACTACCGCGAGGACGAGGTCGGGGCGCGCGAAGTGGTCGCCCGGATCGAGGACGCCGGCGGCAGCGCCGAGGCGCGGCGCGGCGACGTCGCCGACTCGGCGGCGGTCGAGGAGATGCTGGCCGCCGACGAGCGGGGGCCGGTCCTGGTCCTCGTCAACAACGCCGGGTTGCGCCGCGACGGGCTGACCCCGCAGCTCGGCGACGAGGAATGGGCGCGGGTGCTCGACGTCAACCTCAGCGGCGTCTTCCGCACCACCCGGGCGGCGCTGCCGCCGATGCTGCGGGCCCGCTTCGGTCGCATCGTCAACGTCGCCTCGGTGGTCGGGATGCGCGCCAACGCCGGCCAGTCCAACTACGCGGCGGCGAAGGCGGGGACGATCGGGATGACCAAGACCGTCGCCGCCGAGGTGGCACGGCGCGGGGTCACCGTCAACGCCGTCGCCCCCGGCTTCGTGGAGACGAAGCTGACCGAGGGCGTGATCGACGAGCGCGTCACCGCGGCGATCCCGGCTCGGCGCCCCGGCCGGCCGGAGGAGGTCGCCGCCTGCATCCGCTTCCTGGCCTCACCCGAGGCCTCCTACGTGACCGGAACCACCCTGACCGTCGACGGCGGCCTCAGCGCCTGAGACAAGAGAGGAGCACGAGATGGCAACCGCAGTGACTTCGGAGCAGGTCGAGAAGACGATCTACGACGGCCTCGTCGAGCTCGGCACCGAGCGCGCCGGGTTGAGCCGCGAGGCGACACTGGAGAGCCTCGACGTCGACTCGCTCGACCTCGTCGAGCTGGCCCAGATCGTCGAGGAAGAGTTCGGCGTCGAGCTGCGCGGCGACGACGTCAAGGAGGTCAAGTCGGTCGGCGACGTGATCGACCTGGTGGTTGCGAAAGCCGGATGAGGCGCCGGGTCGTCATCACGGGCGTCGGCGCGGTGACCCCGCTGGGGGTCGGCGCGGCGCCGCTGATCGAGCGCTGGAGCGCCGGCGAGTGCGGGATCGAGGACGGCGCCGGGCGCTGCCACGAGTTCGACCCGCTCGATTTCCTCTCCCGCAAGGAGGCACGGCGCTCGGATCGCTTCGTGCAGCTGGCGATCGCCGCCGCCGAGGAGGCTGTCGCGCAGGCCGGGTGGGCCGACGGGCTGCCCTACGAGCCGAGCCGCGTCGGCTGCATCGTCGGCACCGGGATCGGCGGCCTCGGTTCGCTCGAGGAGCAGCAGCGCAAGCTGATCGAGGAGGGTCCGAAAGCGGTCTCGCCGCTGGCGGTGCCGCTGATGATGGGCAACGCCGGCGCCGCCGCGGTGGCGATGCGACACGGCCTGCACGGCCAGGCCTACGGGGTCGTCTCGGCTTGCGCGGCCGGCGCCCACGCGCTCGGCGACGCCGCCCGGACGATCCGCTGCGGCGACGCCGATGCCGTCGTGTCCGGCGGCGCCGAGGCGGCGATCACCGGTCTCGCCGAGGCCGGCTTCGCGGCGATGGGGGCGACCTCGCCGACCGGGATCTCGCGACCCTTCGACGCCCGCCGCGACGGCTTCGTGATCGGCGAGGGCGCCGGTATCCTCGTCCTCGAGGACGCCGACGCGGCCCGCAGCCGCGGCGCCCGGGTGCTCGGCGAGGTGCTCGGCTACGGGGCCAGCTGCGACGCCTTCCACCTGACCGCGCCGCAGCCGGACGGCAGCGACGCGGCCCGGGCGATCGAGCTGGCGCTGGCCGACGCCCACCTCGACCCGGTCGAGGTCGACTACGTCAACGCCCACGGCACCTCGACGCCGCTCAACGACCGCAGCGAGACCGCGGCCCTGAAGCTGGCCCTCAACGGCCGCACCGCCGAACTGCCGGTCAGCTCGACCAAGTCGGCGATCGGCCACCTGCTCGGCGCCGCCGGCGCGGTCGAGGCGATCGCCACCGTGGAAGCGCTGCGTCGCGACCTGGCGCCGCCGACGGTCGGTTGGGAGGAGCGCGAGGAGGGCCTCGACCTCGACTACGTACCGGGCGCGGCGCGCTCAATCGACCGCAACGGCCGGCCCCTCGTCGGCATCTCCAACTCCTTCGGGTTCGGCGGCCACAACGCCGTGCTCTGTCTGGCGGCTTGATGAGCGCTACCGCCACAGCCCCCGCCGTCGCCCCGCCCGAGGGGCCGCTGGCGCAGCTCGAAGCGCTCTGCGACCCCGGCAGCTTCCGGGCCCTGCGCAGCGGTGCCGTCTCGACCCGGCTCGGCGAGCGGGCCGCGCCCGGGGACGGGGTGCTGGCCGGGGCCGGCGAGGTCGGCGGCCGGCCGGTCTTCTGCTACTCCCAGGACCCGGCCTACCTGGGCGGCTCGCTCGGCGAGGTCCACGCGGAGACGATCGTGCGGCTGCTGGGGATGGCCGGCGACGCCGGCGCCCCGGTGGTCGGCTTCGTCCGCTCCGGCGGCGCGCGGCTGCAGGAGGGCCACTCGGCCCTGGCCGGCTACGGCCGGATCTTCCGGGCCAGCGTCGAGCTCTCGCGGCGGGTGCCGCAGATCTCGGTCCTCAGCGGCGTCTCGGCCGGCGGCGGCGCCTACTCGCCGGCCCTGACCGACTTCGTGGTGATGACCGAGGAGGCGCGGATGTTCCTCACCGGTCCCCAGATCGTCCGCGAGGCGCTCGGCGAGGAGGTCAGCATGGAGGACCTCGGCGGGCCGCGCCTGCACTCGCGCAACGGCGTCTGCCAGGTCGCCGTGGGTGATGAGGCGGAGGCAGTCGCCGCTACGCGGCGACTGCTGGGGTTGCTGCCGAGCGCGATCGGGGAGCAGGCGCGTGGTGTGATGAGTTCTGCCCGGCTAGCGGGCAGAACTCATCACAGCCCGAGCGACCCTGGCGCCGCGGTCCCGGCCGAGCCGCGCAAGGTCTACGACGTGCGTGATGTGGCCGCGGCGGTTTGCGACGCCGAGAGCGTCTTCGAGCTGTCGCCGCGTTGGGCGCCGAACATGGTCACTTCGTTGGCCGCTATCGAGGGGCGGACGGTCGGGGTGGTCGCCAACCAGCCGCGCTCGTTGGGGGGCGTCATCGACGCCGCCGGGGCGGAGAAGGCGGCGCTGTTCGTGGCGATGTGCGATCGCTTCCGGGTGCCGCTGGTGGTTCTCGTCGACACGCCCGGGTTCATGCCCGGGCGCCGCCAGGAGGAGGCGGGGGTGATCCGCCACGGCGCCTCGCTGCTGCGCGCCTTCGCGGCGGCGACGGTGCCGAAGCTGACCGTGGTCCTGCGCAAGGCCTACGGCGGCGCCGCGATCACGATGAACTCGCGGGATCTCGGCGCCGCCGTAGGCCTTGCGCAGGAC
>CAMPIP010000176.1 GCA_946886425.1 uncultured Actinomycetes bacterium
GGGGGCGGCGGCGCGGCGCAGGTCGGCGAGCAGGGCGAGGGCGTCGCGGCGGTCACGGCGGGCCTGAGCGGGGTCGCTGTCCTCGCGGGCGAGCGCCGCGAAGGCCCAGGCCGCCCAGGCGGTCGGTGCGGTCCAGGGATCGACCTCAGGCCAATCGGCGGAGGGGACGATGCCGAAGCGCCCGCCGGCGGCGAGGAGGTGGCGCAGGGATTTGCGTGCCGGCGCGTAGAGGCGCGGCAGGGCGAACGGCCGCACGGCCCAGGCGGCCGCGGCGTCGATGTCGGGACCGGGTTCGGCGGCGGAATCGACCCATGAATCGTGCTCGGCGGCCGAGTCGATTCCGGATCCGGGAGACACGGCGGTGCGGGTGAGAGCTCCCCGTTCGGCGAAGCGAGCGGCGATCGCGACGGCTGAGAGGCGCGCGGGATCCTCGCTCGCCGTCGCCGCGATCGCGTTGCCGAGGAATTCGCCGGGCGCTTTCTCCTGGTAGTCGGGACGCTCGCGCCAGCCGGGCTCGCGGTCCGATCCGGCCGGGGCGCCGCTGGCGCGGGTGGCGAAATCGACCCAGCCGGCGGCGTCGCCCTGGGCGTCGCGACCCGGCACCGGCGAGCCGTCGCCGTGGAAGCGGGCGGCGGCGCCGAGGTCGAGGCGGTCGAGGAAGCCGGCGGCCCGGCGCGCCTCGGCCGGGTGGCCCGACACCGCAAAGGCCAGCGCCGCGGTGGCGGCGTCGCGCGGCCAGACATAGGCCCAGCCGTCGCGGGAACCGGCGGAGACGGCGCCGGTCCGGGCGTCGGTAAGCGCTCGCAGAACCAGCAGTGAACGCCGGTACAGAGCCTCCGCCCAGGCCGGCGCCGCCGAGCCGGGCGACGTCGAGGCCCGCAGCCAGCGCCGGTCGGCGCGACGGGCCTCGGCGATCGCGCCCCGCGCGCGAGGGTCGTCGCAACGCGGTCCGGCGCCAGAGCCCGAGTCGCCGGCCAGCCGGACGGTGGGCGCCGCGGCGCCTCGCCGCCGATGCTCCCTCGGATCGTCTCGACCGGAGAGTCGAGCGCGGTCGTCCTTTGTACCGCTATGCGACACAAAGGACGACCGCGCTGGCGCGACCCCGGTCACGCATGCGAGCAGGCTTCCGCGCGCCGCGTAGATCACCCGCGCCCGCACCTGCCCGAAGCGCGCCGTCGTCTCCAGCACGTTGGTTCCCGGCAGGTAGCGCTGCGCCACCGCGTCGGCCCGCCAGAACGGCAGCGCTCGGCCGTCCCGGAGCCGCAGTCGCGGCACGATCCCGGTGTCGGGTGCCACCGTACCGGCCGCCTGCCGCTCGGCCGGGTTGTCGATCAGCGCCGGCCCGGCTGGCGCCGGCCGCAGGTCGACGACCACCCCGTAGGAGTCGACGGCTGCCGTCAGGCCACCGTCGCCGACCACGGCGACGCCGAGGAACGGCGGCGGTAGTCCCGGCAGGCCCGCCGGCGTCCGCGGGTCCGAGGAGGTGCCGCCGGAGACCAGCAGGGCGCCGCCGGCGAGGACGACGACCAGCACCGCCGCTGCACGAGCCCAGGCCACGCCCCCATGCAATCAGCCCCGACCCGCATCCGACCGCTGACCTTTCAGGCACCTGCTCCGCGCGACCGCTCCGGAAGTATGCGCGAGTTCCGCGTGCTGGCGGCGCCTGTAAGATGCCCGCTCCGGAGGCTCGCCCAGCAGCGGGGTTTCCCGGCTTGGCGAGGTAGCTCAGTTGGTAGAGCACACGACTGAAAATCGTGGTGTCGCCGGTTCGAATCCGGCCCTCGCCACTTCCGAGGCTTCTACCTCCCACGATCTCTCGCGAATCTCGTGGAGCGTTGCCGCCGCCCGGTCGTCGATGCGAGGCTGAATTCGTCGATGCGAGGCTGAATCGATGTTGTATGTTCGCGCCCGGGCTGGGAGGGTCCGCGGTTTGGATAGCTGGTCGGAGAGCGCGTACGGAGGGGATCGGAGTCTGGGTCGCGTCGGGACCCAGTCGATCGAGCGCGTCCGGGAGCGGTTGGGGGAGCGCCTGCGGGCCCGGGTGGGCGAGATGGAGACGGCGATCTTCGACCGGATCCTCATCCACTCCGAGCCGGGCGAGATCGGCGACGAGGAGTACACGGCGGGCCTGAAAGCCACCATCCGGCAGGCCCTCGAGCTCGGCATCTCCGGCATCGAGCTGGGGCCGGAATGGTCCCCGCCACCGCCGCCGGGCGTCGCGATCCAGGCGCGGTGGGCGGTCCGCAACGGCGTCAGCCTCGACACCGTCCTGAGGCGCTACGCGATCGGCGACCGGATCGTCGGCGAGTTCCTCGTCGAAGAGGCAGACGGCCTCTCCGGGCAGGTTCTCAGCGAGGTGATGAGGACCCGGGGGCCGCTGGTCGACATGCTGATGTCCCAGGCCGCGACCCACTACGTGCGCGAGTTCGAGCGGATGACGCAGTCTCCCGAACAGCGGCGGATGGAAATCGTCGAGAAGCTGATCGCCGGTGGCGCTGACGTCGACCTGGCCGAGCTCGGGTACGAGTTCGACTGCTGGCATCTCGGCGCGGTTCTGGTCGGCGACGGGGCGCGCGAAGCCCTGGGGGAAATGGGCCCGCGCTTGGCCTGTCGCACTCTCGGGGTGCAGCGAGGACCGCGGACGGTTTGGGCGTGGCTCGGATATGACGACCGCCCGGATCCGGGTGCTCTCGAAGGCCTGCTCGAGGAGGGTCCGCTCGCCGGCCTTTCGGTGGCGATCGGCGAGCCTCGAACCGGTCTCGACGGCTGGCGCCTCAGTCATCACGAGGCCTGTGCCGCCCACCAGGTCATGCTGCGACGGCCGCAGCGATTCGTCCGAGGCGTCGACGTGATCCTGCTGGCCGCGGTCCTTCGCGATCAGTCGTTGACACGGTCGATGCTGGAGACCTTCGTCGTGCCGCTCGACGCTTCAGGCGACTCGGGCGGCCAGCTGCGCGAGACCCTGCATGCCTACTTCGCGGCCGGCCACAACGCCGCAAGCGCCGCCTCGGCGCTGGGGGTCGACCGGCACACGGTCATGCGCCGCCTTCGCAAGATCGAGAGATTGCTGGACTTGCAGCTGAACGATTGCCAGGCGCGCCTCGAGGTCGCTCTCGGTCTCGCCGAGATAGACGCGCAGCCCTAGATGGCGCAATAAGCGCGTCCAGACGCGCCATATCGGCTGGCTTCTGCCGCGGCTGTCCGTGGTAGAACTAAGAACACGGACATACCATATCTTTAGCGCAAGAAGGAGGCCGGCTATCACCGAGCCCATCTTGGAGCGCATCTTGCTGAAACTGCAACGTACCACCCCGAACGAGCTGATGACGAGTATTCAGACATTTCTCTTAGAGCGGAGATCGACGCAGAAGGCGGGCGCCAAGCGCGAGAGGACGCGGCGCCGAGCTCAGGGCTCGGCCCCCCATAGACGTCTGCGGGCCCCTGCCCGCATGCGACCAATGAAAACCGGCCTCGGCTAGCCGCTTGCGGAGGCCGCGGCCGATATCCACCAAGCAGGAGGGTTACTAGATGAGAACCATGAAGAAAATGGCGCTGGCCGTTGCCTGCGTCGGAGTTGCGGTTATGGCGCTGCCGGCGATGGCGTCGGCAGTGACGATGTGGAGTGCGTCCGCCCCGGGAGTTGCTCTGCCGATCGGCACGACGCTCAAGGCCAATAACGATTCGGCGACCGACCTGAGAATCGAAGACCAGCCCCATGTGGGCGGCATTGCCTGTTACTCAGTGGCCACCACCGGCACTCTCACGCAGAACGGCAAAAAAAGCGGCGGCACCGTGACTGTTGAGAACATGACGGGCACTGCCAGCAGTTGCCACGAGACGACGTATGGTTACTCAGTCACCGTAACCGATTTCTCCATCGACAAAATCACCACCAGTGTGTTCGGCACGGGTGACATCGGCCTGTCGCTGACGGTGAAAGTCGGCCCTGTTACCTGTGAATACTCGGGCGAAGGCTCATTTTCCTACGTGGGAACCAACAACGAGGTCCCCTTCGACCTCCGAGCGCCTAGCCCCAGCCCTCTTTGTGAAGAAGCAGAAGAAAGCAGAGAAGGGGTCAGGATCCGTGGAAAATTCGACCTGACGTTGCCGTGGGCCTCGCAAATACGGTTCAGCAGCGTCAATCTCTAAACAGAACAGGTCGAGAGGGACCGGCGATTCGCCGGTCCCTCTTTACGCTGCCATCCTTCTCTGTCCAGTCCTGACCCTTCTGTACGCCCGCTTCGACTCAGCCTGCTGCATGACACCCCGGCTCTGCTGGTCGAGCATCGGTGTCGAATAAGAAGCATGGTTGTGATTGAGGTGCCCGGCACGGCTTGCCGTGCCGGTCCCCCTCTTCAGCTGATCGCCACCTTGTAGGCCTCGTCGGCGTCGAGGAACGGCGCCAGGGTGACATAGACGACGGTGGGCACGATGTCCGGCAGCGTCTCCGGCCCCTGGTTGTTGACGTGGTCGTAGAGCAGCGAGTAGAGCGCCCCGCCGATTGCCTCGGCGGCGATCGGCGGAGTGTCGGGTTTCAGCTCGTAGCCCGGCATGAGCAGACCCTCCATGCCTTCGGTGACGGCCTCCCGCTGGTCGAGCGCCCGTTTGCCCGCCGCGTACATCTCGACCCCGCCGAGCCGCGCGTACTCGGGCTCTTCGACGCCGAAGGCGAACATCGCCTCCTGGGTGTCGTGGACAGCCGTCTTCCAGTCGGGAGCGCGACGGAAGGCCGGCAGAGCTGCGGCGAGCATGTGCGCCGATCCGCTGTCGAGGGCGGCGACGATCGCGTCTTCCTTGTTGGTGAAATGTTCGTAGAAGGTGCGCTGTGAAGTCTGCGCCCTCTCGACCACCTCTGCCACGGTCGTGCCCGGATATCCCTTCTCGGCGACTACGGCGGCGAGGGCCCGGAGAATCCGCTCCGGGGGGTTGGCGGTCGCCTGGCGCTCGGCGAAGGGGACCGGCTTGATCGCGTGGCGCCGGGTCGCTCTCAACGGCCCGGGCGGGACCGGGTAGCGGAACAGCCACTCCCACAGCTGTGGCGCCAGCTCCAGTAGTTCCTCCTCCTGGCCGCGGTAGAGGCGCTTGTGGATCA